>CAIYQO010000155.1 GCA_903928345.1 uncultured bacterium | reverse complement strand
GCATGTTGTGACAAGCAATCGGCGGCCACCGGCACCGGGCGGACCGCATCGGCGGTCGCAGACACCAGGACAGGAAGCGACCGCTAGGCGCTGGGGAGAGCAGCGCTGACCGGAGGAGTAGGCGTTTTCAAACGGCTTCTGAGTGACTACCGGCAAGGGCAGATAATTCCAGGGCATTGACAGTTCCCAGCCTCATACCATTTCGCGATATGCGCGCCAACTGCACCAAGCCGCGGGTTGCCGGCACAAGACCGCCACGAGGTTGCCGGCGCCGAAAGGAATTGACGCGGCGCCGCGTAAATGGTAGGGAGCGGCGTATGTGCCTCCCGGCCCGCCGCCTCCCGGGAAAAGGAGCCAGCCATGACCATGACGTTTGCGGCGCATACCTCGCACGGATTTGCCCGCCACACGGGCCTGCGCACCCTGTGGGTGCTGGTGTTGCTGGTCGCGGCTGCCGCCGCGTGGGCGGCCAAGCCGGTGCACCTGGAAGCCACCTACTTTTACGATGGCGACATGAGCCCCTACTCCTGGTCGCCGCCAAGTATCGACGTGGACAGCGACGGCACGGTGGCGGTGGCCATCAACCGCCGCGTCGGTGCCGGCAACGCGCCCGCCAACGAATTCAATGCCTGCATTATCCTGCTCTACGACGCGAAGGGCGAGCCCATCGGGCAGATGTTCGACCACCCGGCCGGGATGGTCGACATCACCTTCGGCCCCGACCATCGGATTTACACCGCCGAGAGCTGGTTCGCCACCGGCACGCACATCTTCGACCGGCCCGGCTGCGCCAACCGCTTCGTGCCGGTGCGCTTCTTTCGGGGCGACGGCGGCAACGTCGATAAGGGGGGCGCGCAGTCGGTGGCCGTCGGCCCCGATTACCGCATGTGGGACTACAGCGCCTACGATAAGAAGATCCACGTGCTGTCGCCGGAGGATAAGCAACTGCTGACCCTCGATCCGCCGGCGGGCGTCGGGCCGCGCATCGACATCGCCCCGGACGGCACCGTCTTCATGAGCAACAAAGTGCTGCAGAAGGACAACACCTGGGCGGCGTTCAAATACTCCGTGACGGACATCCGGTCCGATGGCAAACTGCTGGTCCGCCTGCCCGGCGGCAAAATGGGTCGCTACGACCGCGCCACCGACACCCTCGAAGCCGAATACGTGCTGCCGGCGGGCGATTGGGCCGACCAGGCCCTCGGCCCCGACAACAACATCTACCTGGTGCCCGGCGGCGGGCGCAACAACGGGCGCGACACCGGGCTGGCTTATGTGGTGGTGGGACCGGACGGCAAAGTGCTACTGCAGCGCGGCGGCGATTTCGACCGCCTGGCCGTCGAGCTGCCCGACGACACGCTCACCTCCGGCAGCGCGGTGCCGGTGAGTGCCAGCACCATCTCCTCGCGCTTACTCGGCTACGTGCCGCAGGCGAATATCCTGCCCAACGACAACCACCCGACGCTGAATCTGCAGGCCTGGCTGGCGCCGGTGGCCGGCGACCCGCTGGTCGATCCGGTGTGGACCCCCGTGCCGCTCGTCGCCAAGGACATCGTCGGGACGCCCGCGAACGGGATGCAGCCGTGGAATCTGGCGCTGCCCGCGGGCCTGTACGGCCGCTACCGGCTGCGCTTCACCGCCGGCCCGGTGCAGCCGGGTCTGGCGACGCTGCAGGTGGCGAGCGACGTGACCCTGAAGCCGCAAGGCGCCGTCGCGCTGCTCACCCCGGCGACCGATCGCAAACGCACCGGCTTTCCCCCGGGTGAAGCGGTGCGCATCGCGGTGGCCGTGGATGCCGAACAGGCGGTGGACCTGCGCGAGGCCAAACTGGCGCTGAAACTGGGCGATGTCACAGTGTGGCAGGCACCGCTGGGACTGGGCGCCGTGCCTGCGGGGGGCCACGCCACCGGCGTGGCGGTGGTGCCCGCGGCGGTGACGCGCGTGCTGAAGCCGGGCGTCTACCTGGCCGTCGCGGTCGGGTTGCCGGTCGGGGCGGGCAGCGGGCAGGCGGTGGTGGCTATCACCGACCCGCAGTTCAAAAGCGACTTCATCACCTGCGTGCACTCGCAGATGGGCGGCGGCTCCACGCGCGTGGCCGACGCCAAGCTGCACGCCGAGATGGGCTTCCGCGACGTGGTGCTGCCCATGCAGAACAGCGCCGGCGACTTCGAGACCTACCTCGACGTCGCCTCCCGCCTGGGGATGATGGCGCGCTATCAGCCGTACCTGCACTTCGCCGCGCTCAACTCGTTGCCCGAAGAGCAGGGGGCGATGCAACAGTTCTTCGCCGCCACCGCCCAGCGCTACAGCGCCTACCCGGCCTTCGCCGGCATCAACTACCACGACCTGTGGGCGCCCTTCACCACCTGGTGGGACAACGTGCGCACCGAACGCGAGAAGGCGGACTTGACGGCTCGGGTGGCGACGCTGCCCCTGCCCGCCGCCCTCGACGGCGCCACGAAGGAGACCTACCTGACCAACGTGGCGCGCAGCGAGGTGCTGCCGCGGGACTACGCGGCCTGGCGCGCGGCCATCCGCAAGGTGGACCCGCGGCTGCAGGTGAGCAGCCAGCAGTGGTGGCACCTGGATTGGACGTACAACGACCCGGACAAGGCCACCGCCGGCATGGATATCATCGCGACGCACCACATGGAGGAGCAATACTACCACCCGGCGACCATCATCAGCCAGATCGAGGACTGGCGGCGGCCCGGCGTCCCGACCTTCGCCTACGGCAACTGCGACTGGCAGGAAGACGGCACCGGCGGACAGGATTACCGCGACCTGATGACGGCCCTCAGCCGCGGCGTGCAGGGCGCCGGGCGCAACGAGCTGGCGGTGGCCGGCAACGTGTGGGCCGAACGGCTGCACCGCGGCGTGATTCCGGCGCTGAAGCTCAGCCAGCTCTATGGCGGCATCTCGGCGGCGAGCCAGCCGGAGGACACGGTGGCGGTCTGGCGCTCCTTCTACGAAGAAGCGGCGGTGCCCGCGAAGCCGTACAGCTACAACTCCGCCTGGTGGCAGATGTCGGCGGCGCTCACCACCTGCTACTACGCCCATCACACCGCCGGGGTGGTCACCGACGACAAGGTGCGCATGGGGCTGCTGGCAGGGTACAAGGCCGTTATCGTCAGCCTGCCCAAGGCGTTGCCGCCCGATCTGCTCAAGCCGTTGCAGGCCTTCCAGGCGCACGGGGGGCTCGTGTATGCCAATCGCCTCGATGATAGCTACGTGCTGCCGGCGGGCGCAATCGACCTGGGCAACCTGTTCACGCGCAGCCATGCCGACCCGAACTGCAACGACGACCTGGTGCGCTGGCGCGATATGCAGGACGACGAAGGCGGGCGGCTGGCGACCCGCTTGAACGCGATCATGGGCGACAAGGTGCGTCCGCTGGCCGATTGCGACGACCCCGCCACCTGGCTGAGCGTGCTGCGCGCGGGCCAGTGCCGCTACGTGTGCGCCGTCAACCTGCACCTGCTGCCGCAACCGTGGGGCGATCTGCACCGCTACATCGGGTACGAAAATTCCACCTTCCCGGCGGTCACCCCCGTGCGGCTGCACCTGCCCGTCGGCCCGGCCCCGGCGATCTACGACGTGTTCAACGGCCGCCCGGTCACCCCGCGGAAGGACGGCGCGGACTGGCTGGTGGACGCCGACATGCGCCTCTTCCCCGGCGCGATTCTTGCGTTGCTGCCGCGGCCCATCGCCGCCGTCGTACTCGGCGGGGGGCAGAGCGCCGACCATGCCCGCCTGCACGTGCTGGCCAAGGTGGTCGACGCGAAAGGCACGCCCATCGACGGCGCCATCCCGCTGCACGTGGTGCTCACCGATCCGGCGGGCACGGTGCGCTACGACCTGGACCGCACCGCCCACGGCGGGGTGTGGGAGCAGGAATTGGCGCTGGCGGCCAACGACCCCGCCGGCACCTGGACGCTCACTGTGCAGGAACTCTTCGGCGGGCATCAGTTGGAGGCGAAGCTCAAGCTGATCGCTCCCGCGCTGCCGGCACTCACCCCGGCGACCCAGGCGGTGGAGTGGACGCGCCTGCCGCAGGCCGTGGCCGCCTTGAAGAACGCGAAACGCATCGCGCTGATCGTGGCGAAGGCGCAGCAGGCGACCTGCCAACCGGCGGTCGATGCCGCGCAGGCGGCCCTCGATCGGGCGGATCGGCAGGTGGTGCAGCTCACCGCCGAGGCGTACCTGGCCGACCGCGCCACCTACGGGTGGGATAAGTTCAAGGTCGGCAGCTACGAGCCCACCACGCGCCTGCGGCCCAAGCAGTTCGACCTGATCGTCGTCTTCGAGACCCCCGCGCAAGCGAGCAAGGTGGTCGCCCCCGAGCTGCTGGCGGTGAAACCGACCGCCACCGACCCCGGGCCGGGCCGCGCGCTGATCCAGTTCGTCACCATGCCCGTCTTCGATACCGAGGATGGCTTGGCGGTGCAGGCCGGCGACGTGGCGGGGCTGCTGCAGGCCGCTACCGCGCTGCGGCAACCGCCCGCGGTGGTCGCGGCGCCCGCCGCGAAACCGACGCCTCTCGCCGCGCTGCCGGGCACGGCGTCGACGCCGCCCCTGCGCGGGCTGCGCCAGGTGGTGGGCATCCCCGTCGGGCAGGTGGCCGCCACGCCGGACGGGCAGCGCATCGCCGTCGCCCTGAAAGGGTGGGGGAACAACCTTTTCGTCCTCGACGCGGGCGGCACGGTGCTGGGCGGCGACGTGGCGGGCAAATTCTTCCCCCTCGACGTTGTGGCGGTGCCGGATGGCTTCTGGCTGACCAGCTACGAAAACGACCCCACCTGCGCTTACTGGAAGCATTACGACCGCGCCGGCAAGGCCACCCTGCGCCTCGCCGCCGACGGGCGGCGCTTCGGCGGGGCGCGTGACTGGTCGGCGGACCACCCCATCGTCGAGCGCGAGCGCTTCCGCCCGCAGGCCAGCTTCAGTGTCACCGCCGACGGGCGCTTCGCCGCCGTGGGCGGCAGCCGGGGCATCGCGGTGTGGGACCTGCAAACGCAGAAAGTCCTCTGGCGCGATGACACGGTGCACCACACCGTGCCGCTGAGCCAGAAGGCCGACGTGGCCCCCAACGCGAGCATGTTTCCGCAGGTGATGCTCTCGCCCGACGGCAAAGGCATGGTGCTGCAACACGGCGGCAAGATTCTCCTCCGTGACGGGCAGCAGGGGCAGGCGCTGGGCGAGCAGACCCTGCCGCAGGGCGCCACCCTCGGGCGCACGCAGCTCTTCGACGGGCACACCCTGGTGGTGGGTGAGAGCGAGTTCTTCGCCTTCCGCGATGGCCGGCCGTTGTGGCACTGGAAGGCGCCGACCGACGTGAACGCCACCGCCTTTGCCGCCGACGGGTTGCACTTCACCATCGGTGAGCCCAACGGCACGGTGCGCATCCTGGAGGGCGCCGGGCAAATCGGCGGCTACGTGGCGCCGACGGGGGGCATCGACAGCCTGGCGATCCTGCCCGACGCGACCAAGGTGGCCTTTTCGACCAGTGGCGGGCAGATCGGTGTGCTCGACCGCACCGGGCAGGTGCTCTGGCAGGCCAACGTCGGCTCGCGGGCGCAGATCGCCTTCCTGGGCACCACCGGCGAAACGGTGGTCGGCGATTGGCAAGGCCAGATCAGCCGCTTCAGCGCCGAGGGCCGGCAGGTGTGGGCGGTCGATCTCACCCCGCGCGTCTATCGAGACGACGCCGCCGCGGTGTTGACGACCCCCGACCCCACGCCCACCCTGCGCGTGCCGCCGCCCGCCGACGCCATCGTCCTACCCGTGCCCGACGCCGCGCGCAAGCTGCCGGTGAAGGGGATCACCTACGTGGCGACGGGCGGGTGGCGCGGCGCGGTGCAGATCACTCGGCAACCGGCGCTGCTCGTCGACGGGAAGACCGACGCGCAGCCGCTACCCTGGTTCACCAGCGGCTACGGCAACTTCACCGCGCAGACCTGCCGCGACGGCGCCTACTGGCTGGCCGGCGCGCCGGCGGCCCCGGCCTTCGACCTGCAACTCGCGCAGCCCACCCTCATCGACACCGTGGTGGTGGACGAAGACCCGGCGCACCCGGACGCGGTGCCGCAGGAGATCAAAATCGAAGCCTGGGTGAACGACAACTGGCAGCTCGTGGTGCACGACCTGTGGGTGACCGGCACCACCCACGTCCACCGCTTCCCGGCGGTGACCACCAATAAGCTGCGCTACACCGTGATGGGCGACCTGTACCGCAACCTGTGGACGACGGAGATCAGCGTGTATAAGGCGCCGTAATGCGGCGGGAGGAGTATCTCATGCGTGAAGACGAGGCGGTCGCGCAGATCGCCGGGGCGTTGCGCGCCCTCGGGGTGCAACCCGGGGGCGTGGTGCTGGTGCACGCCGCCCTGCGCCCGCTGGGGCCGGTGCCGGGCGGGGCGGAGACGGTGGTGCGGGGCTGGCTGGAGGCGCTGGGCCCGGAGGGTACGCTGCTGATGCCGGCGTTGAGCTATGAGCACGTGACGCCCGACCAGCCCGTCTTCGATGTCGCGACCACGCCGTCGAACGTCGGCGCCTTGCCGGAGTATTTCCGCACGCGCCCCGGCACGCGGCGCAGCGTGCATCCAACGCACTCGGTCTGCGGAGTCGGCCCGCGCGCCGAGGAGCTGCTACAGTCGCATGGCCTGGATACCACGCCCTGCGGCTCGCACTCCCCCTTCGGTCGCCTGCGCGCGGTGGGGGGACAGGTGTGCTTCTTTGGGTGCGGGTTGCGGCCCAATACTTCGATGCACGCGATTGAGGAGCACAGCGTGCCGCCATATCTGTTCGGCGCCGAGGTGACGTATCGGCTACGCGACGCTGCGGGTGAGCGGACGCAGACCTACCGCACGCACGGCTTCGCGGGGTGGGCGCAGCGCTACGACCGCATCGCCGATCTGCTGACCGCCCCCGCGTTGCGCACCGGCCCCTGCCTGAACGCCACCGTGCACCTGCTCGATGCCCCGGCGATGTGGGACGCCGCCCTCACCGCGCTGCGCGAGAACCCGCTGCACTTCGTGGAGCGCACGGCTGAAAGCACCAGGTAGCCCGTGCCGGCCGCGAGCATGCCCGTGAAGCTGCCGGGTACCCCAACGGCACGCAGCGAGGCTGTGCGCGTGATCTTGCGTGTAAAGTGTGGTGCCCGAGGCGAGAGTCGAACTCGCACGGTATTACTACCGGCGGATTTTAAGTCCGCTGCGTCTGCCATTCCGCCACCCGGGCCGGGTGTGATGATTGTACTTGGGGGCGAGGGTGGCGTCAAGGTCAGTCGATGTTCGGGTTGCCGGGTGCCCAGCCGGTGCCGGCTTTGTGCACGTAGATCACGTCGTGCGGGCCGATGTGGTAGGTGAAGACGGGCTCGAGGATGCGCATCAGCGCTTGCTCGAAGGTCACGTTGTGCACGTCGAGCGTCACCGTGCCCTGCACCTCGGGGGCAATGGCGAACTGCGCACCGAGCAGCAGGAACAGCTCTTCCAGCACCTGGCGGATATCCAGGTCGTCCGCCGTCACGTTGATCGTCCCGTGGTTCAATTGCAGCGCCATGATGTGCCTCCGTCACGGATGGTATACCCGCGGCGCAGGGTGCGGTGTGTCTAATCCCCGTCACGTCATGCGGAAGATCAGCTTGTAAATCCCCACGCCGATCTCGTCGCGGTCGCGCAGTTGCTCCTCACCCACCAGCGCCTCGCCGTTGAGCAGCGTGCCGTTGGTGCTGCCCAGGTCGGTGAGGAAGTATTGCCCGTCGGTGAGGCGAATCTGCGCGTGGCGGCGGCTGATGGTGGTGCCGGGCAGGCACACCGCGCACCCCTCGCGCCGCCCGATGATCACCAGCTCGTCGCTCAGCTCGTATACGCGTTCCACGTGCTCGCCGGAGAGGTCGAGCAGCCACAACCGGGCGATGCGCTCGGCGGGGGTCGCGGGTTTGCTGCGATCTTCCAACAGCTTGATGATGATCGTGTCGTCGTCGACCTCGCCCGCGTGGTTCAGCGGGCCGCCGCAATCCTTGCAAAAGCGATGGTCGTCGGGATTCGCCGCGCCGCAACGCGCACAGGTCGCCATGGGGGATGCACCTCACTCGTATGGTAGGCGTGCCGCCCGGCGCTGTCAAGAGAATGGGGGAGGGGGGCGTTAGCTTATACGAACCGTTCGCCTATTTCCCCACCCGACGATAATGCTCTTTGATTCCTGAATATCGGTATGTTAGCCGATATTGGCGATTGAAATCGCAGCTATTTGGCCTCATCGGCCAGGCGTCCCCCTACGGGGACGCACCAAAATCGTGAATTCTTTTCCTTCTCCCGTCCGCGTAGGCGGACGGTTGGCCGAAAGGCCAACGAGCTGCGATTTCAATCGCCACGAATCCGCGGACCATAGCGACATTCATTATTCAAAGAGCATTATCGTCGGGTCGGAGAACACACAAGCCGTTACAGTCAGCTAACGCCTATGCATTTCCCCGGTCGGGCGCTGCTGCCAGCGCGTCGATGAGCTGTCCGCGCATGCGGCTGACGCGGGGGGCTTGCGTGGGGTCGTCGATGCGGTTGACAAATTCCCACGGGTCTTCGCGCAAGTCGAAGAGCAGATCGCCGTCGGCGTGGCGGACATACTTCCAGTCACGCTCGCGCACCAGGCGCCAGCCGTGGGCCTCCTGAACGCAAAATTCGCTGAACGCCCATGGGCGGTGGGCGGCGCGGCGCCCGACGGCGTAGTCCAGCACCGAGCGGCCCGGTGACTGGGGCAGGTGGGCGCGCGGATCGTCGCCCAGCCCCGCGGCGTGCAGCAGCGTGGCGGGCAGGTCCACCGCCTCCACCATCTCCTCCAGCGTGCGCCCGGCGGGAATGACCCCTGGCCAGCGCAGCAGGTAGGGGGTGCGGATGGAGGTGTCGTACGGCGGGCCCTTGGTGCCGCGGTTGTGGTGGCCCATCATGTCGCCGTGGTCGGTGGCGAAGACGACCAGCGTGTTTGCGGCCCACCCGCGCGCGTCGAGCAGGTCGAGCAGGCGCCCCGTCTCCGTGTCGATCTGCGTGATGAGGCCGCAGTACAGCGCCGTCATGCGCTGCCAGTGACGGATGGCCGCCGGGTCGGTGACCCCCGGCGGCGCGGGCATCGCCGCGGGGTCGTACAACTCGGCGTAGGCACGCACCGGGTCGTAGGGATTATGCGGGCCGCAGAAGGAGGCGTGCAGGAAAAACGGCTCCTGCCCATCGTAGTCGGCCAGCCACTGCCGGGCGTGGGCGCCGATGAAGCCGTCCACGCTGTCCGCCTCCGCCAGGAAGGTCGGCACGCCGCGCTCCGTCCCGCCGAAGGCCCAGCAGCTCTCGCGCACCTCCGCCCGGTAGCGCTCCAGCGCGCCGATCGCGCGCAGGTGCGCCGTCCAGCGGCAATCGTACCAGGCGGCCAGCTCCTTGCCGCTCACCTCGCACACGTCATGAAAGCCCCGCGCGCGCGTCACCGGCTCCTCGTCGAGCAGGTCGATGGCGCGGAGCCCCTCGCGGGAGTGCAGCTTGCCGACCAGCGCGGTGTGATAGCCGGCGCGCTGCAACGCCTGCGGCATGGTGGGCAGATCCGTCGGCCAGTCGTGCCGGTTCGCCGTGAGCGACGCCGCTGCCTGGCTTGCATAGAGCCCGTGCACCCAGGTGAAGCGCGTGGGGATGCAGATCGGGCAATTGGTGACGGTGTTCGCCAGCACCGCCCCCTCCCGCCGCAGCCGATCCAGTGCCGGCGTCCGCAGGGAGGGCACGAAGCGGTCATCGAAAAAATCCCACCGATGCTGATCGTCCGTGATGAGCAGGATGTTGGGGCGGGGATAGGCAATCGGGGAGGTAGCTGCTGGCATGGCCGTCTTTTCTGAGTGTCGCATGAAAGAGTGAATGAGGATTGTTGACAACCATCATTCGCTGTTCAACAACAGTTCGACCTGGCGAATGATTTCCGGGATATCGACCTCGACGGTATTCCAGACGACATCCAGTTGCACGTCGAAGTATCCATGCACCAGGCGGTTGCGCATGGCGATAATCGGTCGCCAGGGAACTTCAGGGTGCAGGTATTGCACTTCGGCTTCAATGCGGCCAGCGGCCTCGCCGATGATCGTGATGCAATGTAGCACGATATGCTGGAGTCCACGGTCTGTCAGGAAAACGTCGTAAGACTTACCGGTGGCAAACTGCACGATTTATTGCGCCGCTTCCAGCATATGCTGCAACCGAATACGATCGTCCTTACGCAGCATACAATACCTCTGCCGACGCGATCACGTCGTTGCGGAAGTAGCGGCTCAGGTCGCCGGGGAGGCGGAAGTCGGCTTCGCGCTGGATGAGGTCGGAGAACTCGAGCTGCATGCGCATCAAGCCGATCAGGCCGGGGACATGGCCCTCTTCGAACTCGATCAATACGTCGACATCGCTGTCCGGGCGAAAGTCATCCCGCAACACCGACCCGAAGAAGGCCAGCTTGCGAATATGATGTCTCCGGCAGAACTCTACGATGACGGCCTGATCGACCTGTATGCGTGCATGCATTGGATTGCTCCCGTTGGTATTATACTACTTCCCGATGCAATACAGCGTCCCCCGCGCGCGCAGGTACATGCGGGTGCCGGCGCAGAGGGGGGAGCCGCGGAAGAATTCCAGGCTGTTGTGCCCCAGCTCTTTGTACTCCTTGCCCGGCTGCAGCACTACGCTGGTGCCGTTGTCGCTGCTGAGGATGATGACGTTGCCGGCCAATACGGGGCTGGGGTAGCCGGTGGTGCGCTGGCCCAGATCCAGGTCCTTCTCATACACCGTGGCGCCGGTGACGGCGTCGAGCACGGTGAGGTGGCCAGCCTGGTTCATGGCATAGACCAGTCCGTCGTGGATCACCGGGGAGGCGTAGTAGCGGTTGCCGGTGATTTTCACGTCCCACAGCTTCTCGGGGGTCAGTTCGTCAGCGGCCACGGTGGGGAGCTTGTAGGCCTGCGAGTGGCGCTCGCCGTCGATGAAATACACCACGCCGTCCTGCACCACCGGGGAGCTGTAATTCAGGCCGACCTGCAGGTGCGCCAGCCGCTTGCCGTCCGCCATGCGCAGGATGTCGCCGCAGGCGAAGACGGCGGTGTCGACCGCGCCGATGCGCGCCGCGACCGGCGAACCCCACTCCTGCGCGCACTCGGTGTGCCACAGCGTGGCGCCCGTCGCCGGGTCGAGGGCGAAGACGGAATTCTCGAGTTGCACCAGCAGCTTGCCCGCGGTGAAGAGCGGCGAGGCGCTGTGCCCCCAGCCGTGGTGCGGCTTGGCGGGGAAGACGATCCACTTGCGGTTGCCGTCGGCATCGAAGGCCGTCACCAGGCCGCTGCCGTTCACCACGAAGACATTGGTGCCGTCCGTCGTCGGTGTCGATGAGGTGTAGCCGTTCTCGCCGTGCGTCTCCGGCATTTTGAATTGCTGGGCGGTGCGCAGCAGCGCGGCATTGTCCTTGTCGGCGGAGACCTGCTTGCACAGCTCCGCGAGTTGGTCATATAGCTCCAACTTGCTCGGGTCGCGCTTAATCTCCTCGGCCTTGCTCTGGCAATCCGCCGACAGCTTCATCGCCGCGCGCAACTTCGTCGCCTGCTCCGGGGTCAGCGTGTCCAGGTAATCGAAGGCCTTCTGCCAGCGCACCTTACCGTCGGCGGCGTTCACGCACACCAGCGTAGTCGGCTCCGCGGTCAGGAACAGGTTGCCGCCGACCAGAATCGGCGTGGCGTTGCTCCACGCGGGCAGCGGGGCCGTCCACACGACGTTCTTATCCTTCGCCCACTCGGTCGGCACGGTGGCGCCGGGGAAACTCCCGGTGCCGTCGCCGCGCCACCCGGTGGTACCCTCCGCCAGCGCGGCAGCAGCCAGCAGGCCGCACAGAAATAGCGTAACAAGACGCAGATGAGACATGGGATACTCCTTTGGTGGGATGCCTAACAGGCAAGCGCAATAGTACCCAATTTTACTGATTTCGGCAATCAGGAGGGCGAGGAATCCGTCGCTCGAGGGGCGAAAAGGGGATATATCCCCGCACCGGAGGAGCGTCCCATGCCCACCCGCGTGATTACCTGGCCCGCGCCCGCGTCAGAAGCGCCGTCGCCTGCTTATACCGTCAGCGTGAACGGCGTGCCCGTCTTCGTCTACGGCGCGCGGGTGCGCAGCACGATTGACCCCATTGACGGGCTGTGGACGCACAAGGCCGACTGCGCCGCGGAGCAGGCCGCCTTCGCCATCTTCGACTGCGACGGTCCGGTAGAGGTGACCGTGCGCCCGGCGCGCCCCTTTATCACCGCCGCGGTGCTCCCCGCCTGCCCGTCGACGGTGGAGGGCGGCGCCGTGCGCTTCACTCTCGACGCCCCGCGGCACCTCACCGTGCTCCTCGACGACTCCGATCAGACCCCGCTGCACCTCTTTATCAGCACCCCGGAGACGGATATCCCCGACCCCGCCGACCCGCACGTGCGCTACTTCGGCCCCGGCGTGCACGAGATCTCCACCCTCACCCTGCGGGACGGCGAAACGCTCTACCTGGCCGGCGGCGCCGTGGTCTACGCCGCCTTGCCGCCGGGCTTTGCGGGCACGTACAGCGAGCAGTGGAAGGTCACCTTCTACCTCGGCGAGGTGCTGACCCTGCACAACGTGACCGGTGTCACGGTGCGCGGACGCGGCATATTGGATGCGAGCCGCATCCCGCACCCCGGCTTCCCGATGCTCAGCCTGCGCGGGGCGCGCGACGTGGCGCTGTCCGGCATCACGCTGCGCGACGCGGCGAACTGGAACGTCATCATCCACTCCTCCGCGCACGTGACGGTAGAAGACCTGCGCATCATCAGCGGGCGGCTGAACAGCGACGGCATCAACAGTGTCAACGCGCAGCATGTGACCATTCGCCGCTGCTTCGTGCGCAACCACGACGACAGCTTTGCCGTGAAGACGCTGGAGCCCGCGCCGCCCGCGGAGGACATCACCGTGGAGGACTGCGTGGTGTGGAACGACTGGGGCTACGCGCTGGGGCCGACCTACGAGACGCGGGCCGCCATCACCGGCGTGCACTACCGGCGCTGCGCCATCCTCTTCGCGCGCCACTGGTGCCTGGGCATCCACGTCTCCGACAGCGCCACGCTGCGCGACATCGGCTTCCACGACATCGACATCTATGCGCCGACCCGCACCACCGGCGATCCCGCGGGGGCCACCCTCACCGCCGATCCGCAACTGCTGCACATGACCATCGGCGCCGACGTGTGGGGCAAGGACCCCGAGCGCGGGCGCATCCGCGACGTGACCGTGGAGCGCGTCACCCTGCACCACGACCGCTTCTACGCCAGTGAGCTGTCCGGCGCCGATGCCGACCACGACATCCGCGGCCTCACCCTGCGCGACATCCGCCTTGCCGGCCAGCCGCCGGCGACCGACCTGGACGCCCTGCACCTGCGCCTGAACGCCTTCGTCACCGACCTTACCGTGACGGAAGGATAGGGCCGCGGGAGCTGCCCCGTTGCCGATTTGGGCAACGGGGCGTATAATAGCGGCGTCGTGGGGTGTGTTCATGCTGTCCGTGCCTACGGAAATACCGTTGCTGCCCTTGCCGGCGGTGCTCTTCCCCGGCACCTTCTTACCGCTGCAGTTCGACGAGGACGGGCAGCGCGACCTGGTGCGCGAGTGCGTGGACCGCTCGGGACAGCTCGGGGTGGTGCTTACACCGGGTGACACCGGCGGCACGCGCATGTCCGTCCCCTGCACCACCGGCTGCCTGGCCACCGTGGCGCTGCTGCTCTACGAAGACGACCGCGAGCAGCCGGTGAGCGCCGTGCTCTACGGCGAGCGGCGGATGCGCGTGGTGGACTACGTGCAGCAGGACCCCTACCTCACCGGCCGCATCGAGCTGCTCGACGACTACTCCGGCCACAACGCCGAGCGGCGCATCACCCGCGCCACCGAACTCTTCGAGCGCTACCTCGACCTCATCCGCCGCCGCTACCACACCGAGGTGGTCAACCTGCCCCTGCCGCACGACCCCATCATGGCCTCCTACCTGCTCGCTTCCGTGCTCTACCTGCCGCTGGAGACCAAGCAGCGCTGGTTGGAGTCCGCCTCCGCCGCCCATCGCCTCGACGAGCAACTCGCCTACCTCTCCGCCGAGTGCGACAAGCTCGCCATGTCCCTCCAGCTCTCCCAGTTCACCCACCACGTCTACACCATCCCCGACTACCGGCTGTACCTGCGGTATATCGGGGGAAATTGACGTTTGTGGGGGGGAATGCTGCGGGGTTGACGGTCGCATCGCGCGGCCGTTTTGGTTGGGGTATAGTAAGTAATGTAGGGTATGGGCGCCGTCCCATACCTGTCGCCGACTTCCTGATCCGATGGAGCAGGGGGACAAAGTCGTCGACTCTGGCTGTTGGCTCCATCGGAATAGGTATACGGCGGGCAGGCATGGGACGGCGCCCATGCGCTACGGGATGTTTGGCCCTATCCTCACTCCATAAACGTCAACTGCACGCCGTGGATGCGGATTTTGTCGCCTTCTTTTACGCCGCGTTCGCGCATGGCGGTGAAGATGCCGAGGCGTTCCATGGTGTGTTGCATGCGGTCGACGGCTTCTTCGCTGTCGAGGTCGGTGATGGCGAAGACGCGCTCGACGGTGGTGCCGGTGACTTCCCACAGGCCCTCGTCCACGAGGGTGATTTCCAGCTCGCGGCGGGCGCGTTGGATGGTGACGCGCATGGGGGCGCTGGGCGCGGGCTCGAGGGCTTCCTGGGCGCGCAGGATTTCGTCGATGGCGTAGAGGAGCGGCGGGAGGCCTTCGCCGGTGACGGCGGAGATGGGGAAGACGCGGTAGCCGGCGTGCTCGAGGTTGCGGGTGAGGTCGGGCAGGTAGTCGGCGGCGGCGGGCAGGTCGATTTTGTTGAGGGCCACGAGCATGGGCAGGCCTTCCAGGCCGGTGCCGTAGAGGCCGATCTCGCGGTTAATGGTGAGGAAGCCCTCCCAGGGGTCGAGTTCGCCGGCGAAGCCGCCGGAGGCGTCCACGATGTGCAGGAGCACGCGGGAGCGTTCGGCGTGGCGCAGGAAGTCGATGCCGCGTCCGCGTCCGCCGGCGGCGCCCTCGATGAGCCCGGGCAGGTCGGCCATGACGAAGGCGCGCTCGTCGGAGACGCGCACCACGCCGAGTTGGGGCTCGAGCGTCGTGAAGGGATAGTCGGCGATCTTCGGCGTGGCGGCGGAGACGTGGGCGAGCAGGGTGGATTTCCCCGCGTTCGGCAGCCCGATCAGCCCGACATCGGCGAGGAGTTTGAGTTCCAGGCGCAGCTCGCGGCGCAGGCCGGGCTCGCCCTTTTCGGCGAAGCGGGGGGTCTGGCGCGAGGGCGTGGCGTAGTGCATGTTGCCGCGGCCGCCGCGACCGCCGGAGGCGATGACGGCGACCATGCCGGCGCGGGAGAGGTCTACCAGCGGCTCGTCGATGCCGACCTCGAAGACCACGGTGCCGACGGGGACGGTGATGGTGATATCTTTGCCGTTTTTGCCGTGGCGTTGGTTGGTGCCGCCGGGATGGCCGGCTTCCGCGGCGAAGTGGCGCTCATAGCGGAAGCGCAACAGCGTGCGCATGCGCGTTTCGGCCACGAGGATCATGTCGCCGCCGCGCCCGCCGTCGCCGCCGTCGGGCCCGCCGCGCGGCACGAACTTTTCGCGCCGGAAGCTGACCGACCCGTCGCCGCCCGAACCGCTGGCAATGGTAATATTTGCGCGATCGATGAACATGGTGCGTCCTTTTGGGGAGGAGTCAGAAGTCAGGAGTCAGGAGTCAGTATATGGGTGGGCAGACGCGGAATAGCTTTTTCTGACTCCTGACTTCTGACTCCTGAATACAGTTTCTAAGGGCGCGATCCCGGTGTTGCCACCGGGATCGCGGAATGATGTGATCGTGCACCTGCCGTCGAGCAAGGCGTTCCAGACGGCCACGACACAGGTAGCTCCGGCCAGGCGGTCGGCGGCACACGACAGTGACACCTTACCGCTGCTTCGTTCCCGACCTGACGGGGTTCGATGGCTGCCGTTGCGCCGGACCCAGCCTTCAACGCCCCTTGTGTCGCCCAGACTCCACAACGCCCGTCCTCGGGCAGGAATTCGACCCCGCTGGAGCGGATTGCGGGCTACAAGGTACCGCTAGTCCCCCATCTAGCACGATCTGCTGCATTATTGCATACCGGGGGGCGGGTTGTCGAGAGGCGTCACTCGAACAACCCCCCCGGCGCGGGTTGCAGGTTGAAATGCGTGTAGGCGCGTTGGCTGGCTTTGCGCCCGCTGGGGGTGCGGCTGAGGAAGCCCATCTTGAGCAGGAAGGGCTCCACCATGTCCACCAGCGTGTCGCTTTCCTCGTTGAGGGTGGCGGCCAGCGCTTCGACGCCGACCGGGCCGCCCTGGTAAAAGTCGATGATGGTGCGCAGCAGTTTGCGGTCGAGTTCGTCGAGGCCGCACTGATCCACGCCGAGGGCGACGAGGGCCAAATCGGCGACGGCGACGGTGATGATGCCGTCGGCCTTCACCTGGGCATAGTCGCGCACGCGGCGCAGCAGGCGGTTGGCGATGCGCGGGGTGCCACGGGAGCGGCGGGCGATCTCGGAGGCGCCGTCGGGCTCGATGGGCATCGCGAGGATGGACGCGGAGCGGTTGACGATCTTCACCAGCTCGTCGTCGGGGTAGAAGTCGAGGTGATAGAAGATGCCGAAGCGCTCGCGCAGCGGGGCGGTGAGTTTGCCGGCGCGCGTGGTGGCGCCGACCAGCGTGAAGGGCTGCACGGGCAGCTTGATGCTTTTGGCGAAGGCGCCCTTGTCGATCATGAAGTCGACGGAGAAGTCCTCCATGGCGGAGTAGAGGTATTCCTCCACGATGCGCGGCAGGCGGTGGATCTCATCAATGAAGAAGACGGAGCCGGCTTTCAGGTTGGTGAGCAGCCCCACCAGGTCGCCGGCGCGCTCCAGCGCGGGGCCGGAGGAGGTGACGATATCCACGCCCATTTCGTTGGCGATGATGTGCGCCAGCGTGGTTTTGCCCAGCCCCGGCGGGCCGTAGAGCAGCACGTGGTCGAGGGCTTCCTCGCGTCCACGCGCCGCCTGGATGGCGGTGGTGAGGTTTTCCTTGATCTGCGGCTGCCCGATGTAATCCTCCAACTGCTGCGGGCGCAGCGCGGAGGTGACACTCAGGTCTTCCAGCGTCTCGGTCCCGGATATGAGGCGTTCGTGCATGCGATTTCTCCGAAATCGGTTCCAAGTTCCAAGTTCAACGTTCAACGAGGATAGAACCGACCACGTTGAACTTTGAACGTGGAACTTGGAACGCGTGTCACGGCAACTGGATGCCGTAGAGCACGGCGGCGCCGACGAGTTTCAGGCTGTAGGCGTCGCAGTGGGCCACGTCGTCGGCAGTGGTGTGCCAGACGGGGTAATCGAAGTCGATGAGGTCGGCCATGGGCACGCCGGCTTCGTTGAAGGGCATATGGTCGTCATCGATGGCGTATTTGTACGGGGCGTCCACGAAGCCGGACGTCTCCGGGGTGAGCATGTACCCGAGTTTTTTGGCGGCCCGGAAGATGCGGTCGTTCACAGCTTTGGCGTACTGGTCGGAGTTCGGCTCGCGGTAGATGTCCAGGTTTTTGTCGCCCACCATGTCGAGCAGGATGCCCCAGGTCGGCTTTACTTTGGGCAGGTGCGCGACGTAGTACTTCGCGCCGAGGAGCATGTTGTCGACCTTCGGGCCGTAGTCTTCGCCGTCCACGAGCAGGATCGTCACGTCGCGGGCGATGGGGTGGGCTTTGAGCTGGCGCGCGATTTCGAGCAGCACCGCCACCCCGCTGGCGCCGTCGCTGGCGCCGGGGATGGGCGTGAGGCGCTTGAAGGGGTCGGGATCGTAGTCCGCGGTGGGGCGGGTATCCCAGTGGGCGACCAGAATCACCCGCTCGCGCGGGGCCGGGCCGGTGCCGGGGTAGTCGGCGATGATGTTCCACATCTGCACGTCGGCGCCGCCGAGTTTATGGGAAAAGGGCTGCAGCGTGACCGCTTTGCTGGTGGGGTCGAGGCTTTTCACCAGCCAATCGCGCGTCTTTTTGTGCGCCGCGGTGCCGGGCACGCGCGGGCCGAAATCGACCTGTTTCACCAGGTCCTGCCAAGCGCGGTCGGCGTCGAAGGCGTAGTCCGTGGGTTCGGTCGGCGTGGTGACGGCCGACCCCGCCGCCTTCGCCCGGCAACCGGCGGCGATGAGGAACCCCGTCAGCGCCAGCACCAGTACTCCGCCCCCGATCAACGGCCACCGCATCGCTCGTTTCCCCCCACCGCGTGATACCCGTATCGTACCCGTTTTCCCGGGGGGCGTCAAGGAAATGGCGAACGGGTGTTCTGAATTGCGGATTGCGGATTGCGGATTGCGGCGGGGGGGGGAATCGGTAGCGGTGCTGTGCCACCGGGTGACCGTCATGGGAGAAACGGTACCGGCGCTATGCCACCGGCTAAAGCCGGAGGCTGACGATCTCAAGCCGGTTGAAACCGGCTGACCGGTCATCGAAGGGGGTTCATGTTTGCCGTTACGGTCTGCGTGTCTATCCTTTGGGCTGTAGGGTAGGGGCGCCGTCCCATATCTGTTGACGAAAACCTGATCCGCTGGAGCAGCGAGCACGGGATGGCGCAATTTTTGGGAGGGCGAGCGTCCCCGCGAGCCGCGTGCAAGTATGCTGGGTTCGGCAATGGACGACGGTCCGGACGTGTGAACTGGTTTTACGTCCATACCGTCGTTTCATTCATTCACGGATGCCGCGCACGCGGCTCGCGGGGACGCTCGCCCTCCCAAGGTTGTCACATCGTGTCTCTGTGGGCTCCAGCGGATGATAAATGAGACGGGTAGGTATGGGACGGCGCCCATATCCTGCCCCGATACAATCGGGGGGGGGGCACCCCGGGGAGGGTTATTCGTCGCGCGAGTCCAGGCGGCGGTGGAGGAGGCCATCGGCGATGTTGAGGAGGTGGCGGCCGAATTCCAGCACGGTGCGGCGCCACTGGGGGCGCTCATAGAGCATATAGGTGACGGCGGCGGCCACCGTGCCGGCGAGGGCGGCGGCGGCAACACCTTGCCAGGGGCGGCGGGCTTTGCGCGGCATGGACGACTCCCCGGTACGCGAAAAGTCGGGACAGCCACGACTGTTCGCCATAGATTTGCAAGTTCGACTGGGCACACGCGGAAAAAGTCGTGGCAGTCCCGACTTTTCCGCGCCTAGTCTGCCGTATAGTTTCCTGCGCTGTCAAGAGGCATTTTCAGCCGTGGGCGCGAATCTGAGGGATGTTGTCCGTCCGAGCGGCCAGGGAGCGGCGGGGTCGGTATACTGGGAGCATGGCGCCGTCCTGGGTTTCCCTGACTATAGAATTGAGCGGGGCCGGCATCGTTTTGCTGGCCTACTGGGCGAACGCCACCGGGCGCTGGTCGCCCACCTCGCGGATCTACCTGGGGCTGAACATCCTGGGCTCGATTCTGCTGGGCTACATCGCCGTGGGCGTGCGCCGCTGGGGCTTCGTGGTGCTCGAAGTGGTGTGGGCGGGGATCAGCCTGCTGGGTTTTTGGGCAACGGACACGACTTTCCCGAAGAAGGATTTACCGATGACAGATGATCGCGCACGGTTGCTGGAACTGATCCGCACCCTGGCCCTCTCTCGCGGGCACTTCATTTTAGCCTCCGGCAAGGAGAGCAGCTACTACCTCGACGGGCGCATGGTGACGCTATCGGCGGAGGGCGCCGCGCTGGTCGGGCGGCTGATGCTGGCCCAACTGGCGGGGCGCGGCGTGCAGGCGGTGGGCGGCCTGACGATGGGCGCCGACCCCATCGCTACCGCGGTGTCGCTGACGAGTTTCCTCAACGGCGACCCGATTCCCGCCTTTATCGTGCGCAAGGAAGCCAAGGGGCACGGCACGCAGAAGCAGGTGGAAGGCCCGCTGCCGCAAAATGCGCGCGTGGCGATTGTGGAGGACACGGTGACCACCGGCGGCTCCCCGCTGCAGGCCATCGCCGCGGTGGAAGCGCTGGGCTGCACCGTGGTGACCGTGCTCGCCCTCATCGACCGCGGGGAAGGCGCGCGGGAGCGGATCGAAGCGGCGGGGTATGCGTATGAGCCGCTGTTTACGATTGGGGATTTGGAGATATAGCGGGGGTATGCAAAGTGAAGAATGGAAAATTGAAATTTTAAAATGCGGGACGGGGGTGTTGCATAACCGAGCAGAAGATCGCCCCCCTGGTCCCTTGCGCGTCACAGGACGTTACGGGGGAGGGGGAGTTATCACCACTTCTTTTTGCAATTTCCATTCCTGGGTATGCAGTTGACCCAGGTGCACACTACCGGTCGTGAGCCCGCAGGGCTCCAATTCGTCAGCCTGGGGCATCGCCCCAGGTACCGGATGCCGAACAGGTATAAGCCCTGCAAGGGCGTGATCCCCTTCACCGAAGTCAAATATCGCCCTTTCAGGGCTCTGGATTGCCTTGCTCCCCACCTGGGGCTTCGCCCCAGGCTGACGAATTGGAGCCTTTCAGGCTCACACTAGGGGTAGCGTTCACCTGATTCAACAGCATGCCCAGGTTTCCATTTCCCCCTTGCCCCCTCATCCGCCCCAGCGGGGTGGGGGGGTGGCCCAGGCTTTGAAGTCGTCGGTGTCCAGGGGGGCGGGGTTGACGGCGGTGGTGGTGAGGAAGACGGCGGTGATGGGGGTGGTGGATGCCGTGTTGCTGCTTCCGAGCAGGCCGCCGAGGACGGGCACCACGCGCACCAGCGGCGGGTGAGTTTTATCGCCGCGGGTGCTGTTGCCGTTGAGGGCGCCGAGGAGGATCGTCTCGCCGCAGCGCACGCGCACGACGGGGATCATCGCCTGCACGCTCGGGTCGAGCACGAGGGGCTCGAGCTGCACGGTGACATCGTTCTTCGGCGACACCGTCACTTTATCCAACTGCAGCATGCGCACGCCGTTGTCGGGGTCGGCGATGATGATTTGCGCCTGCTCGCCGTCCTGCACGAGCACGGAGGGCGCGGTGACGAGCTTCGCCTTCGACGACGCCTCCATGGCGCTCAACCCCGCTTTACAGTTGCCACGCGCGTAGCGGAAGCCGCTGTTGCCGGCGGCGCCGCCCCCGTTGTTCGACGTGGCCGACACGGGCACGCCCGCCGTTTCCCAACTGGTGCCCAGGTTTTGTGCGTCTTTGGCGGTGAGCTGCACCAGCATCACTTCCACCATCACCTGCTTGACCGGCTGATCCAGCGCGTCGATGAGGCGGGCGAACTGCTGCAGGGTGGCGTCGGAATCCGCCTTCACGAGCATGGCGTTCATCTCGGGGAGCACGTAGGTGGCCAATATGCCTTTGGGGAGGAAGGGGCGCAAGGTGTCGAGCTGTTGCGCGAGGCTGACCATGCTGACCCGGCGTGCGACGACCGCGCCGATCACCGACTTTGGCGCCGCCCGGCCCGCTAAGACCAGACACCCCAGCAGCAGGAATGCCATCCAAGCCCGCATGGAGCTAGTATAGCACATTCGCCGCCGGGCGGTGCGGGCTCTCCTCTTGATGAAAGTGCACAACGACCCGATTATGCGCGCGGGGGGCACGGGAGACTGAGGGTGCGCGAACGAAAGGCGCGAGCGTGACGATAGCGGGAGGATCTGGTGGCCTCCTGGAGCGGTTCGTAAATGGGGCGGTCGACGAGCGTCGCCTGTGCGGTCCGCGCGAGAAGGAGGAGATAGATGCTATCGCGATGGTATGCTATCTTTCTGGGCATTTTGCTGCTGGTGGTCGGCATTGCCGGGTTGATTGCGCCGCGAGTGTTCGGCTTCGGCACCGGCGCGCTGGTGACCACCTCGGTGATCTGGCTGATTACGGCGGTGGTGTCCCTCTGGTATGGGTTCGGCGTGCGTAACGCGAGCAGCCTGCGCTGGTTTTCCATCATCGTGGGCGGGCTGTACCTGTTATGGGGCATCATCCAGTTGGCCAGTTCCCCCTCGGTCGGCTCGGTTGCGGGCGCCAGCCTGCTGGCCTCGTTGAGTGGCCTGCTGGTGCTGCTCGGGGCGTTCGGCCTGGCCGCAGGGCTGGTGCCGATGACGGTGCCGATGGAGCGCACTACCATGCTGCCGGGCTCGGCGTAAGGGGAGGCGCGCTAATAACCCCCGCGTCACGTGGATGCGTGGCGCGGGGGTTTTGTGGTTTGGTGCGGAGGGATGAGGGGGAGGCTGCATCCCGGTGCGCTTGCCTATGGTCGGCCCCCCACCCCGGCCCACCCCCCTAAAGTCCTGTGACGGGGGAGGGGGAGGCGGTTCTGTTTACGCGTAGGTGGCGGACCAGGCGGCGAGGCGGGGGTCGGTGTCGGCGGCCTGGACGTCGTCCGGGGCGGTGAAGTGCAGGCGTTGGCCGATGAGTTCGTGGGTGACGATCGGCTCGCCGCAGCGGATCATTTCGTCGAGCACCTGGGTGATGTAGAATTCGCCGTTTTCCGGTTTGGCGGTATGCTTGAGGTAGCGCCAGACCGACGGCGCCAGCACCATCAGGCCGGCGATATTCCAGTGGGTGCCCGCGGTGCCGCGAGGGAGCTTTTCCGCCAGGTGCAGCACGCGGTCGCCGTCGCGATAGACGGCGCCGCCCGCGTAGGGGTCGTCCACCCAATTCACGCCCAGCACGCACGCCGGCTGCGCGGGGTCGTCGGCGTAGCGCGCCAGCGCGGCGGTGTAGTTGGCGGGATCGAAAAGGATATCGCCCCACAGCAGCACGAAGGGTTCGTCGTCCCACAGGTCGGTGGTGGTGAGCATGGCGTCGGCCGTGCCCCCGAGCTGCGTCTGCGCGCGGTAGCGCACGTGCATGCCCAGCGCCGCGCCATCGCCGAAGTGAGTCTCGATCACCTCGCCACAGTAGCCGTGCACGATCACCGCCTCGTCCACGCCCGCGGTGCGCAGCCCGAGGAGGATGTGCTCCAGGATGGGCCGCCCGCCCACGGGGATCATCGGTTTCGGGCACTCGGCCGTGAGGGGCATCAGGCGCATCCCGCGCCCGGCGGCGAGGATGAGCGCGTTATGGGGACGAACGGGCATCAGCAGCAGGCTCCTTTGACAACGGGGAACTCGCGTTCTCCGAAAAGTTAGACCGCACGGGGGGAGAGAGGTTTCTCCGTTTCGCGGGAAAGTCGCACATGGGCGGCAATTCTTCGCGCTTTGTGGTACACTAAACGGGACACCGCTGACTAGCCCGGATGATTCATGAACTAATGGACGGCCGGGCCGGCTGTGGCATTATTCGAACTGTTATGAACAATGCCGGCTAGTTTTCCGAGGAGGCCGCATGAAGATTATCCCTGTCGGGGCCGCGGGCGAAGTGACCGGGTCGTGTTTTCTGGTGCGGACGTGCGGCGGTTCGTATTTGGTGGATTGCGGCGTGTTTCAGGGGCACGCGGATGATGACGGGCGCAACCTGAGCTTCCCCTTCGACCCGGAGGAGATCGACGCCGTTTTCCTCACCCACGCGCACCTGGACCATTGCGGGCGGCTGCCGTATCTGCACGCGCTGGGCTTCCGCGGGCCGGTGTATGCCACCCCGGCGACGTGCGACCTGGCGCAGTTCATCCTCCTCGACGCCGCGCGGTTGCAGACGGAAGACTTTCAGCGCCACTACCGCCGTGGGCGGCGCACCGGCATGCCCGCCACGCCGCCGATGTATGACGAGCAGGACGTGCTGCACCTGCTGCGCTACTTCCACCCGCACCCCTACGGCAAAATGCTCCCCATCGATTCCAACGTGCAGGTGGTGTTCCACCAGTCCGGGCATATTCTTGGCTCCGCGGCGGTGGAGATCCGCAACGAAGATTCCTCGGTGCTCTTTTCCGGCGACATCGGCTCGCCCGGGCGCAACGTGGTGCCCGACTTCAGCAGTCCGCCGCGCGCGAACCTGGTCTTTTGCGAATCGACTTACGGCGACCGGCTGCACCGCACGGAGGCGGAGTCCGTCACCGAGCTGGCGGAGGCGATCAACTGGGCCTTCGCCGCGGGCGGCAACGTGGTGATCCCCGCCTTCGCGCTGGAGCGCACGCAGGATTTGCTCTTCGACCTGCGCGCGTTGCGCGAGGCGGGCCGTGTGCCGCGGAACACGGTGTTCATGGACAGCCCGCTGGCGATCAACCTGACGAAGGTCTACGAGCACCACATCGGCGATTTGGACGACGCCACGCGCGCGCTGGTGAAGGCGCATGACGACCCCTTTAATTTCGACGGTCTGCGGCAATGCCTGACGCCGGGGCAGTCGCAACTGATCAACGGGCAGAACGGGGTAGTGATCGTGGCCGGCAGCGGCATGTGCAACGGCGGGCGCGTGGTGCACCATCTGAAGCACAACCTGTGGCGCAGCGACTCCGCGGTGGTCTTCATCGGCTATCAGGCCAGCGGCACGCTGGGCCGCCGGTTGGTGGATGGCGCGAAAAAGGTAACTATCGAGCACGAGCCGGTGCGCGTCAACGCCCGCCGCATCACCATCAACGGCTTCAGCGCCCACGCCGACCAGGCGGGCCTGCTGCAGTGGCTGGGCCACACCGGCGACGCGCACATCGTGCTCAACCACGGCGAACCCTCTGTATCGGCCACCCTCGCCGGCCTGCTTACGGAGTCCGGGCGCAGCGTGGAAGTGGCGACGCCGGACGCGGTATATGAAGTATAAGAAGCCGTTTGAATGAACTTCCCCTTCGTTGGGTAATTTCCTGCCCAGGTGGTCACATGGAGGAGAGACAAGGGCTTTCGCGACCCGAACAAGCCCCCGAGTCCCTGTGTAGCCATCTTCGCCGATCCGATGTCCCTG
>CAIYQO010000154.1 GCA_903928345.1 uncultured bacterium | reverse complement strand
GGTATCCCTGAAGGGGGTGGGGTAAGATACAATCTACTTCAGGTCAGCCCGCCATGGTTCCTTTCATAACGGGCCGTTGCTCCGGGGACAGAGGCAAGGCCGAGACGCGAGAGGAAAAGTGCGAAAGTCCACGATATCAAAGCCGCGAATATCCCGCAGATCCGCCGCATCAAGCTCGATCACCTGCTGGCCCCCTTGCCGGCGACCGACTTCCCGCGTAATAACCCCTACAACAGTTGGGTGGTCTGCACCCCGCAGACGGCATCCGGCTTCACCGCGGTGGGCTTTTACTTCGCGCGGGAAATCTTCCAGCAGACCGGCGTGCCCATCGGCATCGTCGACGACAACTGGGGCGGCACCTCCATCGAGAGCTGGATCACCCCGCAAGGCGCCGCGGCGGTGACGGAAGTCGGCGATATGAAGAGGGGCTACGACGCGCAGCTCGCCGATTATATGAAGCGCCTGCCCGCGCAACTGGATGCCTTCGACGCCTGGGTGAAGGGCTCCCGCGCCGCCCTCGCGGTGAATGGGCCGATTCCGGCCCCGCCGACGGTCAACGAATCGCCGCGCAACTTCTCCATGTACCACGCGATGATCGCCCCGTGGACGCGCTATCCCATCACCGGCGCGCTCTGGTACCAGGGAGAGAACAACGGCGGCGACGGCGACATCTACTTCCACAAAATGCGCGCCCTCATCGGCGGCTGGCGCGCCGCGTGGAACCAGGGTGACTTCCCCTTCTACTTGGTGCAGCTCGCGGCGTTTAGCCCGGGCTACAAGCCGGAGAACGCCACCCCGGCCGGCGGCGACGGCTACGCGAAGATCCGCTGCGCGCAGGCCAAGACGATCACCCTCCCGCACGTGGGCATGGCCTGCGCCATCGACGTGGGCGACCCCAACAACATCCATCCGCAGAACAAATACGACGTGGGCAAGCGCCTCTCGCTGTGGGCGTTGAAGAACGACTACGGCAAGGCGGACATCGTGCCCAGCGGCCCGATCTTCAAAGAGGCGAAGGTAGACGGCAACAAGATCCGCCTCACCTTCGACTTCGTCGGCGCCGGGCTGATGGTCGGCAAAAAGGACGGCCGCAAGCCGACCGAAGAGATGAAGGACGGCAAGCTGGCGCAGTTCGCCATCGCCGCCAAGGATAAGGTCTTCGTGTGGGCCGACGCGGTGATCGACGGCGACACGGTGGTCGTCTCCAGCGCGCTGGTGGCCGAACCCGTAGCCGTGCGCTACGCCTTCACCGGTTTCCCCGCCGGGGCCAACCTCTACAACAAGGACGGCCTCCCCGCCTCCCCGTTCCGCACGGACGCCTGGTAAACACCCACCGGCAACGCGGCTGCCGCCGACCCCCACCGCGCCTCGCGGTGGGGGTCGGCGTTTGTTTCCGCACCCGGTCCCCCCCATACCACGTAAACGCCGCATCAATAATCCGCACAAAGGCAATTTCTTTACAGGTCTTAATCTTTCCCGGCACGAATAGTCAAATCAGATATTCGATCTCACACGGGGGAAATAGCAATGAAGGTCATCGCATTAGTTCTACTACTCGGGTTACTGTGTATGCTCAACGGCTGCAGTACCATCGCGAACAGTCTCGTGAATGGCAGCGGCAACGCCTATGCCGGCAATTACACGGGCACGTGCACGACCAGTTACGGGCAGACCGGCACGATCACGCTGGTCATCGGGACGGATGGCACGCTCGGGGGAAGCGAGTACAATTCGGCGCTCAACCAGACCGGCGCGGTGACCGGATCGATTTCAGACACCGGTGTCACAGCGCTAACCGTGACGTATTCACTGACGCAGACCAGCACCGAGACAGGGATCATGGCGTTGAATACGTCCGGTCAACTGCAGGGCACCTTGACGCAGGATGCGCAGAGTGGCGGCGGCACGGTCACCATTACCCTGACGCGCGGCCTCTAAAAACCAGTGGGGGGCGCCGTGGTGGCGCCCCCCCCACGGAGAACAGCGACCGGGTGCGAAATCCGAGTCACCCCGTCACCCCCTCACCCTGTCACCCCGTCACGCGGCGGCGCGCCGCCGATACGTCCACTCCTCCTTGTTGGACTCGTCGCGCACAAAAAGCGTGCCGTCCCACTTATCGGGCATCTTCCCCACCAGTTCATGATACTTCGCCGCCGCCTCGCGCGGCTCATGCGCCTTAATCGTCTGCTTCTCCGTCACATCCGTCCACACGTGATACTCAGTCATGTGCGTCCCTCCTCAGGATTCTCTTTCCCGCTCCCGGCTGCATCATCCCACTGCGCGTGGAGGAGGCCGCGCGGAAGGGGAGAAGGTAGAAATCATCTAAGGCGATTGCGAAAATCTCCCAGCCAACTCCCCCTCCCCCGTCACAGGACGTTACGGGGGAGGGGGCCGGGGGGTGGGGGGCGAACTTCTGATAATCGCCGAATCATGACCACCGGAGCAACCATGACCACGAACCTTCACGACATATTGGCCGACTACGACCGCCGGTATGACCCGGCGCTGTGTATGGTGGGCGAGACCTTTCACGCCATCGGCTATCACAGCCGCATGACGGAGGGCGCGTGGGTACACTCCACGCGGCTGGCGCTGGACTATGCGCTGGCGCTGCTGGAGGCGGGCGAGGCGGGACGCGCGTGCGACGTGCTGGACAAGGTCGTCTCGCTGCAGGACACCGACCCCGTCAGCCCCACCTACGGCATCTGGTCGTGGCTGCTGGAGGAGCCGCTGCCACAAATGGCGCCGCCGGATTGGAACTGGGCGGACTTCCTGGGCGCGCGGCTGGCGCAGGCGCTGGTGCTGCACCGCGACGCGCTGCCCGACGCGCTGGCAGTACGCATGGGGGAGAGCCTGGGCCACGCGGCGTGGTCGATCTTCCGCCGCAACGTCGGCCCGAGCTACACGAATATCGCCCTCATGGGGGCCGCGGTCACCGCGGCGGCGGGGGAGTTGCTCGACGAGCCGCGCCTGCTCGCCTACGGACGCCGCCGGCTGCGGCGCTTCATGGAGAGTACCGAGTTCCACGGCGGGTTGAACGAGTACAACAGCCCGACCTACACCATCGTGGCGCTGGACGAGTGCGAGCGCATGTTGCTGCTGGTGCGCGACGCCGGGGTGCGCGCGGACGCGGAGGCTCTGCGCGCGTTCATCTGGGGCACCATCGCCGAGCATTTCCACCCCGGCACCGCGCAATGGGCCGGGCCGCACAGCCGGGCCTACAGCAACCGGCTGGCGCCGCACACCGCGGGGCGATTGGCGGCGATGACGGGCGCGCCGGTGCCCGTGCACCCGTCGGTGCCCGCCGGCACGTCGCAATTGCCGCAGGCGGGCCTGCTGCCGTGCCCGGAGGAGCTGCGCGCGCGCTTCGTGCGGCTGCCGGCCCCCGAGGTGGAGGTGCGCCGCCGCTTCATCCGCCGGGAGACGGAAGAAGCGTCAACGTACGGCGTCACCTGGCTCTGTGACGACGCCTGCCTGGGCTCGGTGAGCCACGGCACCGGGTGGAACCAGAATCGGCCCGTGCTCGCCTACTGGCGCACCGCCGACGACCCCGCCGTGGTGCTGCGCGTGCGCGTGTTGCACGACGGGCGCGATTTTGCCGGGGCCGCCGTGCGCAGCGCCCAGCAGGGGCCGCGCGTGCTTACCGCCTTCGGCCTCTTCACCGGCGCGGGCGACTTCCACCCGTCCCTGGACTGCCCGCCCGGCGGCGTCTACACCATCACCGACCTGCGCGTGCGCTACGAGCTGCTCGGTGTCGGCGCGCGTGTGGAAACCCTGGGCGCCGACCGCTACGCCCTCCGTGCCGGCGACCGCCGCGTGGTGCTCTACGCCCCGCCGGGCCGCTTTGGCGACGCGACGGTGACCTGGGCACCGGGCGAAATCGACGGCGGCGTCTGCCTGGATGGCCTCTGCTACGCCGGCCCCGCGCACCCCCTCGACCCCGCGACAATGGGCCCGGTGGCCCTCGCCGTCGCCGCCACCCTCGGCCCGGAGGTGGATGCCCCCCCCACCCTGCACGAAGACGGTGACACCCTCGCCTGGGCGTGGGACAGCCTGACGCTGACCACCCCGGCGCGGGCGGTGCCGTTCGCGTTCTAGCTACTTCACCACCTCCACCGTCACAGCCTTGCCCTTCCTCGTCACGTGGTACGTGGCGCCGGCAACGGGGGCATCGAGGTGGTACAGATCGGCGTCGGGCCAGGTGGCCAGGGTGATGCCCAGGGGTTGCGGGTCCAGGCTCACGACGCGCACGATCGCCTCGTCGCCCAGCCGCAGGCCCGACCACAGCGTGTGCGCCGTCACCTCGGGCACACTGGTATTCATCACCGTGCCGTGCTCCAGGAAGGCGCGGTACCCCAGCGCCTCGTCCAGGCTGGCCACGGCGTCGGCCACCTCCTCCAGGCGCAGCGTGGGGGTTTTCGGGCGGTAGGCGTTGAAGATCTGCATCCCCCCCGCCCCGCGCAGCCAGAGGTGGCGTAAGATTTCGCGGTAGCGCGTCGCGGAGAGCATCGGCACTTTGGGGTCGTCCATATCCGGGCAGTAGCGGCACACCCACGGAATGGCCGGCGCCTCCACGCGCCACGCCTGCCGGTTGGCCGCGTCGTCGGACATCTGCGCCAGCATCAGATAGGTGTAGACGCGGTCCATGTGCGCCTCGTCCAGCGGCGTGCCCTTCGGATACAGCTTATCCCACAGGATCGAATACGCGATGTCATTGCCGTAGGCCACGGGATTCGTGGCGGTGAAAAGGCCGGCGTCCATGGGCGGGAAGTTGAAGCGGCCCCAGTAGTGGAAGGTGCGCCGCGCGGGGTCGGAATACACCACCGCCCAGTTGGTGATGGAGCAGGCCGGGTAAAACTCGCGGATCGGCGCCGCCAGGTAGGTGCTGAAGAGCTGCTGCCGATAGCGCACGATGAAGTCGCGGTACGCGTAATAGTCGTCCAGGATGCCCGGCGGGAACAATTTTTGGCAGCGCGGGCAGCGGCGCGACTGCTCCCACGCCTCGCGCGACCAGATGGGCTCGTTCTCCCAGTCCAGCCACGCCGCGTCGAGGGTGACGCCGGCATCCTTGAACTGTTTCAGCGTGGCGCGCAGCTTGTTCGCCTCGGTGTTCCACCCCGCCAGCAGCATGGGGCAGGCGTGCACGATCTCGGTGGGTTTGTAGTCGGCGGGCAACTGGTGCGCGCCGCCGTCCGCCAGCGTGGCGGGCAGGTCACCGCCGTTGCCCTCCATCGCGATCACCGGCACACCGGCGTCCTGCAGCGCTTTCGCGATGGGGATGTACGCCGGCGTGAGGCGAATCGCCTGCGCCAACCCGCGCGCTGCCAACGCCTGGTACTGCGCCTTCGTCAGCGGCACGCCCTTGTTGAAGCCGTCGTCCTTCGCGGAGAGGATGAACGGTTCCCAGGCAATGAGCGGCCAGCGCCCCCTGGCGTCGTGGGTCAACGGCGGGATGCGCTGCAACAGGTTATCCAGCGCATACGGCTCCTCCGGCGCGGCAAACGCCCAACACGCCGAGAGCAGCAAGCCGACGAGACAGAGGAAACGCATGACAGGCCTCCCGAGAAAGGGGTGTGCTGGGGGTATTATAGCATGTTGTCTGCTCGTAATCGTGCTCGTAATCGTAATCGACTCGTCACTCTTCAAGTAATCACCAGGGACGAAGGGGATGAATGGAATAAAGGGGATGGGCAACTGGTGCAAGTATGCTGCCAGCACGGTTTGGAAGGTCGGCAGCAGCCCCGCGCCCGGGTGGAGATGATAGTGCCCCTGCGCGATCTCCAATAGGGGAAAAACTCAAAATCGGTCACAAGCACTGCACCGATTCAAAGCGCGGGGCTGCCGCCGACCTTCCAAACCGTGCTGGCCACCAACCGTCTGAGCCTACAATCCCCCTATATCCCTTTCATCCCCTTCATCCTTGTAAAGGTAAAATCCACTACCCCCAGCCGTTCCCCCATCAAGGGAATCCCCCAAAATCCCGTTCAGACTATTCCCGCAATGCCGCCACTTCCGCCCGCAACGCTTCCACCGTTTCGCGCAGGGTTGCCACCTCGTCTTCCAGGCAGGCGAGGCGTTCGGCGGTAGTGGACGTCGCGGGGGCGAAGGCTTCTTCGGTGAATTCGGGCATGCCGGCGAGGAGGTGGGCGTAGCGGTTGTCCTTCTGACCCGGCAGACGCGGCAGGCGCACGACGAGCGGGGTCTCGCGCGCGGCGAGGGCGTCCAGCACGGCGTCCACGTCGCTCAGCTCTTTGAAGGGATACAGCCGTTCGGCGCGCCCGCGCAATTCCCCCACGGTTTGCGGGCCGCGCAGCATGAGTACGTCGAGCACGGCCTCTTCCTGCGGCGAGATGCGGTAGACGGCGGCGAAGTCCTGCCGGTACTTGGGCACGCGGCTGTCGCCGCCCATCACCGTCTTCGCCAACCCTTTGTCCTGTAGGGTATGCAGCGCGGTGTTCACCGTCTGCCCGGTGTAGGTCACCACCGGCTCGCGGTTCGTCTTCTGGTTGCACGCCGCGATGAGCGAGTTCAGCGACAGCGGGTAATTCTCCGGCGTGGTGATCGCCTTTTCCACCAGCGACCCAAGCACGCGTACTTCGATATCCGTCAATTCAGTGAGCATACCGGTAGTATACCCGAATGGTAAACGTAGCAGGGGGTCATTGTAGCCGCATGCTTCAGCCTGCGCGATACCCCTTTATGGCCTGCGCCTACACGCAGGCTAAAGCCCATTGCCGTTCAATTAAGCTCGCTTCGCCTTCCTGCACGCGGCCCTCATCCCCTGCCCTTCCCCCCGAGGGGAAGGGGGAAACCTGGTATCAAATGCGTATGACGGGAGCGAAAAACCCACCCCGGTGCTCCCCTCTCCCAGCCGAGTCGTGCGAGGCGCCCGGGGGAGGGGCGGGGGTGGGGTCCGCGTGTCGGCGGACGTACCAAGCGTAATTGAACGGCATTGGGCTAAAGCCTGCGCCTACATGAGCCCCAACTCACGCAACAGATCGAGCAGCGCGGGGGTGATGTTCAGCGTGGACAACTCTGCCAGCGGCACCCAGCGCAGCGCGGCGGCATCGTCGGCGGCGCGCGCGGTGCCGTGCAACACGGTGGCATAGTAGTCCAGCAGCACGAAGTGGTGCGTCACCGCATCGCCGTCGCGTTCGATATAATCGCGCACGCCGGCCAGCGCGCCGACCTCTACGGTCAGCCCGGTCTCTTCCCACACCTCGCGCCGCACCGCGTCGGTCAGCGACTCGCCCCACTCCACGTGCCCGCCCGGCACCGACCACAACCCCTTGCCCGGCGCCTGCCCGCGCTGAATCAGCAGCAACGCCCCCGCGCGCACAATCACCGCCCCCACCGCCGGCACCGGATACCGCACCATCAGCAATCCCCTTCCCAACCTATTATGGCGGATAATCGGGGGATTGGGTAGGTGGTCGAGCCGGGCTCTTAGCCCCTTTCCAAACAGTGACCAGGAACAAACCTGATCGCTCGTCGCCCTTTCACCCGGCCCAAATATTTCTCTCAGTGCCTCTGTGTCTCTGTGGTTAACTCGCCCCATCACATTGCCGGTCGCGGGATCAGCGCCTTCAACGCGTCCGGCGCAACGCGGAAATGCGCGGGGGTGTGCAGTCGGGTCTCGCCATCGACATCGATCTCCTGCGGGGGGTCGGCGTCCACCCAGAGGTCGTGGGCGGCGAAGCAGCGGATGGTGCGGAAGGCGGAGGGATGCCCGAGCAGGAAGTGCGCCCACAGCATGAACAGCTCCCACCGACTGAGGGTCTGCATGATGCACACGGTGAAGGTGCGGTTATGCACGGAGGCATCGGCATCGAGCAGCGTGACGCCGAAAAAGCGCCCGTTAGCAATGATCATCTCATGCGTGGGAAAGGTCGTCTGCCCGTCTTCGGTGCGCACGCGACAGAGGAAGGAGCGGTGCTGGGTGACCACCGCGGCCCCCACCAGCACGTAGGCGAGCTTGCCGAGGAAGCGTTTTAACCCCGAGGACGTGCTGCGCGCCATGTCGGCGGAGACGCCGATGTCGGCGTTGTTGGCAAAGTACGCCTCGCCCACCTGCCCCAAATCCACTCCTGTCACCTGACCATGCAGGATCACTTCCACCGCGTCTTCCAACTTCGACGGGATGCCCAGCGTACGCGCAAAGGTGTTGCCCGTGCCCAGCGGCAGCAGACCGAGCACCACGTCGCGATAGGCGAAGGCGCCCACGACCGAACTGATCGTGCCGTCGCCGCCGCCGATAATCACCCGCCGCGCCCCGCGCGCGATCACTTCACGCACCACGCCGGGCAAGGCGTCGGGGTCGCTGACGGCGTGGGCCTCCGTCAGCGTGACCCCGCGGCGCGTGAGCAGCGCCACCGCCCGGCGATACAAACTGCGCCCGCTGCGCGAGCGGGTATTGACCACCAGCACGGCATTGCGTGCCCCGGACTCGGCGTTGTGGCGCTTCATGGCGTACCTACGTTCTCCCACGGATGCAGCGCGGCACACGAGGGAAAAGCCGTCAGCGATGTCGCGGTTTACGAAGAGGAGCCCCGGCGTTGGTGAGGGAGCGAGAGGTGGCGTCGTCGTTGACGAGCAAGGGTCCAGCGGGGATAATGGAGTCATGCGGGATTGGTTTCGACCCCATCACATGGTACATCGGCTAGAGGAGTTGGACTGCGCGACCCTGCGCGAGCGCGGACTGCGGGGCGTGCTGCTCGACCTCGACAACACACTCGCCCCCTGGCGCAGCCAGGAGGTGTCCGGCGCCGTGGAAGCGTGGCTCGCGCGCCTGCGCACCTACGATCTGCGCGCTTGCGTGGTGACGAATGCCGCCCACACTCGCCGCGTGGCCCCCGTGGCGGAGCGCCTGGGGCTCCCGTGGGTGACGTCGGCCTACAAACCGCTGCCGCACGGCTTCCGCCGCGGCATGGCCCTCCTCGACACCGAGCCGGAAACCACCGCGATGATCGGCGACCTGATGACGATGGACATCATCGGCGGCAACCGGCTGGGCCTCTACACCGTGCTGGTCGAGCCGATGTGCAACCGCGAAGCGTTGCTGACACGCTGGTTGCAACGCCCGTTGGAAGCCCTCATCGGGCGCCGGCCGCGCTGCTGTAAACTCGTCTGAGCTACGCCGCCTTCCGCATCTGCCCCGTCAACTCGGAGAGGATCGTGGGCAGCTCGCGCTCGAAAAGGGTGAGCAGGTGCTCGGCGCCGCTGAGGTTTTGCAGCAGCAACTGGAGAATCCCCTCGTCGCCCACCAGCCGCGCCAGCGCGATCAGCCCGTTGTAGCTGGCCATCTCCATATGCGCGTGCTTCTCGGCATCCAGCACGTTGGCAATGTCCACCGCCTCACGCGGGGGATTCGCCGCCAGCAGCTCGCGATATTCGTGGAACATCCCCTGCGTCACCGCGTTCGTCTCCGGCCCCATCACCCCGCCCAGGCGATCCACCACCTGTTCCAGGTGGCTGATGCGTTGCCGGCTGGGCCCGTCGTGATCCTGCAGCAACTGCCGCAGCCGCGGATTGCGACTCTCCTGCATCATCAACCGATTCAACTGCCAGATGTCGCGCTCCAGCGCCAGCATCCGCGAACACTGATACGCCAACAGTTCCCGCAATGTCATTGGCATACTGCCCTCCTTGCCTCTTCCACTTCCAAATAACGACATTCCCGCTGCGCGCGTATTGCGTCTCGCTCCCCCAAAACAAATGTCACGCCCGGAACACAAGTCGGTTCCGGGCGTGACGTGCAAGCCTTCCCCTCCCGTGAAAGGACGCCCATCCTGGACGCGTTCACAAGGCTTGCAAATTCCGGCATCCTTGCCGGAAAATCGGGCAGGAACCCTCCGGGCTCCCGACACCATCACTGCACACCCGCATTATGCCGGATCCCACCCCCGCCCGAGCCACGATATCGCGACATCCCCCCCGGCACTGCACACCTTTCCTCACAAACCCCCGCGGATTTTCCCCGCCACCCCGTCACCCACTCACCCCGTCACCCCCTCACCTCTTTGGGCGCCTACTACAACGCATCCCCCGCCTCCGCCGTGCTACCATAACCGCAAAAGGAGCGTGCACCATGGGTTTCGATCCCCGCGAGTTCCTGCAGCGCCTGCGCGAGACGAATCCGCGCATCCATCAGGCGGCCCCGGAGGCCTTTGAGGCGTATATCGACTTCGCCGACAAAGCGCTGGCGCCGGGCCGGGTGGACGCGCGCACCAAGGAGCTGGCCGCGCTGGCGGTGTCTGTCTTCGCCAAGTGCCCGTACTGCATCCCCTTCCACGTGCAGCGCGCCCTCAAACTGGGCATCACGCCGGAGGAAATGATCGAAATGGGCCTGGTCGCCGCCGCCCTCGGCGGCGGATCGAGCATGACCTACGTCTCGCAAATGGTGCAAGCCATCGAAGAGCTAACCACGGGAGACACGCTGCCGGACGCGTTGTAACGCGATTCAGGATGCGGATTCAGGCAGAAGACGGCAAGCACGACATCTTACGTCCCCGTCCACGCAGGTGGACGGCTGGCCGCATGGCCGATCAGATGCGACCTCGGTCGCCCGATTCGTAAGAAAACGATTCGTCGTCCGTAACTTGAATCCTGAATCCTGAATCCTGCATCCGAATTCTCCCCGGCAGGGGAACCCCGCCCGCACGGGGAAGTAAGCGCTTGGTCGTTCGATCGGGAGGTGGGAGTGGATATCACGCGCCGGCAGCAAGTGCGCCTGCCGTATTTGCAACAACCCGCGGAGTGGGTGGAGCTGGCCTCGGGACACCAGATCGTCATGGTGCCTAAGCCGGGCGACGTGGTGCATCTGCACACCGTGGTGCGCACCGGCTCGGTCAACGAGACGGGCGCCGACACCGGCATTTCGCACTTCCTCGAGCACCTCATGTTCAAGGGCACCGCGCGCTACCCCGCCGGCACCTTCGACCGCATATTGGAAGGCGTGGGCGCGCGCATCAACGCCAGCACCTCGCGCGACTGGACGCAATACTTCGCCACCCTGCCCAAAGGCGACGCGGCGGAATACTACTACCTGGCGCTGGACCTGCACGCCGATATGCTGCTCAACGCGGCGCTGCCCGACACGGAAATCGGCCCGCCCTTCGACCCCGCCTCCCCGCCGACGGACAAGCGCGAGCGCATGGTGGTGCTGGAAGAGATCAACATGGGGCGCGACAACCCCTGGCGGCAGGCGCTGCAACGCCTCACCGAGCTGCTCTACCCCACCCATCCGTACCGGCGCGAGGTGATCGGCACCGCGCAAGTGGTTGCCGGCGTGCCGCGCGCCACCATCGAGGCGTACTACCGCACCTGGTATCAACCGTCGAACATGATCACCATCCTCTGCGGCGACTTCGACCCGGAGCAGGCCATCGCCGACATCGCGCAATACTTCGCCTTCCCCGCCGCGCACCCGGTGGCGCACCCCTCCTTCCCGGTCGAAGCGCCCCCGTCCACGCCGCGCCTGGACCGCATCACCATGCCCCTCAACGTGGCCTACGTGGTGCTCGGATTTCTCGGCCCCGCCTCCGTCGACCTGCGCACCACCATCGCGCTCGATGTGCTGAGCCTCATCCTCGGCGAAGGCCTGAGCAGCCGGCTGCATCAACGCCTGGTGGAGGGGCTGCCGAACACGCCCTTCTTCGACGTGGGCAGCACGCACTGGACATACCGCGACAGCAGCAACGTGCTGAGTTACGGCATCGTGCGCCCCGACGCGGCGGAGGCCGCCTTCGAACTGCTGCGTGCCGAGGTGCAGTGCCTGCACACCGAGCCGCCCAGCACGGAAGAGATGGAGAAAGCCGTGACGCGCCTGGAGGCGCAGTTCGCCGCGCAAGCCGAGACCGCCGCGGGCATCGCCATGGGCCTCGCGGACTCCATGGCGCGGCTGAATAACCCGTCGAACTATACCGACTACCTGCCCATCCTGCGCAGCCTCACCCGCGACGACCTGCAACGCTGCGCCGCCCAATACCTCCCCGCCGAAGCGCTCTGCGCGGTGACGGTGGGGCCAGCCAACTCGTAACGCGTGCGCGTGCGCGTAATCGAAAATTGATAAAAACATCCTTAATATCCCTTATCATCCCTTTCATCCCTGTGAATTTATAACCCACAGTCGATTACGATTACGAGCACGCGCACGAGTATGATTATTAGGGAGCAACGCATGAACCTGGAAACCGCGGAACTGGGCGGCGGGTTGCCGCTGCTGATGGCGCCGGCACCGGAAACGCCGCGCATGGCGCTGGCGGTGACGATGCGCGGGGGCACGGCGCGCGAGGCGACGCCCGGGGTGTCAAAGCTGGCGAGCCGCCTGCTGCTGAAGGGCACCGCGCGGCGCACGGCGGAGGCGCTGGCGTATGAGATAGACGCGCGCGGTATCGACCTGCGCGAAATCACGCTGCCCGACTGCGGGATGCTGCTGGCCGTCTTCCTCACGCGCGAATTCGACGCGGTGCTCGATTTGCTGACGGATATCCTCTTCCACTCTACCTTCGCCGACCTCGACAAGGAGCGCACCAAGCTGGCGGGAGAGATCCAGTCCGCGCTGGACGTGCCCGCCGAACAGGCGCAGGACCTGCTGGCGCGCACCCTCTTTCCCGCCTTCCCCTACGGCAACACCGGCACGCGCATCCTGGCGGAGTTGGGGGGCATCGACGCGGCGACGGTGCAGCAGTGGCACGCCGACGGCCTCGACCCACGGGCGATGAACGTGGTGCTGGTGGGCGATTTCCAGCCCGCGGACGTCCTGCCGCGCCTCGCCGACGCCTTCGCCGGCCTCGCCCCCCGCCCCGCCGCCCCCGCGCTGCCGGAATTCGTACCGCTGCTGGAAGAGCATATTGTCACCGAGGCGCGCGCCGACGCCCACCAGGCGCAGGTGTATCAGGGCTGGTACGCCCCGCGCCTGGGCGCGCCGGAGCAGGCGGCCACCGCGGTGATGAACACCATCCTGGGCGGCGCGGGCTTGAGTTCCCGCCTCTTCACCGAGTTGCGCGACAAGCAGGGCCTGGCCTACTCCGTGCGCAGCGCCTACGTCGCCATGGGGCAGGCCGGGGAGTTGCAGCTCGCCATCGGCACCTCGCCGGGGAACATCGGCCGCGCCCTCCTCGGCTTCACCGAACAGTTGCACCGCATCCGCGAAGAGCCCGTCTCCATCGAGGAGCTGCAGGCCGCCAAGGGTCGCCTCAACGGCACCTTCGTGATGAGCCACGAGACGAACCGCCAGCGCTGCGTCGATCTCGCCATCAACCACATCCTCGGCCTCGGCCCCGACTACAGCGAGGTGCTCCTCCAACGCACCACCGCCGTCACGGTTCCCGACGTGCAAGCCGCCGCCCAACACATCGCCCCCCCCGCCGTCACCGCCATCGTCGCCGGCGCCGACGCCCTGGCTGCGCTGGAAGAGGACACGACGGAGAAGTAACCCGGTAAGCGAAAAATGGGGACTGGCTCAATACGGTTCACTTACGGGAACCTGTCCTAGATGCGCCCCCCCACCCCCCTGACCCCCTCCCCCGTAACGTCCTGTGACGGGGGCGGGGGAAAGCGGAGGACACACAGCCTGCCGAAACGCAGCTCCCTTCCCCCGTAACGTCCTGTGACGGGGGAAGGGGCGGGGATGGGGGGCGCGCCGGGAGGCGCGGAACGATACTTGAACAGTATCGGAGACAGGCACGAATTTCCGCAACGGCGACAGGCTTGCGCCTTGCGGCGACCCTGGTTACCCTGGAATATACCTGTTGCTCACCCCCTCCCCCCGGCGACGCGCGCCCGTTTTTCTGGTACAATGTACGTAACAACCATGGCCTATCAATCTCTTTACCGCAAATATCGCTCCCGCGACTTCGGCGACCTGGTGGGGCAGCAACATGTGACGCAGACGCTGGCCAATGCCATCGCCAGTGGGCGCGTGTCCCATGCCTACCTCTTCTGCGGCCCGCGCGGCACGGGCAAAACCAGCACCGCGCGCGTGCTTGCCAAGGCGCTCAACTGCCAGCACGGCCCCACCGCCACCCCCTGCGACACCTGCGCGTTCTGCCAGGCCATCCGCCAGGGCAACGCGCTGGACGTGATCGAAATCGACGCCGCCAGCAACCGCAACATCGACGACATGCGCCAGCTCCGCGAGCAGGTGAACTACCCGCCGGTGGAACTGCGCTACAAGTTTTATATCGTGGACGAAGTCCACCAGCTCACCCGCGATGCCTTCAACGCCTTCCTCAAAACGTTGGAGGAGCCGCCCGCGCACGTGATCTTCGTGCTCTGCACCACCGACCCGCACCAGTTGCCGGCGACCATCCTCAGCCGCTGCCAGCGCTTCGACTTCCACCGCATCACCCTGCAGGATATCGTGGAGCGCCTCCGCTGGGTCGTGGCGCAGGAGGGCTGGACCGCCGAAGATGAGGCGCTCTTCCTGGTCGCCCGCGCCGCCAACGGCGGCATGCGCGACGCGCTGAGCCTGCTCGATCAAGCCTCCGCCTACGCCGGGGTGCATATCGGCGCACAGCACGTGCGCGACATCCTCGGCGGTATCGACCTGGAGCTACTCCTCGACTATTCCGACCGCCTGCTGCGCCACGACGCCGAGGGGCTCTTCGAACTCATCGACCGCATCATGGCCGAAGGCAAGGACGTGCCGCAACTCGTAAGCGAGCTGGTGCTCCACTGGCGCAATCTGCTGCGCGTAGCCATCAGCGGCCCGGACGTCATGATGGAACTCGCCCCCGAGCAGCGCAAGCGCCTCGCCGACCAGGCGCGCGCCACCGACCAGGCAAACATCATGCGCACGGTCACGCTCTTCTGCGAAGCGGAAAATGAGCTGCGCTGGAACAGCCAGCAGCGCCTGCTGGTCGAACTGTTCAGCCTGCGCGTCATCGCCGGCGACGGCGCGGTCGCCCCCGCCCCCGTGGTGGACGCCCCCCGCCCGGCACCGCGCCCGCTGCCCCCCGCGCCGGTGGTGGAGACTCCGCGCCCGGCACCGCGCCCGCAACCCGCCGCCCCCGTGCTGCGCGAGCCCGCGCCGACGCCGCCCG
>CAIYQO010000153.1 GCA_903928345.1 uncultured bacterium | reverse complement strand
TTTTGCACGGCCTCCACCGCATCAAGATTGGTGGCCTTGCACTCCTGTCCGTTATCGAAGACCAGGCTGTTGAACCGTTTCGCGGTTTTCCGAAACGTCGCCACGAATTCGGACACCGGCACATTGGTCAACTGCGAATTGCTCAACCCGGCCTCCGACTCCAACCGGTCGGACATCGCGTCTGTGGTGTCTGACGACCCTTTGGCGTTCTTCTTCGAACGGTTGAACTGTCCGAAGGCCGATTTTGCCTTCACCGTGGTGCCGAGTGTGGCCAGCGCCAGGTCTTTCTTATAGCCGGGCAGCTTTTGGATATTCGCCCACACCTGATCCAGCCACGCCAGCACCGGCTTCGAATAGTAATAGCCGTGGAAGGTGCGCACGATGAAATCCCCGGCGTCGGCATTGGGCGCCAGGATGCGCGCGATGTCATCCTCGCTGAGCGTCTCGTGGCTGTTCTCCACCACCGCGCGCGCCAGGTGATAGGGATAGCGCAACAGGTCGTTGGCGACCACTTTCAAGCCCTGGCGTTTAAAGTGATAGGCGACGTTCGCGCCCCCGCTGAAAGCGTCCAGGACGGAGTGCGCCTCCTTTGGCACCTGGCGGGCGATCCAACCGAGCATGACGTATTTCGAACCCATATAGCCGGTCACGCGCACCGGGTCGTCATCGGCTTTGCCTGCCAGACAGGAGAGCAATTCCAGCTCATCCAACTCGCCACAGGCTTCCAGGGCTTCCGCGTCTTCATCCGCCTTCGTCTGGGTGCGGGCATCATGCGCGCAGATGAACAGGTACTCCTTGGCATCGGAGGCATCGCCATGCCGCGAGGAGATCGAATAATGATGGTCGTGCGAGCGCAGGCTGACATCCTTGCCAGTGTCGGCGATGATCTGGCGCATCTCCGTTTCGTTGGGATAGGCATGATCCCGGTAGGAAATCAACCAGTGCGGAATCTGCCTGGCATTCGCCAGGAACGTGGCGAAGAACGCATTAGCGTTCGCCTTGGTCACCGTCTGGTGGTCAGTGGCGTAATGATGCGTTTTCGAATCGGCATTGATCTCCAGCCCATCCCAGTAGGTCATCAGCCCTTCGACGAAGTGATAGGACTTCTCGTAATTGGTGGTGCTGAACTCCGTCGCATACGGCGGATCGAAATACGCGAGATCGGTTTTGACCTCGGGCAGCAAGGCATTGATATCCTTCTGGTTGGCTTTACACTCCTTGCCGTTGCTGAAGACCAGTGCGTTGATGCGCGCCACGTTTTTAGCGAAGCGCTGCTTGAATTCCCCCGGCGTATCCTGCCGCTTGCCGTAATCGGTGCTGCTGGAGAAGTGGCCGAAACCGCCTTTGCCGCTCATACACGTTTTGCCGAGGGCGAAGAGGGCGATATCCTTTTTGTAACCGGAGAGCGCGTCGATGTTGGCGCGCACCTGGTCGATGATGGCATGCACGCCGTTGGCGAAGAACAATCCTTTGAAATTGTCCTGCACGAAGGAGGCGGCTTTGCCATTGGGCTGCAGCAAGGCGTTCAATTCCTCGCTGCTGATGCGGGTGTCGTCATTCTCCACGATGGCGCGCGCGGCGTGATAGGCGTAGCGCAGCCGGTCATTGGCGACCACGCGCAGGCCTTTGGTTTTATACATGTAGGAGACGACCGCCGACCCGGAGAAGGCATCGCACACTGAAGCGACACCGTCCGGGGTGTGCTTCCAAATCCACTCGACGAGTTTTTGCTTGCTCCCGATGTAGTTGGTGATGTATTTCGGGCGCTCACCTTCGGGGAGTTCCTCGGCCTGCGGTGAGCTTGTCGAACCCGTGATGTCAACCGGCGCCTCCTGCGCGGCGCCCTCGGCGGTCAGACCGAGAAAGCCCTGCAAGTCGGCGTCAGCTTCCAGCAGAAAGGCGATGCGCTCGTTATCGGTGGCAAAGAGTTGCATGCGTGACATCCATCCGCGCACCGGGGTTGTCGGCACGCTCTATATGCCACTTACGAGCGAGCGGGACGGATTCGCAAACCTTGATAAAGTATTTTCGAGGTTTTTCAAAGATCGGTTGTAACAGGAGAGGAACGACGCATCAACGCCGCTTCTCGGCCTATACCGGAAGCGGCGTTGCAGGTGGGCGACACGACATGCGTAATCAGAGATTCAGGATTGTGCGAGTGGTAACGGTGGATCACCCAGTGGCGTCCCCGCGCTGATCAGTGCCAACACGCGTTCCGCGACATCATCCACACTGCCGGCGTCGGTGACATAGACCGGAGAGCGGTCGCCGCGATAGAGCGAAATGCGCCCTTGCCACTGTTCCAGAAAATCCGCCGGCACTGTTCGCTCTCCCCGCTCGATGAGATCGTTGATGATGCCGTCGGCAATGGCCTGCGCCGCCTCGTTCCCCGGCAGGTACTGCATCACGACATCCAGACCGAGTCCCGGACCGTGTGCCCACACGCCGATGGGTGCGAAGTAGTAATGCCCCTGGGCATCCTGCCGTAGCGCGTATTCGATGAAGTACCGTATCCGCATGTTGCCTACTCCTCTGGCCACGTGGCCGCGATCTGCCGATGCTCTTCGCGCAACGTCGCATCGATCTGGGCGAACAGCGCCTGCTCGCGACGATGATATACCTGCCACTCTTGCCAGACCGCCGCTTCGTTCGGCTCGGTATACGGCTCGATGGCTTCGAGATGCAACTGCCGTCCCATTTCATCAACCAGGTCAATTTCGAGCGGTGCATCGTCCGATGACCAGCGGACCACTTTGACGGTGTGGACATACTGCCAACCTTCCTGATACCCGACACTCCACAGCGTCACCCAGACGGCAGCCCCATCATCGGCGACGCGCGTGTTCTCGATCCGCGCCTGCACCCCGATCCACGTGTAATCGCCATCGGGCCAGAAGATACCGAGCCAGCATCCAATCTGGGTCAGATGGTCAAATACGTGTGTCAGTTCTTCAAGGGTCATATACAATCCTCACCTGCGCTAATGGACGATGATCACCTGCTCCACCGTGCGCCCATCTGGGAGTTTGGTGATGCCGTGCTTGCGGAAGACGTCGAGCAGCGCCTGTTTCCGTTGCGAGCCATTGACGACGATGACGTCGATATTGTCAAGCAACGTCACCGAGTTTTTGAAGATCGTCTCGTTGCCGCTCCGGGTATAAATCTTCTTCCAGGCATCGACCGTGCTATGCCGATGCTCCTCCACATACCCGCCGATGACTTTCCCGAAGGCGTCATGGTCATAGCTGATCGCGTCCATGCGCCGGATCATCTCGATTTTGAAATAGAAGCCTTCCGATGCCGAGGTGTCGCGCCGCGGGTGTTTCGCCAACCGGGTAAAACAATAGCTGGCCCCACCGGTATTCATATCCTCGACCGGCGACATTCCGCCGACCGGAACGCCCACGCGCATCTTCTCCACGGTACTCACCATGGCGCCGTTGTTGGAGAGCATGGTATCCACCAGCGTGGCGATATTGTCGCTATTGGTAACATGATGCTTGAGGGCGAACCCATCTAGTTGGCGCCGTATATCCGCATCGGAGAGATCGAAGCGCAATTGCTGGCGGTAGCCTGCCTGTGCACCGCGATCGAGGTAGCCCAACTGGTAGACGCCGCGGGGGTCGTAACCAGGCAGTTTCGTCACATCGGCGACCCCCAATTTCGCGCCCCAGTAGGCCCGCAGCGACTGGACGCGGGTGGGCGTATCGGCGCCGCGCGCATCGAGATCGGCCAGGAGTTGCCGGTAGGCGGATTCCTTATGTTCCAGCGCCAGATAGGCTTGCTTGTGGAGATAGAGCAACTCCATCTCGTCCGGAGACGCCACGCGCGCCGGGATGCCCAATTGCTCCATCACCGCCATCGCGCGGTCGACCGTCTTCGCTGCCGGCTTATCCGGCAAGCGCAATTCAAACTCCCCCCGCTGGGCAAAGAGGTTCTCGCCCGTCCACGGACGATAGACGGCATGCATCCCGTCGCCGAAGTCCATCTCATATTGCACACCGCTCTTACCACCCCCACGTAACAAGTCATTGAGTGATGCGGCGTCGTTGACGACGGTCAGTTCGCCATGCTCGATTTGCTTTTTCGGCATGCGCACGGTGGTTTTGGTCACCGTAAACGCAGAGGCTGTTTTACTCTGCCGGGGTGCGGCGGCGACGAACTGCGAGAAGGCGGGCAGTCGATCCGTGCGTCCATGCGCCACCGCATCTTCAATCTGACGCAACGTTTCGAGATACCCCCGCGCCATCGTCTGCACCTCGGCATGCTTCGAGGTGAGGAGCTTTTCCAACTCCGCGCGTACCGCGGTCGCCCCTTGAATCTTCGACACGTTGTACTGGCCATCGCCGAGATGGTGATTCACCGTCTTGACGCCTTGCAGGATGGCATCGTAAAAGGTGTCTTCCGGGAGTGGGGACCCCACCTGCACCGTGCCCCCCGTGGTCAGCGCCTGCTGAATGGCCTTCAGCAACGGACGTTCCTGTTCGGGACGCACCTTCATGCGCATGACCGTGCGTGTGCTGGTCGCACCGCGCGTCCCCTTCACGTGCTCGGTGTAGATCAGCAGGTTTTGATCCTCGACCATATCCGTATCGAAGGGGATAGCTTTCCCCTGGTAGCCCAACTTCGGGATATCGGTGACAATCTCATCGACCACCGTCTGCGGCAAGCGCCCGAAGTCTGGCTTTGCGAGTGTATCGAAGCTGAATTTCGGATCGCCCAACACCCCCCGGTAGAAGCCCTCGAACTCACCACGCAAACCATGCTTCCGTTCCAGCGCGGCATCGTAAAACCCCTGTAATCCTCGCGCATCACCGGCGAAACGCTGTTCCGCATACGTCTTCAGCAGCGCCAGATACTCGTCATCGGCCAGCGCCTCCACGCGCTCGATGGCTGCCAGGGTGTGAGCCGGGTCCACGGTCAGCTTCCCGGCTTTCACCGCGCGGAAGATCTCGTTATACAGGGTGCGCGGGTGCTGCGCCGTGGCGTTCGGATTGTAGTCAATCGCCAGTTTGTCGCGCCCGAAGTATTTGAACGCCTGCGCGCGGTCAATGCCGACGATGCGCCCGTTGGTCATCCGCAGGAAATTCTCGGCATGGGCATCATGATTGGAGAGCAGCCAATCAA
>CAIYQO010000152.1 GCA_903928345.1 uncultured bacterium | reverse complement strand
TTTTGCACGGCCTCCACCGCATCAAGATTGGTGGCCTTGCACTCCTGTCCGTTATCGAAGACCAGGCTGTTGAACCGTTTCGCGGTTTTCCGAAACGTCGCCACGAATTCGGACACCGGGACATTGGTCAACTGCGAATTGCTCAACCCGGCCTCCGACTCCAACCGGTCGGACATCACGTCTGCGGAGTCTGACGACCCTTTGGCGTTCTTCTTCGAACGATTGAACTGCCCGAAGGCCGACTTCGCCTTCACCGTGGTTCCGAGTGTCGCCAGCGCCAGGTCTTTCTTGTAGCCGGGCAGCTTCTGGATGTTCGCCCACACCTGATCCAGCCACGCCAGCACCGGCTTCGAATAGTAGTAGCCGTGGAAGGTGCGCACGATGAAATCACCGGCGTCGGCGTTGGGCGCCAGGATACGCGTGATGTCGTCCTCGCTGAGCGTCTCGTGGCTGTTCTCCACCACCGCGCGCGCCAGGTGATAGGGATAGCGCAACAGGTCGTTGGCGACCACCTTCAAGCCCTGGCGTTTGAAGTGATAGGCGACGTTCGCGCCTCCACTGAAGGCGTCCAGGACAGAGTGCGCCTCTTTCGGCACCTGGCGGGCAATCCAACCCAGCATGACGTATTTCGAACCCATGTAGCCGGTTACACGCACCGGGTCGTCATCGGCTTTGCCAGCCAGGCAGGAGAGCAATTCCAACTCTTCCAGTTCCCCAGAGGCGTCCAGCGCTTCCGCGTCATCATCCGCCTTTGCCTGGGTGCTGGCATCATGCGCGCAGATGAACAGATACTCCTTGGCATCGGACGCATCGCCATGCCGCGAGGAGATCGAATAATGATGGTCGTGCGAGCGCAGACTGACCTCCTTGCCGGCGTCGGCGATGATTGCCCGCATCTCCGTTTCATTCGGATAGGCGTGATCGCGATACGAAATCAGCCAGTGCGGGATTTGCTTCGCATTGGCCAGGAACGTGGCGAAGAAGGCATTGGCATTGGCCTTGGTCACCGTCTGGTGATCAGTGGCGTAATGATGTGTTTTCGAATCGGCATTGATTTCCAGCCCATCCCAGTAGGTCATCAACCCTTCGACGAAGTGGTAGGACTTCTCGTAATTGGTGGTGCTGAACTCCGTCGCATAGGGCGGATCGAAATAGGCAAGATCGGTTTTGACCTCGGGCAGCAGCGCATTGATATCCTTCTGGTTGGCTTTACACTCCTTGCCGTTGCTGAAGACCAGCGCGTTGATGCGCGCCACGTTTTTGGCAAACCGTTGCTTGAATTCCTCCGGGGTATCCTGCCGCTTGCCGTAATCGGTGCTGCTGGAGAAGTGGCCGAAGCCCCCCTTGCCGGACATACACGTTTTGCCGAGGGCGAAAAGGGCGATATCTTTCTTGTAACCGGAGAGCGCGTCGATGTTGGCGCGCACCTGGTCGATGATGGCATGCACGCCGTTGGCGAAGAACAAGCCCTTAAAATTGTCCTGCACGAAAGAGGCGGCTTTGCCGTTGGGCTGCAGCAGGGCGTTCAGCTCCTCGCTGCTGATGCGGGTGTCGTCATTCTCCACGATGGCGCGTGCGGCATGGTAGGCATAGCGCAGCCGGTCATTGGCGACCACGCGCAGGCCCTTGGTCTTATACATGTAGGAGACCACCGCCGAACCGGAAAAGGCATCGCACACCGAGGCCACGCCGTCCGGGGTGTGCTTCCATATCCACTCGACAAGCTTCTGCTTGCTCCCGATGTAATTGGTGATGTATTTCGGACGCTCACCTTCGGGGAGTTCCTCGGTGGTGACGTCAACCGGCACCTCCTGCGCGGCGCCCTCGGCGGTGAGACCGAGAAAGCCCTGCAGGTCGGCGTCGGCTTCCAGGAGAAAATCCAAACGATCTTCAATTGTGGAGAACAACTGCATAGTCAGTGCCTGCCGTCGAATTAGAGTCCCTCAATCAGTTACATAAACGGCAGGCCATCAAAGTGACGGTGAAAATCGTGGATTTTTCAAAAAAGACAAAAAAAAAGCCGACCCGGGAATCCGGGTCGGCGATGCACAGGACTGGAGAAGTCGAAGCGCCGGTGCGCTAAGTCGGCTGACACACCGGCAATGGTGGATCGCCCAGTGGCGTCCCCGCGCTGATCAGGGCCAACACGCGTACCGCGACATCATCCACACAGCCGGCGTCGGTGGCATAGACCGGAGAGCGGTCGCCACGATAGAGCGAAATGCGCCCTTGCCACTGTTCCAGGAAATCCGCCGGCACTGTTCGCTCCCCCCGCTCGATGAGCTCGTTGATAATGCCGTCGGCAATGGCCTGCGCCTCCTCGTTCCCCGGCAGGTATTGCATCACGACATCCAGACCGAGTCCGGGACCGTGCGCCCACACGCCGATGGGTTCGAAGTAGTGATGCGCCTGCGCATCCTGCCGCAGCGCGTATTCAATGAAGTATCGTATCCGCATGCCGTTTACTCCTCCGGCCACGTGGCCGCGATTTGCCGATGTTCTTCGCGCAACGTCGCATCGATCTGGGCGAACAGCGCCTGCTCGCGACGATGATACGCCTGCCACGCTTGCCAGACCGCCGCTTCGTTCGGCTCGGTATACGGCTCAATGGCCTCGAGATGCAACTGCCGTCCCATTTCATCAACCAGGTCAATTTCGAGCGGCGCATCGTCCGATGACCAGCGGACCACTTTGACGGTGTGGACATACTGCCAGCCCTCCTGGTACCCGACGCTCCACAGCGTCACCCAGATGGCAGCGCCATCATCAGCGACACGCGTGATCTCGATCCGCGCCTGCACACCAATGCGCGTGTAATCGCCATCAGGCCAGAAGATATCGAGCCAGCAGCCCGTCTGGTTGAGATGGTCGAACACGTGCTGCACTTCTTCGTGGGTCATACGAATTCCTCACTTGCGCTAATGCACAATAATGACCTGCTCCACCGTGCGCCCATCCGGGAGCTTGGTGATGCCGTGCTTGCGAAAAACCTCGAGCAACGCCTGTTTCCGTTGCGAGCCATTGACGACGATCACGTCGATGTTGTCAAGCAATGTCACCGAGTTTTTGAAGATCGTCTCGTTGCCGCTCCGGGTATAAATCTTTTTCCAAGCGTCGACCGTGCTGTGCCGATGCTCCTCCACATACCCGCCGATGACTTTCCCGAAGGCGTCGTGGTCATAGCTGATCGCGTCCATGCGCCGGATCATCTCGATTTTGAAATAGAAGCCTTCCGATGCCGAGGTGTCGCGACGCGGGTGTTTCGCCAACCGGGTAAAACAATAGCTGGCCCCACCGGTATTCATATCCTCGACCGGCGACATCCCGCCGACCGGAACGCCCACGCGCATCTTTTCTACGGTACTCACCATGGCGCCGTTGTTGGAGAGCATGGTATCCACCAGCGTGGTCACATCGTTGCTATTGGTGACATGATGCTTGAGGGCAAACCCATCCAGTTGGCGCCGTATATCCGCATCGGAAAGATCGAAGCGCAATTGCTGGCGATAGCCTGCCTGTGCACCGCGATCCAGGTAGCCCAATTGGTAGACGCCGCGGGGGTCGTATCCCGGCAGTTTCGTCACATCGGCGACTCCCAATTTCGCGCCCCAGTAGGCCCGCAACGTCTGGACGCGGGTGGGCGTATCGGCGCCGCGAGCATCGAGATCGACCAGGAGTTGCCGGTAGGCGGATTCCTTATGTTCCAGCGTCAGATAGGCTTGCTTGTGCAGATAGAGCAACTCCATCTCCTCCGGGGACGCGACGTGCGCCGGAATACCCAATTGCTCCATCACCGTCATCGCGCGGTCGATGGCCTTTGCCGCCGGCTTATCCGGCAGGCGCAATTCGAACTCCCCTCGCTGGGCGAACAGGTTCTCGCCCGTCCACGGGCGATAGATCGCATGCATGCCTTCGCCGAGATCGAGGTCATATTGCACGCCGCTCTTGCCACCCCCATGCAACAGGTCACTGAGCGAGGCGGCGTCATTCACCACGGTCAGTTCGCCATGCTCGATTTGCTTTTTCGGCATGCGCACGGTGGTTTTGGTCACCGTGAACGCAGAGGCTGTTTTACTCTGCCGGGGTGCGGCGGCGACGAATTGCGAGAAGGCGGGCAGTCGATCCGTGCGTCCATGCGCCACCGCATCTTCAATCTGACGCAACGTTTCGAGATACCCTCGCGCCATCGTCTGCACATCGGCATGCTTTGAGGTGAGAAGCTTCTCCAACTCCGCGCGTACCGCGGTCGCCCCTTGAATCTTCGACACGTTGTACTGGCCATCGCCGAGATGGTGATTCACCGTTTTGACGCCTTGCAGGATGGCATCGTAAAAGGTGTCTTCCGGCAGCGGCGACCCCACCTGTACCGTGCCGCCCGCGCTCAACGCCTGTTGAATGGCCTTCAGCAACGGACGTTCCTGTTCGGTACGTACCTTCATACGCATGACCGTGCGTGTGCTGGTCGCTCCGCGCGTCCCCTTCACGTGCTCGGTGTAGATCAGCAGGTTTTGATCCTCGACCATATCTGTATCGAAGGGGATGGCTTTCCCCTGGTAGCCCAACTTCGGGATATCGGTGACAATCTCATCGACTACCGTCTGCGGCAAGCGCCCGAAGTCTGGCTTAGCGAGCGTATCGAAGCTGAATTTCGGATCGCCCAACACTCCCCGATAGAAACCCTCGAACTCACCACGCAAACCATGCTTCCGTGCCAGCGCGGCATCGTAAAACCCCTGTAACCCTCGCGCATCACCGGCGAAACGCTGTTCCGCATACGTCTTCAGCAGCGCCAGATACTCGTCATCGGCCAGCGCCTCCACGCGCTCGATGGCTGCCAGGGTGTGGGCCGGGTCCACGGTCATCGTTCCGGCTTTCACCGCGCGGAAGATCTCGTTATACAGGGTGCGCGGGTGCTGCGCCGTGGCGTTCGGATTGTAGTCAATCGCCAGTTTGTCTCGCCCGAAGTATTTGAACGCCTGCGCGCGGTCAATGCCGACGATGCGCCCGTTGGTCATCCGCAGGAAATTCTCGGCATGGGCATCATGATTGGAGAGCAGCCAATCAAGAACCTGCTGCTGTTGGAGTTGCGCCACTTCCGCCGGCGCGATGGTCCCGACCGCCACGCCTTCGTAATCGGCCTGCGCCGCCAGACCGGTCTTCATCCGCTGGATGGTGCCCCGCTGTCCGTTGAGGGTGACGGCGCGCACCTCGACCGTTTCAGGATCGAAAAGCCTGGACACCCGATAGGTCATTTCATCACCGTGCGCCAGGTATGCCTCCGACATCGGCTTGAAGAGCCATTCGTTGCCCTCGGGGTCGCGGAAGATTTGCTTGGGATGCACGCCACCCAGGTCTTTCGCATCCTTGACGAAGGTGAAATGTCCCTGCGGATTGGCGGTCACCTGTGTCCACTGTGCATCGACCGCTCGGAAATCCGGACCAGTCACCACCGGCGATGGGGGTGGTGGGGCCACCGGCATGGCGGCGCTGACTTTGGCTGCTTGTTGCGCGCCATGCCCATAGCCGGCAACTTTGGCTGCCAGTGCATTGGTCACCTCGCTGATTTTCGCCGGGTCGGTGTCCGACATCAGCGTGATGAGATCGTCTTTGGTGGCGAAGGCCCAGTTTTTGATCTTCTTCGCTTTGGCAAT
>CAIYQO010000151.1 GCA_903928345.1 uncultured bacterium | reverse complement strand
CGGCGTTCTTCACGGCCCAGCAGGGCGAGCAATGGCGTCACAAATTGTTCCAGGCGATCACGCGTCGCCGTCGCATCACACAAACGCATGTGTGCATTGTACTCAAATAACATTCCGGGGACAATACGTAACGGAGTAGTACTTTTCATTTCTCATTACTCTCCCCATATCCGCCCATTATCCGCCCGCACGTTCCACGCGTGGTTGCCCAGTGGTTCGGCGTCCACGCGGCCGCCGGCTTCGCGGACGATGAGGGCGCCGGCAGCGATGTCCCACGTGCGCAGGCCGCGCTCCATGAAGCCGTCCAAGCACCCGGCGGCGACGTAGGAGAGGTCGAGGGCCGCCGCGCCCATGATGCGGATTTTATTCACCACGTGCGCCAGGTCGCGCATATGTGCGAGCATGTGGGTGATGTTTTCCAGCGACTTGGCGAAGCCCATGGAGATGTTTGCGCCGGTGAGGGTCGCCACGTCGCTCACGTGGATGGGCACGCCGTTGCGGAAGGCGCCACCGCCGCGCTCCGCGGTGAACAGTTCGTCCGTCATCGGCGCGTAGACCACCCCGGCGAGCGCTTCCTCGCCCTGCACCACGGCGATGCTGGTGCAGAAGTAGGGGAAGCGGCGGGAGTAGTTCACCGTGCCGTCGAGGGGGTCGATGATCCAGGTGAGGGTGTCGGTGGCGATTTCGCCGCCTTCCTCCTCACCGAGTTGCGCGTGGGCGGGGAAGGCATCGCGCAATATGCCGCGGATCAGCTCCTCGCACTCGACGTCCATGGCCAGCTTTACGTCATGGTGCACAACTTCACGCACCTCGATGGGGCGCGACAACCCCTCGCGCTGCCGTTGCCCGGCCAGGCGCGCGGCGTGGATGGCGACTTCCAGGTATTCAGACATACCCCTCCCTTCGCTTCTCCCGCACGATTCTCCTGCGGGAAGGGATTTGGTATAATACGCTCCGTATTCAGCAACGACGGATTCGGAATCTCTTTTTGAATCCTTTGCCTTTTATCGGAGAACAACCATGGCTACCGTACCCTGCCGAGACCTGGAGACGTTCGAAAACGCGTATCCGGATCGTGACTATACCATCGACATCACCTGTCCGGAGTTCACCTGCGTCTGCCCGAAGACGGGCCAGCCTGATTTCGCTACCATCCGCATCGTCTACGTTCCCGATGCGTTGTGTCTGGAGTTGAAGGCGCTAAAGCTGTACTTCTGGTCGTTCCGCGGCGAGGGCACCTTCCACGAAGCGGTCACCAACCGCATTCTCGACGACCTGGTCGCCGCCTGTCACCCGCGAAAAATGACCATCACCGCCGACTTCTTCGTCCGTGGCGGCCTGCACACCGTCATCACCGCCGATTACGCGATAGGCAAATAAATAGTCGGGACTGCCACCACTTTTCTGCAACCAGAACCCGAACTTGCATCGAGTTCCCGGAAAAGTGGTGGCAGTCCCGACTTTTGTATGCGTACGTGGCACGAGCGTCAGTGCCCGCAGGTGCAGCTATCTCCGCACGACCCGCAATTCCCGCCGCAGTTGCAGCTATGGCCGCCCACGGCCTGATAGCTGCCGCCACCGCCGGAGCGTCCGTAAAAGGTGGACATGCGCTTGGTGACCGGGCTTTTGCCGCACGCGGGGCAGGTCAGGCCGGTGCCGGTGCTGCCCATGGGCACCAGCTCTTCAAAGACTTCGTGGCAGGCGCCACAATCGAATTCATATAACGGCACGTCAATCCTCCCCGTACCCGACACCCTGGTGCTCAGCTTCGAACACCACCACTTCCCGCACGTGCACGCGGCGGCGCAGGTCGTCCGTGGTGAGCAGTGTCTCGCGCAGTTGCCGGAACAGCGTACGCGCCAGCCCTTCGCTGGTTGGGTTCACCGTTTCGAAATCCGGCAGTTCATTCAGATACCCGTGGTCATACGGCTGCAGCACGATCGTCAGCGCGTGCTTCACGTCGCCGTAATCCACCAGCATGCCCAGGGCATCCAGCTCCGAGCCGGTCAGGTGCACCACCACGCGGTAGTTATGTCCATGGAGCCGGCGGCAGGCGCCGGGATGTTCGCGAATGCAATGGGCCGCGCTGAAGCGACCCTCGACGGTCATGTGATACATGGATAGGCTCCCAGGAGATTGTAGCAGAAGCGGGCCGCGCCGCCAACGGGGGGGCGAAGGTATGCGAAATCAGTTATGGAAGCACATGGCCCTTTTCTGGCGGGAGAACGTTCACCGCAAAGGCGCAGAGAACGCAAAGCGAAGAGGCTGGGGCCGGAGTGGTCAATCGTGGCCGAATGCAGCCGACTCGGTGCGAAGTTGACTAAGTGGAAATGCGGGCCTGGCTCTTAGCCCCTTTCCAAACGGTGACTAAGAACCTGTCTGATCTGTTGTGGCCTTTCCACCCTGCCCAAAGATCAGTGAAAATCTGTGATATCTGTGGTTTCGTCGCCCCGGTTGCTTACGGCTTATCCAGGCTGCACGTAATCCCCGGCAGCGGTTTGCCGTCGCGGGTTTCCAGGCGCAGGTAAAAGCCCCACGGGCCGTTGCCCTGGTCCACCTTGACGAGTAGGCGGTTCCAGCCGGCTTTCAGGGTGACGGGCAGCGTGGTTTGATCGGGGTTGGCAGCCCGGCGCACGCGCAGGTTGTAGACCAAGTCGCTGTTGAGCCAGATGCGGATGCCGTCGTCGGAGCCGAAGACGAACGCGGCGTCCGTCTGCGCGGGTGCGAAGAGGTAGACGTGCGCGTAGGCCACCACGTCGTTGTTTGGTGTGAAGGCGTTGCCGAGATCGACGAGGTTGTTCACCGCCATCGCGCTCCCCCACGTCGCCGCCCCCTGCTTGTCGCCGTGGGAGGGTTGCACCTCGCCTTCGGGGATCAGCGCGGTCTCCAGCGCGGTATAATCGGCATCGGGGAAGGGGCCCAGCAGCAGCCAGTGCTGCACGTGTCCGCCGTCGAGGGGCGCCGGGCCGATGACCACCGCGGCCTTGGCGACGGCCTTGCCGTCCCCCGTGCTCGCCGTCACCTGCACCGCGCCTGGTTGCGCCGGCGCGGTGAACAGACCGTCCGCGGTGATGGCGCCACCGGTCACGTTCCACGCCACCGGCGTCGTCAGCGGTGCCGCGTACTGGTCGAAGCACTGGGCGCGGAAGGCCGCCGTTCTGCCCGGCTGCACCACGTCGTCGCCCGGAGTCACGCGCACCGTCGCCGCGGCGGGCGTATAATAATCGAAGCCGTTGTCCAGCGTGCCCGTGGTGCCATCGGGGTTATGCACCTCCACCGCCCCGCGTCCGGCGGGGGCAGCGGTGCAGACGACGTCCAGGATATTCGGCGAGACGTAGCTGACCGTCTTCACCGCCGTGCCGGCCAGCCGCACCGTGCTTTTGGGAGAGAAACCCGTGCCGAAGATGCGGTGCGCCGTCTCCCCGGCGGGCAGCGTGTGGTCGGGGCTGATGCGCGTCACTTCGGGCGGCGCCAGCACGTCCAGCGTCTGCGGGGCGGAAACGTAGCTATTCCCCTTCGCGTCGCCGCTCACCGCCCACAGGTCGTGCGGGCCGCGTCCCAGCCCCGCCAACGGCACCCGCAATGTGAAGGGCCGTGCGGTGGCCGACGCGCGCGCTTGCCCGTCGACGTATAGCTCGACGTGCGTCACCGTGTCGGCGGCGGTGACGGTGACCGCCATCTCGCCGGCGGCGGGCGCCAGCTTCTCCGGCAGCGCGACGACCGGCGCGTTCGGCGTGTTGCGCACCAGCAGCAGCACGTCCTGCACCCCTTGCGCCTGCGCCGGAGAGCCGTCAGAGGCCACCGCGCGCAGGCGATGGTAGCCGTCGTCGAGGGCGGCCGAGTTAAGGATATACACCCCGTGTGCCGTTTTGTCGCCGAGGCCGAAGGCGACGTTCATCCCCGCGGCGCTGCCGTCCTGCCCGCCGGTAAGCGTGGAAGGCGCCTCGGGATACCCCTTGAGCTGCGACCCTTCCACCGGCTCCACCGTCACCTGGAAGGGAATCTGGTTGCCGTCTTCGCCCGGAGTGCGCGCCTCCAACGTGAGGCAGGGCATCCCCTGCGGGTCGCGCACCGCGTGCACGCCGCTCGGTTTCTGCAGGGTGGGGGAGTTCTCCACCAGCGTCGTCAGCGCGTCGAGCAGCTTACTCATCGTCGCGCCGTCCGCCGGCACGGTGAAGAGGAAGCGCTCCTGCTGCACGTCCAGCGTCACCTTGTCTCCCGGCTTGATGCGCCGTCCGACGAAGGAGAGCGTGGCGCGCGCGGGCATGGGGCCCAGCCCGCCGCCCGCCAAATGCGGGCCGTCAGGCCGCGCTGTGACGCCGGGACCGGCGGGGTGCTCGTTTTCGATGCTCACCGACACGGATATCTCGTTGCCGTTGACGCCGCCGGTGCGCGCCAACAGGCGCAACGTGCCGGTGCCCACCTGCGCCACCGCGCGCACGCCGTCGGGCTGTTGCAGGTCGGCGTCGGCGTTCACCACGGCGGCCAGGCCGTCGAGCAGCGCGGGCAACGTGGCGCCTTCCGGCAGTGTGTAGGTCACCGTGTGGTCGTTGACGTGCAGGTGCACGCGGCTGTCGCCGGGTTCGTAGACCGTCTTCAGCGGCCGGTCGTCCAAATACAGGTCGAGGCGGCTGATGGTGCTGCCCGCCCCGCCGCCGATGGCGGTGACGCGCACCGGGGTCATGCCCCGCGCGGTCGCGCCGTCCAGGTCGATCGTCACCGCGGGCGGCTGCGCGTAGGGCGCGCAGAGCGGGTCGCCCAATATCACGTTCTGCCAGCTCAAGTACGGCAGCGCGGCATAAAAACTTTCCGCCAGCGAGAAGCCGGAGGTGTAGCGGTCGACGAGCAGCTTCTCGTTCACCGCCATCGGGATGCTCTCCATCCCCGCGTCGCCGATCACCCCGTGCACCCCCGCGGCGCCGGCGCGCACGAAGGCGCTCACCGATAGCGGAATGGGCGGCAGCGTCTCGTCGAAGTTGTTGGCGGCGGCGGCGTAGGGCTGCGCGATGTCGACCAGCGCGCCGGGCACAAAGGGCAGCGCGGCGCTTTCCGCGGTGAGGCCGCTATAGACGCCGCCGGAGAAGAAGCCGATCACGCCATCCTTCGTCCGCGGCGGTGCGCTGACCAGGTCCGCTTTGAAGCCGCGCAGGGTGAGCAGGTGCTGCGCGTCCTCATGGATGGCCCGGTTGATATTCGGGCTCGTTTGGAAGATGAAGTGCGCGTCGCGCCGCGCGTCATCGTCGTCGGCGCCCCCTTGCGCGATCAACCGCGCCACGTCCGCGCTGTGATACCCGTTGAGCACGGTGACCAGGTACATGCCGCGCAACGCCGGCGCACGGCGCGTGAAGGCGGTGGGGAACCCTTCATACGGGTTGCGCACGCGCGCGGCGTCCTCGCCGTGCAGACTCATCGCTGCCAGCAGGCTGCCGACGGCGCGCCCGTTGCCCACGTTCACCTGCATCGGCACGCCGCGCAGCAGCACCAGGCAGGTGATGTCGTCCTCGAGCTGCTGATTGACCAGGTAGGCGCGGATCGGCTTTTCGATCTCGTCGAGGTAGGTCTGGTACGACACGGCGAAGTCGGTGGCGGTGTTGAGCGTGAGGAGTTGCCGGTAGGGGATGTTGCGCGCGCGCCGGTAGGTGTTGCCCAGCTCGAGCGATTCGCTGCTGCGCCCGTTGACCACCACCAGCACTTGCTGCGGGTTCACCCCCGCCCACGCGCCGCGTGCCGCGACGACCATCGCCGCGAGCAGTAAGAGAAGGAGCATTGGGCTATGGATGTACCTGCGCACGCTACCGTTTTAGACAAGCGCGCGGGGGATTCGTTGCAAACAGGTCGACCAAACGGAAAGAGGATTACCCTGTACGATCTTCCGAAACGGAAAATCAAGGTAATCCTCTAATCCGACGAATAAGGGTTCAGACGAGTTTCACTGCAAACGCAGCCAGATCGGCTTCCGTCATCCCCAACTCCTCCGGGCTGCCGATGCGGCCCAGCACGGCGCTGGCGGCGGCAATGGCGGGGTTGGCGAGGTAGACTTCGCTCTTCGTGTGCCCCATACGGCCCACGAAGTTGCGGTTCGTGGTCGCCACGGCGCGCTCACCCTCGGCCAGGATGCCCATGTGCCCGCCCAGGCACGGCCCGCAGGTGGGCGTGCTCACCACGGCTTCGGCGTCGATGAAGATATCGAACAGCCCTTCCCGCATCGCCTGCTGCCAGATCCACTGCGTGGCGGGGATGACCAGCATGCGCACGTCGGGGTGCACCTTGCGGCCCTTCATCACCGCGGCGGCGATGCGCAGGTCTTCCAGGCGCCCGTTGGTGCAGGAGCCCACCACGGACTGCTGAATCGTCACGTTGAGCGATGCCGCTTCGCTGATCGGTTTGGTGTTCGAAGGCAGGAAGGGGAAGCTCACCTGCGGCTCGATGGTGCGGCAATCCCACTCGTACGCCTCCAGGAAGGACGCGTCGGGGTCGCTCGCGTAAAAGGTGTAGGGGCGCTTCGCGCGGCCGTCCAGGTAGGCGCGGGTGATGTCGTCGGGTGCGATAATGCCGTTTTTGCCGCCCGCCTCGATGGCCATGTTGCACATCGCCAGCCGGTCGGACATGCACAGCGCCGCGATGGCCTCGCCGTCGAACTCCATCGCGCGGTAGCGCGCGCCGTCCACGCCGATATTGCCGATGGTGTAGAGGATCAGATCTTTGCCGCTCACCCACGGGCGCCGCGCGCCGAAGAAGCGGAAACGCAGACTGTCCGGCACACGGAACCACGTCTCGCCCAGCGCCATCGCCGCCGCGAGGTCGGTGCTGCCCACGCCGGTGGAGAACGCGCCCAGCGCCCCGTAGGTGCACGTGTGGCTATCGGCGCCGATGATGCAGTCGCCCGCCCCCACCAGCCCCTGCTCGGGTAGCAGCGCGTGTTCAACGCCCACGCGGCCCACCTCGAAATGGTTCTCGATGGCCTGCGCCTTGGCGAACTCGCGCATCTGTTTGGTGAGCTGCGCGGACTTGATGTCCTTGTTCGGCGTGCTGTGATCGGGGATCAGCCCGACGCGCGCCTTATCATAGACGCAGCACGCGCCCATCTTCCCGAATTCGTTGATGGCAATCGGCGCGGTGATATCGTTGCCCAACACAAAATCCAGCTTGCAGCGCACAAATTCCCCCGGATGCACTTCCGGCATCCCGGCGTGCGCGGCGAGAATCTTCTCAGTGATCGTCATCGACATGGCGTTATCCCCCGTTAAGTGCCATATTGTACCGGAAATCGCCGCGCCACGTCAAAGGCGCACGCGGGAGAACGGGAGAATGGGCGCATGGGGGAATGGGGGAAGGCCGGCGTTGCAGGTCGAGTACCCGACCCGGTGGGCTCTTAGTCACCGTTTGGAACAGGGCGGGAGCCCGGCCCGTTCGCCCACACCGCCGGCTTTGCCGCCCCCGTGCGCCCATTCTCCCAATCCCCATCCTCCCCGTCTCCCATTCGCAACACCCCTGGTTGACGAACTCCGCCGCAGCGATTATACTAGACAGCAGTTTACGGGGCGTAGCGCAGCTTGGTAGCGCGTCTGGTTTGGGACCAGAAGGTCGGAGGTTCGAATCCTCTCGCCCCGACCAGCGCGCGCAGGGGGAAAGCGACGAGCGGGAGTAGCTCAGTTGGTAGAGCGCTAGCCTTCCAAGCTGGATGTCGCGGGTTCGAGTCCCGTCTCCCGCTCCACCGGCGCCCGTAGCTCAGCGGATAGAGCAGCTGCCTTCTAAGCAGTTAGTCGCAGGTTCGACTCCTGCCGGGCGCGCCAAGCGCACAGTAGGACATGGTGGGTATAGCTCAGTAGGTTAGAGCGCCAGGTTGTGGCCCTGGAGGTCGGCGGTTCGAGCCCGCTTATCCACCCCAAATTTTACAACAGACCCCGGTTGCGAATGCGGCCGGGGTCTGCTGCGTATGTGGCCCGCAGTGCATCGCCTCCGCTGTGCGTTGCGGGTGTGCTATAATGGCGGCGATCATGCGTTGGTATGGATTGCTACCCTTGATACTGCTTTGCGGCCCGGTATGGGCGGCAGACTGGCCCTGTTGGGGTGGGAGTACGCAGAATTTTTGCACCCCCGAAGCCTCCGGGTATGGCAAGACCGCCTGGCGATTAACCCCGCGCTGGCAAGCGCAAACAGGCACCGGAGAGGCGGCGCCGATCGTGGCAGACGTGTGCGTCTATACGATAGGGTTCGATAAGCCAAAGAAGCAGGATGTCGTGGCCTGTCGCGACGCGGCAACCGGAGCCATTGCCTGGGAGCAACGGTACGCCGCGCCTGCCCGCGCCCGCTACGCGCGTGGCGATTATAATTTTTACGCAGAAGGTCCCTGCGCCCCCCCCACCTACGATGCAGCGACAGGATATCTGTTTACCATGGGGTGCGACGGCGACGTACACTGCTGGGACACCCGTGCGCGGGGTAAGCGGGTGTGGGCGATAAACCTGTACGACGCCTTCAATGTGCCCCCGCGCAAGGGTGACCGCGACTACGGTTTTACGACCGCGCCCCTGGTGGCCGGTGACGTGCTGATCGTGGAAGTGGGTGCGCCGGCAGGCAGCCTGATGGCTTTCGACACCCGCACGGGGAAGCGCCGCTGGGTGTCCAAAGAGGTGGATCAGCCCGGCCACACCCTGGGCCCGCGCCGAATGACACTATGCGGCCTGCCTTGCGTGGCGGTGTTGGGGCTCACGAAGTTTATGGCCGTGCGGCTGGACCACGGACATGTCGGCGAGACGCTGGCCAGTTACGCCTACTACTCCCAAGCTAACGCCCACGTTGCGGTACCCGTGCAGTGCGGCGACCTGATCAGCCTTTCGACCCACCTGGGCAGCGACGACTTGCTGCGCATCGGCCGCACGAAGATCGACTTCGTGGGCGCCAGTCCTCACGCCGAAGTCTACGCCCCCACGATGCTGGGCGACTGCGCTTACGGCGCCAGCAACGCCACCCTCACCTGCTGGCGCTTCACCCCCAAGGGCATCACGCGTGTGTGGACCACCAACGAGCGGTTTAAATCCGAAGGCGCCGTCATCATAACCGGCGATAAGAAGTTGCTGGTCTTCGGCTATCACCGCATCGCCCTCTTCACGCTAGACGGGAAGAAACTCGCCGAAGTGGCAAACCTTCCCACCGGCTGGCCCATCCCCGCCTTAGCCAACCACCAACTCTACCTTCGCAACGGCACCGGTACGCTGGTGTGTTACACCGTGGGGGGATGAAGATGGGGATGGACTCCACAATTTTGAATGAGTGAGGTTCAGAATACGGGGTTCGGATTGCTCACCGCCAGCCCGCCCCGCAAGCTCCGCGCCTTCGTAAACCCCGCGCGGTGCAGCAGGGTCACCGCGGCCTGGCTGCGCAGGCCGCGGGTGCAGTAGACGACCAGGTCGTCGGCGCTGTCCAGCTCGGTGAGGCGGCGGGCGAGTTGGGGGTAGGGGATGGTGCGCGCGCCGGGCAGCGGCGGGGTCTCGTCCAACTCCCAGGCCTCGCGCACGTCGAGGAGGACGGGGTGGGGAAGGGTGCCGATCTCCGCCGGGTCGATCTCCCATGCCGGGTCGGGCGGGGTCACCCCGCAGAAGGCCGCGTAGTCGATAAGGTCGGTGATGGTGGGCGCCGCGCCGCAGAGGGGGCAGTCGGGGTTCTTCCCCAGCGCCAACTCGCGGAAGCGCAAGGCCAGCGCGTCCACCAGCAGCAGCCGCCCGATCAGCGGCTCCCCCAGCTCGAGCAGCAGCTTCAGCGTCTCCGTCGCCTGGATGGTGCCGATCAACCCCGGCAACACGCCCAGCACGCCCCCCTCGGCGCACGACGGCACACGCGCCGGGTCGGGTGGCGCGGGGAAGAGGCAGCGGTAACAGGGGCCGCGCCGCGCGTCGAAGACGCTGGCCTGTCCCTCGAAGCGGTAGATGCTGCCGAAGACCAGCGGCTTGCCGAGGAGCGCGCAGGCGTCGTTGAGCAGGTAGCGGGTGGGGAAGTTGTCGGTGCAGTCCACCACCACGTCGTAGGCTGCCAGGATCTCCCGCGCGTTGGCCGCGGTGAGGCGCGTGTGGAGGGGGATGACCCGCACCCCGGGGTTCAGGTCGGCCAGCGTCGCGGCGGCGGAGTCCGCCTTGGGGTGCCCCACGGTGGACGTGCGGTGCAGCACCTGGCGCTGCAGGTTGGAGAGGTCGACCGCGTCGCCGTCGGCGATGCCCAGCGTGCCCACCCCCGCCGCCGCCAGGTAGAGCGCCGCCGGCGAACCGAGTCCGCCCGCGCCCACCACCAGCACCCGTGCCCGACGCAGCTGCTCCTGCCCGGCCATGCCCACGCCCGGCAGAATGAGATGACGGCTATAACGGGTTTCTTCGTCGAAGGTTAGCGGCATTGATGATTTCGGATTGCGGAATGCAGATTGCGGATTAGGACGGGGGTGGCAGAGTCTCAATCACCATGTCACCCCATCACCTTGTCACCTGGTCACCCGATCACGGTAACTCGTCCTTCACTACTTTGCCCGCGGGGTTGCGCGGGAGGACATCGAGGAAGGAGACGAGTTGCGGCACTTTGTACGAGGGCAGGTGTTCGAAGCAGTGGCGCTTGATCTCCGCTTCGGTGAGGCACCCCTGGCGCGGCACGATGTAGGCCTTCACCAGCTCGCCCAAGGCCGCGCGCACCCCCGTGGCGGGGACACCCTTCACGGCGGCCTCGCGCACCTGCGGGTGGGCGTGCAGCACGGCTTCCACCTCGGCGGCGAAGACGTTCTCCCCGCCGACGATGATCATGTCCTTCTTGCGCCCCTTGATGTACCAGTAGCCTTCTTCGTCGATCAGCGCCAGGTCGCCGGTGCGGAACCACCGGCGACCGTCGATCTCCGCGATAGCCTCCCGCAGGCGCTCCGGCTGGCGGAAGTAGCCGGGGATGACCTCCTCGCGGGCGAAGAGTAGCTCTCCCGGCGTGCCCGGCGGCACGGGGCGATCCTGATCGTCCACCACTATGGCGTCCACGAAAGGCAGCAGGCGGCCGATGGAGTCGGGCCGCGTTTCCACGTCCTCGTTGCGCAGCACGTGAGTCATGCTGATCGTCTCGGTGAGGCCGAAGAAGTTGTGCAGCGCCACGTTGGGGAAGCGTTTCCGCAGCTCGTGGATCACCGGCACCGGCATGGGCGAGCCGGCGTAGGCCATCACGCGCAACGAGGAGGCGTCGTACTTCGCCAGGTGCGGCAGTTGGAGGATCTTTTGAAAGACCGTCGGCACGCTGAGAAAGGTGGTGATGCGCTCGCGCTCCACCGTGCGCATAAGGACTTCCGGATCGGTGGCGGCGACGATCACTACCGGCGTCTTTTGATACGCCGCGGTGGGCAGCGAGCTGTACAACGCGGTGCAGTGGAACATGGGGTTAACGAGCAGGTGCACGTCGCTGGGCGTGAAGCCGTGCGCGTTGATGGCCGTCTGCACGTTGAAGAGCAGGTCGGCGTGGCGCATCATCGCCCCCTTGGGCGTGGAGGTCGTGCCGGAGGTGTGCATGATGATGGAGAGCGTCTCCGCCGTGATGGGCACCTCGGGCGCGGTGCCGGTGGCGTGCAGCAACTCGTCGAAGAGGGAGAGGCGCTCGCCGCCCAGTTCCAGCGTGAAGATGGGGATTTTGCGCCCGTCCGCCTGTGCCGCTTCGATGGCCGCCCCGTCGAGGGGGGAGCGCACGAAGAGGGCGTCGGGCGCGACGGTGCGGAAGATGCCCGTGAGGCTCTCCGTCTTCAGCCAGGTGTTCAGCGGTACGATGGCGCCGCCCAGCCGCTGTACGGCCCAGTAGACGAGGTAATATTCCAGGCAGTTGGGTAGGTAGACGGCCACCTTCGGCTGCGCGCTGCGCGTGGCTTCCGCCAGCCCGGCGGCCAGCCGCTCTACCAGCACGTCCGCCTGGGCATAGGTCAGGCGGCGGTCGCCATCCACCACCGCCAGGCGGTCCGGCGCCAACGCTACCGCTTCGCGCCAGAAGGCGCGCGTGGTGTGCAGTGTCGGCTTGCGCAGCAGGCGCGGTTTTTCGCCGAGTAATTCGGCCAGCGCCGGCTCGATGGCGTCGGCGGTGCTGCGGTTGCCATATTCGTTGGGGTGGTTGCTGTCTTCCCAGCAGCAGCGGCGGTTGATGATCCATTCCTGGATGTTCGCCACGTAGGGGCAGTCGTACTTCGCGGCGACCTGTGCCTCCAGCGCGCGATAGGCGGCACCGCGCTCGTCGATGCCGTACCCCTTTTCGACGTACTCTCCGTCGTCGTTCCGATACGGGCCGAAGACGCCGAGGACGATCACCTTGCCGCCGACCCGCTTGACGTTGGCGACGATCGTCTCCAGGTCGCGCGCCCATTCCGTGTTCGGGCGCTCGTTCCGCCACCAGTCGTTGGCGCCCAACTCGACGATCACCACGTCGGGCTGCTCGTCGAGCACGTCCACCTGCAGGCGCGCCAGGGCGTCCACCAAGGTCTCGCCGCCCACACCCTTGTTGAGAAAGTAGTGGCCGGGGAAGCGGTCCTGCAGGATGTCGCTGTAGCGCCCGCGTTCCCCGCCGCACGTTGTCAGGCTATCGCCGAAGCAAATGATCTTCATAATCGTGTGTTACCGTGTCAGAATGAACTCCACCAGCGTGCGTACCGGTACCCCGGTGGCGCCTTTCGGTTCGTAGGGGCGGGGTTTGTCGATGTACGACGTGCCCGCGATGTCCAGGTGCGCCCACGGGTGGTCGCCGGCGAACTCTTTGAGGAAGATGCCGCCCGCAATGGCGCCGCCTTCGCGCCCGCCGGCGTTCTTGATGTCCGCCAGGTCGCTGTCCAGCATGTCGCGGATCTCTTTGTCGAAGGGCAGCTTCCACATCTTCTCGCCCACCGCGGCGCCGGCGGTCAGCAGCGCGTCCTTGAGCGCCTCGTCAGTGCCCATCACGCCCGTCCAGATGCGCGCCAGCGCGATGACGCAGGCGCCGGTGAGGGTAGCGAGGTCGATCACGGCGTCGAAATCCTCTTCGGCGGCCAGTGACAGGGCGTCGGCGAGCACCAGGCGCCCCTCGGCGTCGGTGTTGTCGATCTCGATGGTCTTCCCGTTGCGCGCGCGCAGCACGTCGTCCACTTTATAGGCGTTGCCGCTGATCATATTCTCACACGCCGGCACCATGCCCGTCACCGCCACGTCGGGGCGCAACTGGCCGATGATCTGCATGAGCGCCAGCACATCCGCCGCGCCGGACATGTCCGTCTTCATGTGCTTCATGAACTCTGCCGGTTTGAGGGATAACCCGCCGCTGTCGTAGCACAACCCCTTGCCGATGACGCAGATGCGCGCTCTGGGCGTGCCCGCGGGGACGTAATCCAGGCGGATGAAGCGCGGCGGGTGCACGCTGCCGCGGCCCACCATAAAGAGGCAGTTCATGCGCTCTTCCACGATACGCTCGGTGCCCCATATCTCGCACTGCAGGTCGTATTGCGCGGCGATGCGCGTCGCGGTGTCGGCTAGAAAGACGGGGGTCACCACGTCGGGCGGCTCGTTGGACAGGTCGCGCGCCAGGTTCACCGCCTCGGCGATGAGCACGCCGCGCGCCACACCGCGCTGCACCTCGGGGATCTTATCGGCGGTGTGTTCCACCACCAGTACGCGCGCGATGACCGGCTTCGGCTCGTTCGGGTCCACGCTCTTATACTTCTCGAAGACGTAGCCGCCCATCAGCGTGCCTTCCGCCAGCGCCTGCGCACAGCCTGCCGCCGGCAACCCGGCGATGCCCGCGCCGTGCAGCAGCGTGGCGACCGTCGCCGCTTTGGCCTTCTTCGCCGCCGTGATGGCCGTCCCGGCGGCGCGTCGCACGCCGTCGAGGGAAAAGTCCGCCGCTTTGCCCAGCCCGACGACCAGTACGCGCTTGGCGGGGATCTTGCCGAAGGTGGGGAACTCCAGCACGGTGCCGGCTTTGCCCGTGAACTGCTGCTCGGTGAGCTGCGCGCTCAACCACCCGCCCAGCGCGCGGTCGACCGCGCCCGTGGCGCCGCCGGGGGCGGTGATGCCTTCGAACAGGTTCACAATCAACACGTCACAGGCGGTCTGCGCCAGATCGCCTTGTTGAACGAGAATCTCCATAGTGGGTCGTCCTTTGAATACTGAAGTTTTGATAATTTCGCCGCGAGCGCTCGGTCTTCCTCCCGCCAGCGATAGTGGGTCCTGCGTCCGCTCCGTGTGGGGGCTGTCGCTCGGTTGGTGCCCGGCTGTGTTCAGGGCCGTTACGCGGCGCTGGCCGG
>CAIYQO010000150.1 GCA_903928345.1 uncultured bacterium | reverse complement strand
CATGCCGTTGCAAGTTGCGACCACGCCGCACAACCTGTATCAGAACTGGCAATTCGCCATCGAGATCAACGGGTTCGATCTGGCGCTCTTTCAGAAATGCTCGCTCCCGAAGACGGAGTTCGAGGAGGTCAGTTTCGCGCCCGCCGGGTCGCTCTTCGATGAGAAGGTAGCCGGGCGCATGAAGTTCGACGCGCTCACCCTCGATAAGGGCACGCTGGCCGACGGCTCCGACGATGCCGCCCGGCAGTGGCTGCTGCAGGTGGGCGATCCCACGCTGGGCATCGGTGGGACGCCGGACGCGTATCTGCGTGATCTCGACATCGTGCAGTATGACCGGTCGGGCATCGAAACCCGTCGCTGGCACATCCACGGCGCCTGGATCAAGTCCCTGGACTACGACGATCTGGAAGGCGGCAAGACCGACAACAACATCGAAAAGCTGTCCCTGGCCTACCAGTACTGGGATTAAGGAGCCTGCATGTATCCGTTTACCTTACCGAGTGGCCTTCCCTGCGCGCTGCGCGAGTTGACCGGCGCCGAGGAAGAGCTGCTCACCAATGCCAAACTGCTGCGCACCGGCGAGGCGATCAACCAGGTGCTGCGCAATTGCCTCGTCTCCCTGGGGGACAAAACCGACGTCAGCATGTCAGAGGTGCTCGATTTGCTGGCGGGAGATCGCCTGTTCATCCTGGTGAAGCTGCGGCAGATTTCCCTTGGCGACGAGATGACGCTGCGACTCACCTGCCCGAACACGAATTGTCAGGGCATCAACCTGGTGCCGATCAACCTGGAGGATTTGCCGGTCACGCCGTATCCGACGGAGCGGGAATTCACCTGCACGCTCCCCAGCTCCGGGCAGGTGGTGCGCTTCGGCTACCTCGATGGCCACAAGGAGAAGCGGCTGGCGGCGCTACCCGAGGCGACTATCGCGCAGGGCATGCTCATCCGCATCCTGGACATCGACGGCACCGCACCCAACAAGAAGACGGTGACCGAGATGTCGCTGAAGGATTGCCAGGCGCTCCGACAGGCGATGCTGGCGGTTGACGGCGGCGTCGAGACCACGGTCGACACCACCTGCGAGCAGTGTGGGCAACCGATTCGCGCCCGCGTGGAAGGCGATGCCGGTTTTTTCTTTCCGAGCGGTCACTGATGCAGGAGGCCTTCTTCCTGGCCTATGGCGGCCTGCACTGGGGCTATGAGGAGATTCGCCGGCTGTCACTCCACCGGCGCGCGGAGTTCGTTGACGCCCTCGACCATCAATTGGCATATGAGCGCGAGCAACTGAAAGGATAAATCGATGGCCTGGACCCATGATTATGGCACCGTCGCCAACACCAATGAACTGCTGGGTAAAATCCGCGATTTCCTGGTCGCGCGCGGCTGGACCGTCGCGGATGACTATTCGTTGCTCGCGGTACCCTTCCTGGCCATGCGCTCCACCGGGGAAAGCGGCGACAAGCAGTTCGGCATCATGATCGACCGCATCCCCGGCTACGAAGGCCTCAACACCTGCGTCTTCCGCAAGTGGGGAACGGTGGCGCCGTATTGGACGCCGAATCCGGGCACGGTACGGTATAACGGCTACAACTATTTCGACGCGCAGAACGGAGCGCCGGCGTTCAATACCTCCTTCGCCGTGGGGGATACGCTCTGGGCCTTCAACCCGACGACGGGCAACACGCGCTTCCGCGCGTCGCAAGGACGCATCATCGTCACCGGCGTCACCGCCACGCGTCTGACCTTCAAGGATTCGACGGGCGGCGTCTATCCGGTCAGTTGGGACACCGACGGCGATCCCACCTATATCCTGACCAAAGGCGGAGCATTCCTCTTCGCGCGATGGGCGGATAACGCCCTCGATGGGTCTGCCCCCACGGTGCCGGGATCGACCAGTTCCTTTGCCTACTTCCTGTTCGGCGACAAGGATTCGTTGATCATCGTCACGCGTATCGGCACGAACTACTACGGCACGTATGGGGGCTACATCACGCCGTATCACGACCCGCGCACCACCATCACGCTGACCGAGATGACCGCCGGCGTCAGCACCACCGTCCAGGTGGCCGATCCGAGTCTTTTCACCGTGGGCGGGCGCTATCAGGTGATGAACGACGTCACCGGGCACGTCTTCCGCGTTGCGAGCATCACCGGCACGACCATCACCTTTGTTTCTGGTTTGGAAGGCGGTCTCACCAGCGGCGTTACCTATCCGGTCGGCACGCTGTGCGGAGAGGAACTGTTCCCGGTCTGCCGCGCCACCGTGCGTAACTACAACAGTGATCAGTCGGCCACCTTTCCCGGTGACTGGGGGACGGTGAACTGCGCGGACCTGAATTTCCACAACTATAACGGGCAGGGCATCCCGCATCGACGCAATTCGTGCATCCGGGATGCCTTTGGCGACTATTTCTGGCCGGATATGCGGCGGTCGCAAGATGGCTTCATGCCGCTCTATGTGGGAAAAACCGGCGAT
>CAIYQO010000149.1 GCA_903928345.1 uncultured bacterium | reverse complement strand
CATGCCGTTGCAAGTTGCGACCACGCCGCACAACCTGTATCAGAACTGGCAATTCGCCATCGAGATCAACGGGTTCGATCTGGCGCTCTTTCAGAAATGCTCGCTCCCGAAGACGGAGTTCGAGGAGGTCAGTTTCGCGCCTGCCGGTTCGCTCTTCGACGAGAAGGTGGCCGGGCGCATGAAGTTCGACGCGCTCACCCTCGATAAGGGCACGCTGGCCGACGGCTCCGATGATGCCGCCCGACAGTGGCTGCTGCAGGTGGGCGATCCCACGCTGGGCATCGGCGGCACGCCGGATGCGTATCTGCGCGATCTCGATATCGTGCAGTATGACCGGTCGGGCAACGAAACCCGCCGCTGGCACATCCACGGCGCCTGGATCAAGTCACTGGACTACGACGATCTGGAAGGCGGCAAAACCGACAACAACATTGAGAAGCTATCCCTGGCCTACCAGTACTGGGATTAAGGAGCCTGCATGTATCCATTCACCTTACCAAGCGGCATCCCCTGCGCGCTGCGCGAGCTAACCGGCGCCGAGGAAGAACTGCTCACCAATGCCAAACTGCTGCGCACTGGCGAGGCGATCAATCAGGTGCTGCGCAATTGCCTCGTCTCTCTGGGCGATAAGACCGAAGTTCGCATGCCGGAGGTGCTCGATTTGCTGGCGGGGGATCGCCTGTTCATCCTGGTGAAACTCCGGCAGATTTCCCTCGGCGACGAAATGACGCTGCGGCTCACCTGCCCGAACACCAATTGCCAGGGCATCAACCTGGTGCCCATCAACCTGGAGGACTTGCCGGTCACGCCGTATCCGACGAAGCGGGAATTCACCTGCACGCTGCCCGGCTCCGGGCAGGTGGTGCGCTTCGGCTACCTCGATGGCCATAAGGAAAAGCGGCTGGCGGCGTTGCCCGAGGCGACCATCGCGCAAGGCATGCTCATTCGCATCCTGGACATCGACGGCACGGCGCCCAATAAAAAGACGGTGACCGAGATGTCGCTGAAGGATTGCCAGGCGCTCCGACAGGCGATGCTGGCGGTCGACGGCGGCGTCGAGACCACGGTGGATACCACCTGCGAACACTGCGGGCAACCGATCCGCGCCCGCGTGGAAGGCGACGCCGATTTTTTCTTTCCGCGCGGTCACTGATGCAGGAGGCCTTCTTCCTGGCGTATGGCGGCCTGCACTGGGGATTTGAGGAGATTCGCCGACTGTCCTTGCGCCAACGTGAAGCCTTCGTCGACGCACTTGAGCGTCAGTTGGCTTTTGAACGCGAGCACCTGAAAGGATGAATGATGTCCTGGACCCATGATTATGGCACCGTCGCCAATACCAATGAACTGCTGGGCAAAATCCGCGACTTCCTGGTCGCGCGCGGCTGGAGCGTCGCGGATGACTATTCGTTGCTCGCGGTGCCCTTCCTGGCCATGCGCTCCACCGGGGAAAGCGGCGACAAACAGTTCGGCATTATGATCGACCGCATCCCCGGCTACGAAGGTCTGAACACCTGCGTCTTCCGCAAATGGGGAACGGTGGCGCCGTATTGGACGCCGAATCCGGGCACGGTACGGTATAACGGCTATAACTTTTTCGACGCGCAGAATGGAGCGCCGGCGTTCAATACGTCCTTCGCCGTGGGGGATACGCTGTGGGCCTTCAACCCGACGACCGGCAACACACGCTTCCGCGCGTCGCAAGGGCGCATCATCGTCACCGGCGTCACCGCCACCCGTCTGACCTTCAAAGATTCGACGGGCGGCGTCTATCCGGCCAGTTGGGACACCGACGGCGATCCCACCTATATCCTGACCAAAGGCGGTGCGTTCCTCTTCGCGCGATGGGCGGATAACGCCCTTGACGGTTATGCCCCGACGGTGCCGGGGTCAACCAGTTCCTTCGCCTATTTCCTCTTCGGCGACAAGGACTCATTGATCATCGTCACGCGGATCGGCACGAATTACTACGGCACCTATGTGGGTTACATCACACTCTATCATGATCCGCGCACTACCATTACGCTGACTGAGATGACCGCCGGTGTCAGCAACACCGTCCAGGTGGCCGACCCGAGTCTATTTACAGTTGGGGGACGCTACCAGGTGATGAATGATGTGACCGGCCATGTCTTCCGCGTCGCCAGTATCGTCGGCAACACCATCACCTTTGTTGCTGGACTGGAAGGCGGTCTCGCCAGCGGCGTCACCTATCCGGTCGGCACGCTGTGCGGTGAGGAACTCTTCCCGGTCTGCCGCGCCACGGTGCGAAATTATCAGAGCGACCAGGCGGCGACATTTCCTGGCGACTGGGGGACGGTGAACTGCGCGGATCTCAATTTCCACAACTATAACGGGCAGGGCATCCCGCATCGACGCAATTCGTGCATCCGGGATGCCTTTGGCGACTATTTCTGGCCGGATATGCGGCGGTCGCAAGATGGCTTCATGCCGCTCTATGTGGGAAAAACCGGCGAT
>CAIYQO010000148.1 GCA_903928345.1 uncultured bacterium | reverse complement strand
TTGGTAGTCCCCGCAAGGTCGTAGTCACGTTTGGTGGGCTTTCCTATGCGCGAAAAGACCGTTCCCGCCGAACACCTAACGGGCGAATAACCACGAAACCAGGTTCGCGCACGCTTGATAAGCCCCTTTCAAGGGGCGCAGCCGATAGCCCGACGATTTATCGTCGGGTCGGAGAAGTGACTAGCGTTCACGGTAAGTTGACGCGTATGGGGGCGGGGGGTGGGGTCCGTGCTGAACGGAGCCGGTAACTTGTCACTGAACACTCCCGGCGGCGTCCTGAACGTAATGTGCGTGCTGTATTGACAGAAATGATTGCGGATTGGGGGGCAGGAGCACCGGCCCCTTTCCTGTGGCCACGGCCGCCGTTCTTGCACCAAAATCTCACCCCTCACCCCTAATCCCTACCCCCTCCCCACGGATTGTCTGCCTTTCCGCGGGCGGGAAGCGCTGTGGACGCGTATGCTGAGGCGATGGAACCGTTGTCGCAGGAGCAACGCTGGCTGTTCGATAACCTGCCGGTGGGGATGGCGCTGGTCGATGCGGCGCTGACGTACCAGTACGTCAACCCCGCGTATGCCGCCACGCAAGGCTTCGCGCCGACGCAGCTTACCGGGCAATCGCTGACGCTGGGGCAACCGGACTGGGTGGAGCGGCTGTCGGCGCTGGGGTTGGAGGCGCAGCAGACGCATCGCCCGGTGGAAGCCTTCGACGTCGCCCTGACCTACCCCCGCCAGCCCGACTTGCGCCGCGACTGGGACGTGACGCTGCTGCCCCTCTTTCACGCCGATGTCTACGACGGCTTTGTGCTCTACCTGGTGGACGTGACGACACGCAAGCAGGCAGAGGAGCTGGGGACGTCGGAGGCCCGCCTGCGCAGTGTACTCGAGGTGGCGGCGGACGCGATCCTGGTGATCGACGAGGACGGCATCGTGCACCAGGTAAACCCCGCCGTCGCACGCGTCTTCGGCTATACCATCGAGGAGTTGCAAGGCCAGCGCATCGAAACGATCATGCCCACGCCGTACCGCGAGGAGCATGCACGCTTCGTCGCCCGCTACGAGCACACCGGCGTGCCACATATCGTCGGCACCATCCGCGAGGTCGAAGGACGGCGCAAGAACGGGGAACTCTTCCCCGCCGAGTTGTCGGTGGCGGAGTCGCGCGCGCCCGGGCAACGGCGCGTCTTCGTGGGCATCATTCGCGACGTCACCCAGCGCAAGCAACTGGAGGCGGAGCTGGAGACGGCGCGCGCCCGGCTCGCGGCGCTCCTCAACACCGTGCCCGTGCCGCTGTATGTCATCGACGAGCAGGGAACCATCAGTCTGTTCAACCATGCGGCGGAGGCCTTTTACGGCGACGTGCTGCGCGATCACCGCCTCTTCGAACTCACGCGGCTGTCCGCCGACACGCGCGCGCCGCTGGCGCCGGATAAGTGGCCCATCGTACGCGCGCTGCGCGAGGGGCGGCCCGTGCACGACGTCGAGCAGATCATCGTCTTCCCCGACGGGCGCGAGGTGTCGGTGCTGGCCCATGCCGCGCCCATCATCGTAGAGGGGCGGGCCATCGCCGCGGTGGCCGTCTCGCAGGACCTGACGGCGCTGAAGCTGGCCGACCGCGCGAAGGACGAATTTCTGGCGCTTATCACCCACGAGTTGAAGTCGCCGCTCGCCGCCATCCTCTCCTGGTGCCAGCTGGCGCTGGAGGATGCGTCGGTGCGCGAGGAGGCGCTGCAGGTGATTCAGCGCAGCGGGCAAACGCAGCGGCACATCATCGACGATCTGCTGGATATCTCCAAGGTGATCTACGGCAAGCTGGCGCTGGAGTTCGAGCCGGTGGACGCCTGGGAGACGACACTGCACGCGGTGGACGCCATGCGCGCGCACCTTGCCGAACGTGGGCTCACCCTGACGGTCGAGCCTCCCGACGCGACGCTGCCGGTGCTCGCCGACCCGGTGCGGCTCGAGCAGATCATCAACAACCTGCTCACCAACGCGATCAAATTCACCCCGGCCGGCGGGCAGATCACCGTGTCGGGGACGCGCAAGGGGCGGCTGGCGCGGCTGACCGTGAGCGACACTGGGCGCGGCATCCCCCCCGAGCAGTTGCCGAAGATCTTCGATCGTTTCCAGCAGCTCGGGCGCGAGCGCGTCTCCGGCGGCCTGGGCCTGGGCCTCGCGCTAGTGAAAGGCCTCACCGAACTCCACGGCGGCACGGTGGAAGCCAACAGCGCCGGCCTCGATCAAGGCAGCACCTTCGAGGTGAAGCTGCCGCTGCGGGACGAATAAGGCCCATGGGATTTTGGATTAGCGGGCGGCGGTTGGCTTGTCGAGTGACGACCCCCCATCCCCCGACCCTTCACCCGTAACGTCCTGTGACGGGGGAAGGGAGTTATACCAGTTAGGCCTGCTGATCTCCGTCTCCCCCTCCCCCGTCACAGGATGTTACGGGGGAGGGGGTCGGGGGGCCGATGACAGAAAAACGTACCAAGCTTGAACATGACCTACAAGCTATGCTCGAAAAAACGCTCGGGAACTGACGACCGGCTCGCCCCCCATTTTCAAAAACTTTGCCAATTTTATTGCAACCGGGTGAATTGACCGTTCGTATGCTCGTTATACTGGGCATACTGGCATTGACGGGAGGGACACGGTGGCACCGTTGACGGAAGGATACGTGCACGGGGCGTTCAATCTGCTCGATGTGCTGTGCCTGATCGAGGAGACGCTGGGCAAGCTGTACCTGGAATACGCGCGCCTCTTCCCCCGCTATACGATCTTCTGGTCGGAGTTGGCGGCCAACGAGCAGCAGCACGCGCTGTGGCTGGTGGCGCTGGTGGACGACTACGACTGCGGCGCGCTGAAGGTTTACCCGGGCCGCGGCAACCTGCCGGAATACCTGCAGCTCCTCAACACCATCGACGACGGTCTGCGCACTGCCCAGGCGGCGCCGGTGACCCACGCGCAAGCCGTGCGCTTCGCCGCGCACATCGACAGCACCTACATCGGGCAGCACCTGCAGGAGGTCTTCCACAGCGACGACCTGGTCGTCCACCATCAGCTCGACAAGCTGCTGGAAGACTCCCGCCGCCACCAGGAGCTGCTGCAGACGATGCTGCACCAGTTGCGCACGCACCCGGCGTAGTGGGCGCTACCACATAGTTTCTAAGTACCGTTAGTGCAGCAACGCGAACCTTACGCCTTCTCCTCCGGTTTGTCCGGCTGCAGGAAGCTCTTCACCTTCCCCGCCAGCGCGTGCAGCGTGGCGCGGGCGGCGGCGTTGACGGCCTCGGCGGGTTGCCCGGTCAGCAGCGCGATGCCCTCGTCGATGGTCGCCACGGCGTGTACGTGGAAGCGCCCGTCCGCCACCGCCTGCACCACGTCGGCGCGCAGCATCAGGTGCGGCGCATTGCTCCGCGGGATCACCACCCCCTGGCTGCCGCTCAGACCCTTGCGCACGCAGGTGTCGAAGAAGCCCTCGATCTTCTCGTTCACCCCGCCGATAGGCTGCACCTGCCCGAGCTGGTTCACCGAGCCGGTGACCGCCAGATCCTGCCGGATGGGGAAGCCGGCGAGCGCCGAGAGCAGCGCGTACAACTCGGCGGAGGAGGCGCTGTCCCCCTCGATCTCCTCGTACTCCTGTTCAAACGTGATGGTGGCGTCCAGCGCCAGCGGCACTTCGTCGGCAAACGTGCCCGCCAGGTAGCCGGCCAGGATGAGTGCCCCCTTGTTGTGGAGCGGCCCGCCCAGCTTCACCTCGCGGTCGATGTTCACCACCCCCTTGCTGCCCACCGACGTGCGCGCGGTGATGCGCGACGGCTTGCCGAAGGCGTAGTCGCCCGGCGAGAGCACGGCGATGCCGTTGATCTGCCCGGGCACGGCGCCCGCGGTATCGATGTAAAGCACGCCTTCCTCAATGGCTTCCTCGATAAGTTGCTGGATGTGGTTGGAGCGGAAGATTTTGGCGTCGATGGCGTGCTGCACATCGTCGGCGGTGGCCGTGCCGCCCCCGCGCTGCCGTGCCCAGTAGGTCGCCTGACGAATGAGGTCGACGATGTCGCCGAACTTCGTGGCCAGCCGCCCCTGGTCGTTCACCAGCCGCGCGCCGTGCTCGACCAGCCGCGCCACCCCGCCAGGGTCGAAGTGCGGCAGCCCCTCCTCGCGGCAGACGGTGGCGATGAAGCGCGCGTACTGCGCGGTGGTCTCCGGGGTGCGCGCCATGCGCATGGAGAAGTCTACCTTTACCTTGAACAGCTCCTGGAAGTCGGGGTCCAGCGCGTGAAGGAGGTAGTAGATGTTCGGATCGCCGATGAGGATAACCTTGATCTGCAGCGGGATGGGCTCCGGCTCCAGCGTGCGCGTGGCGAACAGGCCGTACATCTCCGCCAGCGACTCGATCTCCACCATGTGGTTCTTCAGCGCGCGCTTCAGCCCCTCGTAGGCCAGCGGCTTGGTGAGCACGTCGCGCACGTCGAGGAGCAGGTATCCGCCGTTGGCCTTGTGCAGCAACCCCGCGCGGATGAGGCTGTAGTTCGTTACCAGCGTGCCGAACTGCCCCTGGTGCTCGATGCGCCCGAGCAGGTTGTGGTAGCTCGGGTTGCGCACCAGGATCACCGGCGCCCCCTGCGTGCCGCCGTTGTCGACGAGCAGGTTGACCTTGTACGTGTCGAAGGTGGGCGTCTGCCGCCCGAGCAGCGCGGCGAAGGGGGTGGACTCCGACTGCATCTGCTCCATCTGGCGAATCTGCTTGAACGCCCCCACGTTCTCCAAAATATCCTGCTGAATCGCGTCCAGGTGCGCCGTGATGGCGGGATACGCGGCATAGCGCTCACGTAACTCATCGAGCAGGTGCCCGACGGAGGCCCGGATCGTCTCGCGGTCCAAGGACAGCTTGCGCTCGCGCGCCTCCCGTCCCAGTTGCGCCATACGGCGCATCACGTCGCGCACCGTGCGCTCCACGTCCGCCTGCCCCGCGTTCAGGCGCTGCCGCGTCGCCTCGTCCAGCGCCTGCTGCTCGTCGGGTCCGAGCACATTGCCGTTTACCATCGGGGCGAGCAGCAATCCCTGCGGCGTCTGCACCAGCGCGAAGCCCTTCGCGCGCGCGGTCTCCTCCGCTTCCTGCAACAGCGCCTGGTGGCGGGCCTGCAGCTCGTTGCCCAGTTGCTCCTCCGCCCGGCTGTATTCGCTGCTTTCGAAGACGCGCGGCACCTCGCTGCTCAGCTCCTCCACCAGGTGCTCCAGGTCCGTCTGCAGCGTGCGCCCCACCCCGGCGGGCAGGCGCAGCGCGCGCGGCGCGTCCGCGTTGGCGAAGTTGTGCAGGTACACCCAGTCGTCGGGCACCGGGCGTTTGGCCGCCTCGCGCTCAAGGTATTTGCGGATCGTCGTCGTCTTCCCGGTGCCGGCAGGGCCGAGGGCATACAGGTGGTAGCCGTGGTTGGTGATATCGATGCCGAAGGCCAGCGCCTGCAGCGCGCGCTCCTGGCCGATCACCTCGTCCAGGCTGGGCAGCTCCTCGGTGGTGCGGAAGGCGAACTGCGCGGGATCGCACGTGGCGCGCAACTGCGCGACGGATAATTCGGGCATGGCGGAACCCTCCGCCTCCATCCTACGCCGCCGTCCGACGCCGGCGTGCCCACCGCGCCACACACGCATCCGGCGGTGTGCGCCCCGCGACACATGGCGACTTTTGCCCTTGCACCGGTACGGGGGAGGGGGTATCGTATGGTGGAGGACATCGCGATGCCGCTTTCGATCACCAGCACCGTGCCGTTGAATTCCGGCGAGGCCATGCCGCTCTTCGGGCTGGGCACCTTTCGCATGCCCACGGGGGCGGCCACCGAAGGGGCGGTGCACCGCGCGTTGACGCTGGGCTACCGGCTCCTCGACACCGCGTCCGCCTACGGCAACGAGGCGGAGGTGGGGCGCGCCATCGCCGGCAGCGGCCTCGACCGCGGGACGATCTTCCTCACCACCAAGGCGTGGGTGGACGAGCAGGGGTACGACGAGACGCGCGCGGCGTGCCGGCGCAGCCTGGCCGCCCTGCGCACGCCGTATGTCGATCTCTACCTTCTGCACTGGCCGGCGCCGGGACGCTGGCCGGAGGCCTGGCGCGCGCTGCTCACGCTGCAGGAGAGCGGCCTCTGCCGCGCCATCGGGGTGAGCAACTTCGCCATCCACCACCTGGAGGCACTGCGCGAGATCTCCGTCGTGCCCCCCGCGGTGAACCAGGTGGAGTTCAACCCCTTCCGCTACGACCGCGACCTGCTCGCCTACTGCCGCGACCACGACATCCGCCTGGAGGCCTACACGCCCCTCACCCGCGGCGCGCGCTTCACCCACCCGGTGCTGAAACGCCTCGCCGCCGCGCACGGCAAAACCCCGGCGCAGACCCTCATCCGCTGGGGCCTGCAGCACGGCGTGATCGAGATCCCGAAAGCCACCAGCGACGCCCACCTGCGCGAAAATGCCCACGTCTTCGACTTCGCCCTCACCGACGACGACATGTCCACCCTCGACGCGTTGGACGAGCAATACACGGTGGTGAACCCGGAATGGCGGGCGAAGTTCGCGTGAGGGGGCGGTCTTGCCGAGGCAGGGTATGGGTATGGTACAATATCTGTGAGGTAATCGGCGATGACGGCACAATAGCTAATCGAGAAATTCGAAACCTTTCCTCCCCACGTGCAGGAGGAAGTGGGGGATTTCGTCAATTTCCTCGCGGCGAAATTGAATGAACCTGCGGCGCCGCGCCCGTCGGTACTGGGAAAGGCCCATGATTTCCTCCGCAGCAGCGAAGAGTATATGCGTGATAAACAGAAGGAAATAGACCTGGAAGATCGCCGCACTCCCGATATTCGCGAAATGCGCGGCGCCTTCCCCGAGGTGACCCTCGACGATATCCGTGACGAAACGGACCGCTGTTAATCCGCCACCCCTTCACACCCCCGCCAGCGCCGCCAGATGCGGGTTGCGCGGGGTGCGCACGGGGAGGGTGGGGAGCGCTTGCTGCACCTCGGCGAAGGAGCGCGCGCCGCGCGACAGGTCCACGTGCAGCGCGCTGGCGGCGTGGGCCAACTCGGCCACCTCGCGCAGCGACGTGATGCCCTGGCACATGCCGGTGAGGATGCCGGCAGTGAAAGTATCCCCCGCGCCGGTGGTGTTGAGCGGGCCATCCACGCGGAAGGCGGGCACAAAGACGCGCTGCCCCGCCCACGCGGGGGAGGCCAGCGGCACCTCGCGCAGGCGCGCGGCATCAGCGGTGGCGAGATACACGCCGTTCGACCCGAGGGTGATGACCACGATGCCCAGCCCCTGGGCGAGGAGGAAGTCGGCGATGCCGTCCAGCTCCGCCGGGGTGATGATATCCTCGATCTCCGCCGGCACGCCGCTGGCCTGCGTCTCCGCCGCCGCACGCGCCGCCAGCGCGGTGAACCGCCCGGCGGTCTGCGCCGCCTCCATCACGTTGGGGGTGAACATGTGCGCCACCGGCAACGCGGGGCCGAGCATCCGGTACAGCGTGGTGTCGTCCGCCACCGGAGTGGTGTCCAGCGACACCAGCACGCCCGTCTCGCGCACCGCGCCCAGCAGCTCCGCCAGCGCCGCGCCCTGCAGCCGCCGCATGAGCGGCGGGTAGCCGATGTGGAAGACCTGCATGCGGCGTAGCACGTCCAGGTACACGCGGTCGGGGCCAAAGAGGTTGCTCAGGTCCATGATGTCATTGGTACCGGGGCAGAAGTAGACGCCGCGTTTGCCGTCGTCATACACCGGCAGCGTGCTCAGCGACGTACCCGCCGCCGCGGTGCGCAGCACGTACTGCGTATCCACGCCGTCCGCGCGCCACTGGTCCAGCATGATCTGGCCGTTGGGGTCGTCGCCGAGTACCGTCATGAAGGCGGTGGGCATGCCCAGCTTCACCAGCGCGCGGCCGGTGTTGGAGGTGGCACCGCCGGCGCGGTACTGGGTCTCGCGCACCATGGACAAGCTCTCGCGCGTGGGCAGCGGCGCCGTGCCATATAAAAAGAGGTCCAGGCAGGAAACCCCCGAACAGACAATACCGGAACGCATAATTTCCCTCGCAGGCGATGGTGATGACCAAATCTTTCGCCCCGAGTCGCCGATCTCCTGCCGAGCGGGCGGCAAAGCCCAGAACCGGGGAAGGCTCCCTCTTAATCTTTCTTTAATAATTACTTAATGCTTCCTGAACCGTGAAGTGCAGACAACGGCTGAAAAGCTGCTATGATACATGAATCATATCGGCCGTGGAGTCGGGAACCTCCCCCGCCGGGTGAGCATATATTCGAAAGGAGCATTCCAATGCGTTCCCAGACGAAGCGTGGCTTCACGCTTATCGAACTGCTGGTCGTCATCGCGATCATCGCGATCCTGGCCTCCATCCTCTTCCCGGTCTTCGCCAAGGCTCGTGAAAAAGCCCGCCAGACCACCTGTCTGTCCAACGTGCGCCAGATGTGCACCGCGGTCGCCATGTTCATCCAGGACAACTCCGGCAAAATGCCGAGTTCCGCCTGGGCCACCGACCTCACCAGCGGCGGCGTGAACAGCAAAATGCTGGCCTGCCCGTCCTCGACGGCGGACCCGTCCCAGAGCCAGATCTCCTATGGCTACAACAGCCTGCTCGTGTCGCC
>CAIYQO010000147.1 GCA_903928345.1 uncultured bacterium | reverse complement strand
TGCACAGCACCCAGGCCTCCACGAGTTGCCGAAACCGCGCGCCAGTGCGCGCTTGGACGAACACGGATTGGCACACGCCCAACAGGGTAAGATACGTCTGAACCATGGCGGTATCCCTGAAGGGGGTGGGGTAAGATACACTCTACTTCAGGTCAGCCCGCCATGGTTCCTTTCATAACGGGCCGTTGCTCCGGAGACAGAGGCAAGGCCGAGACGCGAGAGGAAAAGTGCGAAAGTCCACCTTCAGAAGCCCCGGGAATAACAACTATGTGAAACGCGGTTCACCTTCGGCGAACTGGGTGCACGACGGGAAAGGTGGAATTGAGATGAAGAAGCAGTTGGTAGTTCTCGGTGTGAGTGCGGCCCTGTTGGCCGGTTTGGCCACGTTGGCGTCGGCGGAGCCTTACGGTCGTCCCGAGCGTCCGGCGCCGCGTGCCGGCGTGTCGATCCGCGTGAATCTGCCCATCTTCGGATGGCTGCTGCGCGACGTGCGTCCGGTGGAGCATGACGGCTATCGCCACGGCGAGCGCGGCGAGCAGCACGCCCGCTACGGCCACGAGCAGTACGGCGGCCAGGGGCAGTCCGACTGTGGTTCACGGGGTGAACGGGAGTAGGCTGAGCAAAGAATAGCGCGCGATGGGAAACGCCCCCGGGCAACAGGAAGTGGCCACGGGGGCGTCGTGCGTTGCGTGGGGCAAGTAGAGTATTGAGAATATTTTCATCCTTCATCATACCTTCATCTCTCCGGGTAATACTTAGAGTGTTGAGCACGCGGTTCCCCCCGGCGCGCAACGGGAAAGGGGAAAGGTATGAAGAAGCAGATTGTAGTTCTCGGCGTGAGCGCGGCCCTGTTGGCCGGTCTGGCCACCCTGGCGTCCGCGGCCCCGTATACGCGGGACGCGCACCGGGATCGCCCCACCTCCCAGGTATCCCTCCGTGTGACGACGCCCCTCATCGGTATCCGCATCGGCGGGCAGCATCGCAGCCATTGGCGTGACGCGCACCGCGGGTATTACCGCGACGCCCGGCGTGGGCAGGATCACCGCGTGAGCCGCGAGTATTTGCGCGCACGGCCCGAGCATGGCGCCGAGCACCATCACCGTGACCACGGCGACCGCCAATAGGCAGCAAAGCATAGGCGCGAAGAACGGAACCCGGGGCAACGGGAGGTTGCCCCGGGTTTTGCTATATCCCGAACTCCGCCAGCGCCGCCGCGTCCGTCAGCGGTGTGATGGCCGGCGTGCTCGCGTCCCAGTCGATGATGCCCAGGTGGAGGCGCAGGCTGTCGAAGCGGAAGTAGGCCACCAGCCAGCGGCGGGCGGCGCGGGCGACGACCTCCATGGCGGTGATGCCGCGCAACAGCGGGCGCGGCGGCTGGTCGGGCCAGGTGTCGGGATTGTCGGAGACGACGTAGCTCCAGTATTCATAGTGCCCGCCGAAGAAGAGCAGGTATTGCCCGTCGAGTTCCTGCATGTTGCTCGATTCGCAGTGCCCGAGTACGCGCGAGGTGAAGGCGGGGCCGCGATCCTCCCAGTGCCGCAGGTCGCGCGACGCCGCCAGCCCCACGCAGCCGCGGCCCGCGTTCGTCACCGCGGTGTAATACATCCGGTATTCGTCACCGAGGCGCATCACGTGGGGGTCGCGACAGGCGGAGCCGCCCGTGGTGGGGCAAAAGGCCCAGCCGTACTCCTCCGGGCGGATCACCGGCGTGGGGCAGGCGCGTGTCCAGGTGAACAGGTCGTCGGAGACGGCCACGCCGATGCGCTGCGTGTTGTCCAGCGCGCACCCGGTGTAGAACATCCAGTAGCGCCCCTCCGCCGCGATCACGTTCGGCGCGAAGACGTGCCCGTTGTCCCACCCCGCCGGGTTGAGGTAAAAGCACGGCTCGTGCGTCTCCCAGCGCCGGAAATCGGTGGTCGTGGCGTGGCCGAACCAGATCTCGTTGCCCGGCAGGCAGCAGCTCACCCCCGGCGTGCCCGCGATGTGGTAGAGGTGGAAGGTGTCGCCCACGCGCAGCAGGCAAAAGTCCTTCAGGTAGAACCCGCGCGGCGCATACCCCACCGCCAGCCAGTCCTCCTGATGCCCCCGCTGCGCCGTCACGGCGTCGAGGTAACACTGGTAATCGAGATTGGGAATGCGTCGCATGGGAGCGCCTTTCTGCATTATTTGTCCATGTTGCGGCGGTAGCGGTCGAGGGCACGCACGGCGAGGGTGAAGAAGAGCAGGGCGAGGATAGCGTATACCGCAGAGGCGATAGGGAAAATGAGGTTGCGCATCTGTGCAAAGTCCACGTAGCCGGAGATGGGACCTAATGGTGCCGCCAAGGCGACGATGACGACGTAGGCTGCCGACGAGGCGGTCCAGGAGTTGTGGATGCTGCACGCCATCATCAGTCCACACGCCAGGGCACATGTTACGGCGGCGAGGAGAAGGCTGGATACCGACACCCATGTCCAGGGGAACTGCAACAGCAAAGGCAGGGTGAAGGGCAGGAAGATACCAAAGATCACCATCGATGCCAGGAAGAGATACGCATATTTTTGTCCGAGCAGTGTGCGCGTAGAGATGGGCATGACCAGTAATTCGTTCAGCGTGCCTTTGCGTCGCTCTTCGGTGATCACCCACGCTGCCACACCCGGCGCGATCAGCACCGGAAGGAAGGCCAGTGCGATATAGATGGCAAGGCACTGCTCTTCATCAGGCCAAATGCGAAAAAGAACGAAAGTCGCTCCAAAAACCAGTAATACGAGAAACAGCAGCACTGTCACACGTGTACCGACATACCACCGACGCTGCCACCGCCCATCCGGCAACCGTTGCCGCAGCCGACGCCGCGCCTCGAACCAGAAGAGCGGATAGCGATCGGGCAGGTATGCGGGCATGGGGGTTCTTTCGCTGCGGGCGGGATGCGCTCCTGCTACTTCTTGCGGAACACAAACCCGCTCCACACCAGCACCTCGCCGCCGTCGCGGGGGACGGCGCGCACGGTGTCGCCCAGGCCGCGGCCCAGACCGGCGGTCGTCGCTTCGGTGTCGTTGGCGGGGAGCAGCGGCACGCGCAATTCCCCTTGCGGGGCGCGTACCACGGCGACGAGGAAGCCGTCCTCCACCGCCAGCCGTGCCTCGGTGATCTGTACCGGGCTGCCCGCGTCGGGGTTGGCGCAGGTGTAGGCGCCGCAGCGTTTTTGCCAGCGCGCCGGGATCGGCTGCGCCGGCAACTGCAGCGCGGCCACCGAGCGCCGCCCGCCGCGTTCGGCCACCAGCACGCGCCGCCCGCTCAGCGTGGCGAAGGAGAGCGCCGTGTCGCGCAGCGTCCCCACCGCGAAGGTGAAGAGGCCCAGCACGCGCGCCTGCACTTTGTAGCGCCCGTTGCCCAGCGGGGCTAGCTCCAGCGTGTGCCCCGCCGCCTGTACCGTGAGGCGGTCATCCTGCCGGCCGATCTTCAACAGCGCGCCCCCCAGCGAATACGCGCCCAGGTACGGCGTCAGCGCGTCGTGGCTGAGCGTCGGGAGCGGGGGCAGGGCGGGGGCGGCGGTGGCATACCAGGTGTGGTGCGCTTTGCCCTCCAGCGCGGCGCGCAAGCCCTCGATGGCCAGGTCGCGCGCCGTGCCGCCGCTGGTGTCGGTGTTGGTGAAGACCACCACGCCCAACCGCTCCTGCGGCAGCAGCAGCACGCGCGCGTGCATCAGAAAGGTGTCGCCGTCGCACTCCGCCACCGGCCCGGGGTAGGGGATCATCGGGCGCACGGATACCATCTCCCACCCGAGGCTCACTCGCGTGTCACCGTCGAGGGGCAGGTCAGTGTATTGCGGGCGCAGCATCTCGTGCACCGAGGCGGCGGGGAGGAGCGACTGCGTGCCGACCTTCCCCCCGGCGAAGAGCAGCTTCACGAACTGCGCCATGTCCGCCGCCGAGGTGTAGAGCCCCGCCGCGGGCAGGTTGCCGACGGGCGGCTCGGTGCCCGCCGTGCTGCCGCGATACCCGGTGGCGGCCGGCGCCTTGCCCGGGTGGAAGCCGGTGTGCGCCATGCCCAGCGGGGTGAAGAGGCTGTCCGCAAGGTAGTGCTCGAAGGGCTTGCCGCTCGCGCGTTGCAGCGCGACGCCGAGTAGGCCATAGCCGACCTCGGAGTAACTATACACGCTGTTCGGCGCGGCGGTGAGGTAGTCGTCCGCCAGCAGCGCGGGGTAGTCGGTGAAGGGGGTGGGGGTGCGGCTCCACAGGCCTTTGAAGCGGTAGGCGGGCAGTCCGGCATGATGCGCCAGGATGTTGCGCGGGGTGACGGGGTCGGCGTGCGGGAAGCGCGACTTGATCGTCATCCCCGGCAGCGGGGCATCCATCCCCAGCTTCCCTTGCGCGGCCAGGTGCAACGCGGCGGCGGCGGTGACGGGCTGCGCCACCCCCCCGGCGGCGTAGACGGTGTCCGGCGTGGCGGGCGTTTTGTGCGCCAGGTCGGCATACCCGAAGCCGCGTGTAAAGATGACCGTCTGGTCGTTGATAATCGCGATGCTCAGCCCCACCACGCCTCCGCGGTGCATTGCCGCTTCGATGGCGGCGGTGAGCGGTTTCCAGTCGAACGACGCGTCCTGCGCCCACGCCGCCGTCGCCCCCAAACACGCCAGCAGCACGACCACGCATCCGTGAGCCCATCCGCGCATCATCCGCTCCTTCCACGTCCATGTCTATTGTACCACGGGGGAGCGGTGGCGCGGAGTGACATAATCGGCGGGGCTCCCGCCCTCTTCCAGACTGCGAGTCTCTGGCCAACCGGTTACCGGCATACACTTGGAGTGAGGAGTGACAAAACAAGCGGGGCTCTCGCCCTCTTCCAGACTGCAAGTCTCTGTCCAACCGGTTATCGGTATACACTTGGAGTGAGGAGTGACAAAACAAGTGGGGCTCCCGCCCTCTTCCAGACTGCAAGTCTCTGTCCAACCGGTGGTCGGCATACACTTGTAGTCTGGAAGTGGGCGAGAGCCCCGCTGCCATCGAGTAATGGCGTCCTTACCCGATCTTCACCGTCGCCATGCCAAACGGCGGCAGGTTCACTGACAGCACGCCGGCGGCCATGGTGGCGGTGTTGGCGGCGAGGGGGTCTTCCATGATGTCGGTTTGCACCGCGGGGGCGTCGGCAGGGGCGAGGGCGGCGGCGAGCTGCACTTGCGCCGTGGTGGCTTTGCCTTCCATCTCATACAGGCGCACGATCAGCGCGTCGCCCTCCTCGGCCTTCTTCATGCCGCTGAGCATGACGTTGGGGGTGAGGATCTCCGCGAAGCCCTGCGTACCCGGCAGGCTGCCGCCGTGCTGGGTGGTGCCCACCGTGTTGAGGGGCAGGTTGAAGGCGTACCCCTGACGGGTGGCTTCGGAGACATCCAGCGCGCCCACGTGCGGCACCACGGCGAAGGCGATCTTGTGCACACCCAGCTCCGGCAGCGGATCGGGATCGTAAGAGCTGCGGATGAGGGTCATGCGCAAGGTGCTCCCCTGCGCCTGGAAGCCGTACTTCGTGTCGTTGAGCACCGTCAGGCCGATGGTCTGCCCGGAGGCATGGGCGCCGGTGAGGTCGGCCCACTTCTGCGCGGGCACCTCGCCGCTGCACATGTCCGCCTTGCTGTTGCCGGCGTTGTACTTCGGCTGGAAGTAGACGTTGGACTGCGACCAAAGTTCCTTCGGGTTCGTCGTGCGGGTGATGGAGCCGTTGGGGATCTCGTAGGTCGCGGCGGGGTTATTGACCGCCAGCGGGAAGTTCACGCGCAGCGTGGGCACGCCGATCTCCGGGGCGCCGCGCTCCAGCCAGTTGGCCTCCAATGCGAAGTCGATGCGCTTGATGCCGCTGTAGAGGGTGATCACCTGGGTGAACTTGCTGTCGCCGTAGCTCATTTCCGTGCGCACGGTGGCCACGTACGGGCCGGCCAGCGGGCTGTCGGCGGCGCCGTTGCTCAACGGCACGCGCTTCACCACCTGGCCGAGTACCCACGCGGTCATCGGGTGCGGGGCTTCCAGCTCATACTCCAGCAGGCCGATGCGCCCGCCCTCGGGTACGAAGTCGACCCCCGTCGCCTTGTCGATGAGGTGGGCGATGGCGCCGGTGGCGGCGTCCACGTCCACGCGGTAGAACTCGTTCTCGATGCTGCCCAGCAGGTCGGCTTTTGCGCCGGTGGCCGTCAGCGGGGTGGGGGATTCCATCACCGTGAAGGTGCGGTAGCCCAGGCCGGGCACGTTCGTCACCGGGAAGGCCACGCCGATATGGCTGTGTCCCCAACCGGGCACGCGGTCGACCACCTGCGCGAGTACGGCGTTGCCGGTCTCGTCACGTACGAAGATGCGCGCATCGTCAGGATATTCGCGGTCCCAGATGGGCACCGTGACGACTTCCGAGCGCGTCCACGGGTTCGGGTTGAAGATCACGAAGGGGTCGCAGCAGACGCCGCCGGCGCCCATGCGGGAAATCGTCGCGTCGCCGCGAATTTCGCCCGGCCCGCCGCCGATGCCCGGGCCCACTTTGTTGCCGGGTACGGGACCCGCCGGCACGGCGCAGCCGCACACGGGCATCACGTCCACCGCGTTGGCGATGGCGCGCAAGGCGCGCGTTTTGGCCATGGTGGTCTCCGCCAGGATATCCTGGTACAGCCCCTGCGAATACTCGTACGTCGCGTGGATGCCGCTGCCGGGCAGGATGTCATGGAACTGGTTGAACATCGCGTCGCGCCAGCCCTTATACAGCGCCTCGGTGGGATACGCCATGCCCACCACGCCGCGCCCGAGCAGCGCGGCGAGTTCCGCCTCCATCAGCGCGTTCTCGCTCTTACGGTTGGCGCGTTTGATGTTGCTCTGCGAGGTGTAGCAGCCTTCGAAGACGAAGTTCTGCTCGCCGTCTACCACGGGCAGGTTCTGCGCTTTGGCGGCGGCGTCGTAGAAGGCCTTGTTGGTGCTCAGCTTGATGACGGGCCAGATCGGCCAGTCCTGCATCTTCACCGACATCACCAGGTCGCGCCGGGTGGGGCCGCCGCCGTGGTCGCCCACGCCGAAGACGAAGAGGAAGTCTTGCAGCCCCGTCTCCTGCTCGAACTCCAGCAGGCCGTTGATCATCTGCGCGTTGATCTGCCCGTTGTAGCCGCGTGCGCGGTCGTCAAAGGCCAGCAGGCGCGCGCCATCCTTGCCCTGCCACCAGTACAGGCGCGGGCCGTTGGCGGCGCGGTGGTGGTAGTAGGTGGTGACGCCGCCCTGGGCGAGGATGGTCGGCACCGTCCACGCGTGGCCGAAGGTGTCCGGCTCCCAGTCGATGTTGATCGCCGCATACGGCAATCCATATTCCTGGGCAAAGAAGCGGCGGGTGTAGAGCAGGTGGCGGGCGATGATCTCGCCGGAAGCCAGGTTCTTGTCCCCTTCGACCCACTGGCTGGCGGTGATCTCCCAGCGGCCTTCCGCCACACGCGCCTTCACCCGCGCGGTCAGTTCGGGCAGGTAGTCGGCGAGGATCTGGTAAATGGAGGTCTGGCTCTGCGAGAAGTGGAAGTCGGGGAATTCGTCCATCAACCGGTCGACCGTGGTGAAGGTGTCGTTCACCGTGGCCACCGTCTCCGGCCAATTCCACAGCCAGTTCATGTCGATGTGCGCGTGACCGGTGCAGTGGATGGTGTATTCCTTCGCCTTGGTGCCGATGGGCGCCAGGCTCTCCTCGGCGGCGGTGATGGCGGCGGACACGTTGCCCCCGTCGCTGAACGCGGCCTGCACGCGCCCCACCGCGGCCAGGACCAGCGGACCCCACGCCGACGCGGTGTCGGGATGGAAGGTGACCAGCCGGCCCGCGAAATCCATCTCCGCCTTGAAGCGGTCAAGGGACTCCGTCGCCGCACCGGCCGCGCCGTTGAGCGACGCCAGCGCGCGCTGCAACTCGTCGGTGAATGCCATGGTGAAAACTCCTTCGGGGAAGCGGTTAAGATCTTCATGCGCTTGGTTCGACAAGCGACAAGCCGTCCCTGCCGCGGCGGGAGAATTTGTCGATTGTGGAGCTTCCCCGTCGGCGTGCCCTCACCCCCCGCCCCCTCATTGGCGTTAATCTATCATTTCCGCTTGCCCATCATTCGACCCGACGATAAATCGTCAGGCTACCGGCTGCGCCCCTTAAAAGGGGCTTGTCAAGCGTGCGTGAACATGATTCTGTAGCTATTCGCCTGCTAGGTTTTCGGTGGGGACGGTCTTTCCGGGCATAGGAAAGCTCACCAAACATGAACACTACCTTGCTGAGGCTATCAAAGCCCCATTCATTGGGCGCAGCCGGTAGCCCGACGATTTATCGTCGGGTCAGAGAGCAGGCAAGCCTTTACAGTAAATTGACGCGTATGGGAACTGGTGAGGGGGGGGCGATAATAAAAGCTTCGGGCGGCCCAATAAATCCCACGTCTTACGTCCCCCGCGTCCACGTCGAGGTGGCGAAGGCGGGGTGGGCGGGGTCGGTGAGGTTCCATTCACCGAGGACGAGGGTGGTGGCGGCGGCGTCTTTGTAGCCCCAAGCGATGGTGCGCTGCACGGTGGCGGTGGACAGGCACAGGTGGCTGTTTTGGTAACTCCGCCAGGTGCCGCTTTGCTGAAAACCGCCGGTGTAGGCGTAGGTGCCGTCGGGGTTGATCGCCAGCGTGATGGCGGTGCCGCCTTGCACGGGGTGTGTCCAGGTACCGAGCAGGCTGGTGTCCGGCGCGGAGAAGGGCTCGTAGATCGCCACGCCGCGGTTATCCGGGGCGGAGAGCTGCAGTTGCCCGCTGTTGATGACCGGCGCGCCGAGGAGCACCAGTCGCCCCGGCACCGTGCCCGACGCGGGCAGGCGCAGCCCCAGGTGCCCGCCGGTAACGAGCAGCGTGCCACGTTGCTGGCGCAACACCCCGTCGCCGCAACGGGTGAGGATGACACTGCCGTCGGTGTCGATTTCCAGCCGCGTCGAGGAGACCAGCGGGAGGGCGTTGCCGGCGGCGTCATGCAGCGCGGTGAGCAGCCACACCGTGCACAGGGCGGGCGGCACGGTGTGTTGCACGGCGGCCAGCCGCAGCGTGCGCTCCCCCTCCGGCGCCGGGCCGGTGAGGCCCAGCACGTCGCCCGACAGCGCGAAGGTGAAGGTGGGCAGCCAGCTCGCGCCGCCGGTCGCCGAGTCCGTGCCGAAGGTGAATTCATTGCCGTTGACGGCGCATGGGCCGGTGACCGTGCGCTCCGGGGCGTACTCCTCCACGCTGAAATGCCCGTCGTCTGTCACCGTCAGCGTGCGCGTGGGCCATTGCCCGTCGCCGTCGCCCACGTCGCCCGGCGTGCTGTACGGTGCCACGTCCAGCCACGTGCCGAGTAGCTTCGACCCGGCGAAGGGCTGTGCGGAGGAATGCCCCCCGCAGCCGGTGACGCCCAGCAACGCCGCCAGCAGCGCTATCCCGAGTATCATGCGCATTATCACGCGGGCAGTGTAGCGCGTCGCGCTGTACGGTGTTCGCCCAACGGCGCACAGGGGGAGAAAAGGCAACGGTGTTGTGCGAATAACTCCACATCCCGGCGCCTTTCCTGACGAACTTACTAAAAAATAAGGCAACGGCTCGCCAGGCAACAGGAACTCGCGGCCCACCGGCGAAAACGGTTCCATACACCGCAGTGCGGTCATCGTTGCGTGATCACACCCTTTGAGGAGGTTGACCCGTGCTTTCCGATCTCGAAATTGCCCAATCGACGACCATGCGTCCCGTGCAGGAGATCGCCGAGACCCTCGGCGTGCTCGACGACGAGCTGGAACTGTACGGCCGCTACAAGGCCAAGATCGACCTGAAGATTCTGCGGCGCCTGGCGGATCGGCCGCTGGGCAAGCTCATCGTCGTCACCGCCATCACCCCCACGCCGCTGGGCGAGGGTAAAACGGTCACCACCATCGGGTTGGGGCAGGCCCTCTCCCGGCTGGGGTTGAAGACGTGCATCGACATCCGCCAGCCCTCGCTGGGGCCGGTCTTCGGCATCAAGGGTGGCGCCGCCGGCGGCGGATATTCCCAGTGCGTGCCGATGGAGGACTTCAACCTGCACTTCACCGGGGACATCCATGCCATCGGGGTGGCGAACAACCTGCTCGCCGCCTTTATCGACGCCTCGCTGAAGCACGGCAACAAGCTGCGCATCAACCCGCAGACGATCACCTGGCGCCGCGTGCTGGACATCAACGACGGCTGGGCGCTGCGCAACATCGTCATCGGCCTGGGCGCCGACCTGCCCGTGCAACGACGCGGCGGGGTGCCGCGCGAGACGGGGTTCGACATCACCGTGGCCTCCGAAGTCATGGCGATCCTGGCCCTGACCTCCGACCTGAAGGACATGCGCGCGCGCCTGGGGCGCATGATCGTGGCGCGCGACGAGGCGGGCAAGCCGATCACCGCGGAGGACCTGCAGTGTGCGGGCGCCATGACCGTGCTGATGAAGGACGCCATCAAGCCGAACCTGATCCAGACGCTGGATCACACCCCCGTGCTGGTGCACGCCGGGCCGTTTGCCAACATCGCCCACGGCAACAGCAGCGTCATTGCCGACCGCATCGCGCTGCGCCTGGCCGATTACGTGGTCACCGAGGCCGGCTTCGGCGCCGACATGGGTGCGGAGAAGTTCTGCGACATCAAGTGCCGCCAGGGGGGGCTGCAACCGAGCTGCGCCGTGGTGGTGGCCACCGTGCGCGCGTTGAAGATGCACAGCGGCCGCTTCACCGTGGTGGCGGGCAAGCCCCTCGACCCGCGCCTGCAGCAGGAAGACCTGGCGGCGCTGCGCGACGGCATCGGCAACCTGGAGAAGCAGATCGAAAACATGCGCATCTTCGGCATCCCGGTGGTGGTGGCGATCAATAACTTCCCCACCGACACGCCGGCGGAGATCGCCTTCATCAAGGAGCGCGCGCTGGCGGCCGGTGCGACGGATGCCTGCCTGAGCACGGTGTGGGCGGACGGCGCCGCGGGCGGCACCGAACTGGCCGAAGCGGTGGCCCGGGCCTGCGACCAGCCGAACGACTTCCACTTCCTGTACGCGGACGGCGATCCGATCAAAACGAAGATCGAGAAGATCGCCACGCGGATCTACGGCGCCGACGGCGTCTCCTACACGCCGCTGGCGGAGGAGCGCATCAGCCTGTACAACGAGTGGGGCCTGGACACGCTGCCCATCTGCATGGCCAAGACGCACCTGTCGCTCTCCCACGATCCCGCGCTGAAGGGACGGCCCACCGGCTTCACCCTGCCCATCCGCGACATCCGCGCCTCCGTGGGCGCCGGCTTCCTCTACCCGCTGGTCGGCGAGATGTCCACCCTGCCCGCCCTGCCCACCGTGCCCGCCGGCACACGGGTGGATATCGACGATGACGGCAACGTGGTGGGGTTGTTCTAACCCCTTCCGTACCACGCACCACGCCTCCGCGACCGCGGGAGGCGTGGTGCGGTTGACACCGGCCGCGGGGAGTTTTATACTCGGTCAGGAAGTCGAGTGCCGGTACAGGAGTCCAACATGGCCGTGGTATGTCCGGAATGCGGGGAGCACAATCCCGATGGCGCCAAGTTGTGCGGCATGTGCGGCATCGTGCTGTCCCACGTCGCCCCTCCGTCGCCTCACGCGTCCCCACCGCCGGCCCCATCCTCCTACTTCCCGCCGCCCAGACCCGCCGCCACGCCCTACCGCGAGCCGGCGGCCGAGATTGCCGATAATGTTTCCTCCGGGCTGGATGCGATTTCCTTCATCGCCGGCCTTTTCGGCGGGGACTGAAAATTGGTTGCACAGTGCAGGCGTATGACCGCCGCTTGCCACTCCCCTTGGTGCGGCATATATTGCCGCCAATGATTCCCCGGAGCGGGAGTTCCTCCGTGAAAGGATGCTGCCATGGCCCACACCTGTCCATCCTGCGGTGAAAGCAACGGCGATACGGCGACGATGTGCGGCATGTGCGGCGCGATGTTGCGTCTTCCAGTGTCTGCCGCAGTCCGTTCCACGACACCGCCTGCGCAGGATGCGTCCGACGCCGACGAATCCGCGGTCGACTGGCCGCGTATCCTCACACGAGCAACACTGACGCTGATCATCATCGGGGTATTGCTGCCGATTCTCGCCACGCGGTGGGACAACCGCACCTTCTATTTCGGCTTCACTGATTTGCTGAACGGCTTGTCGAAGGATGTCGGGACGGTGATTACCCATTTCCCCAGTTACAATTTCACCCTCCTGCCCAACGGATTTGTGTGTGCTGAGGTGTCTCCGCTCGAATGGGGTAAGGATTTTGGCTACCTCGGCCCGTTCACCGGGTATCTGTTCGGCCTGTTCGGTCCGCTGTTTCTGGCGCTGGGCTTCATCTTTACCCTGGCGGCGCGTGCCCGTCAGCTCATCATCATGCGGCTTACCACGGCCACCACGCTCTCACTGGCCGGGTATATGCTATTTTCCCTGCATGTGTTCTGCACGTCGGATGAGAGGTTGTATTCCTCCTATTTCCCGTGCCTGGCCTTGCCGGTGCTTCTGCTCGCGGGCGTCAGCATGGTCGCCACCACCGCATACTTCATGCTGCGGAAAGACTAACCCGGATGATTCACGATGTGAAGGAATGCCGGGCCGGCTGAGGCATTATTCGAAATGTTATGAATAATGCGGGCTAGCACCGGTGCCGCTGGGAAACGTGCCGGCTCCTGCGCGCGGAAAGGTTGTTGTCATGGCCATCGTCTGCCCAAGCTGCGGGGAAAATAACGCCGAAGCAACCGCCATGTGCGGCATGTGCGGCGCGGTGCTGCAGCGCCCCAACGCGCCTGTCGAGAATCCATTACCGTCGTCGTCTACCGTCTTACAGTTAACACCTGAAACCGGCAGCGTTGCTACCAAAGCGTCCCCGCGGCCGCCGGCTCGTGTCCAGGCTATTACAAATACACCGCAGATCGTGGCATGGTGCAGCGGGGGGCTCATTTTGCTGGCCCTTTTTCTCCAACCTTTCAACGGACCACAAGAAACCCTCTCAGAATACTTTAATGCTCCATTATGGTCGTATCTGCTCGGGAACGTATTGGGCGTATTGGACTGGTTGGAAATTCTCTGCGCAATGCTTGGCATAATACATAAAGATTGGGTGGAGATCATACTATTGATTACGAATAATAGTGTGCTGCCGTATATGATCTTTGCGCTTATTGCCGGCCTGGGGTTCCGCGGCGAACGCACGCGGTCGATGATGATTGGCAGTATCGGCTCGGTGGCCTGTTCAATATTCTTATTGTTCGGGTTCGTCTTCTGTGGACTTTCGCACTTTTCCTCTCGCGTCTCGGCCTTGCCTCTGTCCCCGGAGCAACGGCCCGTTATGAAAGGAACCATGGCGGGCTGACCTGAAGTAGATTGTATCTTACCCCACCCCCTTCAGGGATACCGCCATGGT
>CAIYQO010000146.1 GCA_903928345.1 uncultured bacterium | reverse complement strand
TGGGGTGAGGGCCGCGCGGGAGCGCGGAACGACTGGTGAACGCTGGGAAAAGTCGGGACAGCCACCACTGTTCCACGGCCCATGGTAATCCGCGATTCGCGATGCTGGAAAAGTGGTGGCAGTCCCGACTTTTCCCAAGGGGAGATAATTATGCGAGCACTCATCGTCCTCGGCCACGGCAGCCGCTCCGCGGATGCCACGGCCCAGTTTTTGCAGGTGATCGACCAGTTGCGGGCGCGGCGTCCGGGCGACGCGGTGCTGCCGGCCTTCATGGAATTGGCGGCACCCACCGTGCCCGACGCGGTGGCGGAGGCGCTGCGCCTCGGGGCGACCGAGCTGGTGGTGGTGCCCTGCTTCCTCTTCCAGGGCAACCATATCAAGCGCGACATCCCCGAGTTGCTCGACAAGGTCCGCACCGAGCATCCCGGCCTCGTGGTGCGCTACGCCAAGCCGATCGGCCCCGACCCGCGCGTCGCGGAAATTCTGAACGAGCGCGTGGAAGCGGTGGAACATGAGTAACCTGTCCCCCCAGGAGATCGAAATCCGCAGCATGGAAATCATCGACGGCCTGCTGCCCGCCCACACCTGGTCGTCCGCCGAGTTGGCGGTGGTGAAGCGGTTGGTGCACACCTCGGGCGACCCGAGCCTCGCCGAGGTGGTGCGCTTCCACCCGCAAGCGGCGGAGGCCGGCATGGCCGCGCTGGCGCGCGGCGTCGCCATCTTCACCGACGTGCACATGGTGCGCATCGGCATGACGACCTACAAAGGGGAGATCACCTGCGCCATCAGTGATGCCGACATCGCCGCCGCCGCCAAAGCCACCGGCCGCACGCGGGCACAGACCGCCATGCGCGCCTTCGGCTCCGCCCTCGACGGCGCCATCGTCGCCATCGGCAATGCCCCCACCGCCCTGCGCGAAGTGCTGGCGCTCGCCGCCGAAGGCATCGCCCGCCCCGCGCTGGTGATCGGCATGCCCGTCGGTTTCGTCGACGCCGCCGAGTCGAAGGACGCCCTGATGGCCAGCGACCTGGTCTACATCACCATCGCCGGCACGCGCGGCGGCAGCCCCCTGGCGGCAACGACGGTGAATGCGTTGGTGAAGGTGCTGGGGTAGCGGAAGTGTATCGCTTCCCCTGGGAGAGCGAGATTACCTGCGAGCCTCGAGCATAGATAGTCTTTCTGGAGATAGAGGAATGACTCCCAAATTCTCGGATGCTGTAGCGAAACTTGGTGAATTGGTCGACGATAACAACCATCCACAATTTGAGACATTTATCGCATCGGTGTTTGGTCTCGCATTTATGGCGGGGGGTATTCGCTGCGAATACCTATCCGGCGATGCTGATCTCCTGCACGTTCGATGTGCGGATGAACCGGAAGTCACTATTCATGTCACTATGGCAAAAGATAAGTTACGGCATATCCTGGCACGTTTGGCAGGCATCTGCTTCCGAGAAGGCAAGGGTGAGTGTAATCCATATGGAACGCAAGGCCTGATTCAGCTGCCGATACCTGACGTAGGCGATGTCCCTTTCCTTATCGAACTGGTCAATTCTGGGGAATGGTTCTTTCGAATTACCCGCAGCGGCAACCCCTGACCGCGACGACGGGGAAGGTGCCGGGGTATAAGCGTTAGCTACTGTCACGGCTGGTCTGTTCTCCGACCCGACGATAAATCGTCAGGCTACCGGCTGCGCCCCTTGAAAGGGGCTTGTCAAGCGTGCGTGACCTGAATATTTCCGGGCGGCGAGTCGAATTTGCGCCCGAGAAGACTGTGTTTCGGCATCCTATCCGTGCGGCAGTCCCTGCCCCACCCTTTCGCAGCCTACCAAAGCCCCATTCATGGGGCGCAGCCGATAGCCCGACGATTTATCGTCGGGTGGGAAAACAGGCGAACGAGTAATAGAAGCTAACGCCTATGAGGCGCTGGAGTAGCGCGTACCCGCACCCAGGCCGCTACTTCTCCACAAACACCACCCGCCCCCACCCCGCGGGGGTGAGCCGGGCTTCGGTGGGGAGGTCGGCGGTGAGGCTGGTGGCTTTGTTGTGCTAGTAGACGCGGTCGGCGGTGACGCCCGGCTGACCGAGCAGCAGGCCGACATCGCCGGTGAGCGTCTCCCCGGCGTGCGGCGCGGCGAGGCCGAGGGTGGCCAGCGAGATGGCGAACTCGGCCTCGGTGTAGGTGATGAGCACCGGGATGCCCTTCTTCTTTTTCCCCGTGTCCTCCACGCGCTTCTTCACCGCCAGCAGCACCTGCCCGCTCACGTCCTCCACGCGGTCGATCTGTGCGCTGCCGATAGGCGACGCGTACTTCACCGGCTCCTTGGTGCCCGGCACCACGGCGTGGAAGAGCGCGGCGGTGGTGCGGCGGCTCCGCAGGGTGACAAGCAGGCGCACGTCGCCGGGCACGGGCTGCGTACGCGCGGGATGGCAAGCAACGGCATGGTCGGTCTCCCCTGGCCGGTAGTTTACGCGCGGGACGCGCCTTGTCAACCGGATATACGCGCGGCGGGACATCCCGGTTGCGTTGACGGGGAGGAAAGCCGTGTCCGCGCGCGAATGAGACGGTAAGACGCCGCTGGAGCGCGAAACAGGAAGGTGGCATGATGAGGTGGCTGTGTCGGCTGCTCGGGCCGCTGTTGCTGCTGCCGGCACTCGCCGGCGCGGACGTGGTGGTGACGGTCACCTTTCCGGATGGCAGCCCCGCGGAGGTGGCGGTCTACGGCGCGTATCAGGCGCCGGGGGGCGCGCATCGGGAAGGGCTGCGACCGGTGCGCGTGGACAAGGGCGTCTACCGCTTCGACGCCGTCCCGGCCGCGGCGACGCGCCTGTCGCTGGTGGCGCGGCTGGATTTAGCCACCTCCCCCGCCCTCACGCGGCAGCAATGGAGCTTCTCCACGCCGTCGGCCACGCGCGCGGTGTCCATGCGGGTCGCCCCGGCTACGCGCGTGCACCTGTTCTTCACCGATGCCCACGGTCAGCCGCTCGCCGACATGCCGGTGCGTGGCGAATTCCGCTACGCGACCCTGCCGCTGTGGGACGACACCTACTGGGCGAACACCCCCCGCACCTCTCCCAGCAACCGCGCGTTGCCCGACGGGTTGCGCTCGGACGCCCTGGGGATGCTCGACGCGGGGCTGTGGCCGGGGCGGAGCTATACGCTGCGTTACTTTGTCGGCACGCGCACCGGGCCGCCGGTGCCCTTCACCGTAGGCGCGGACGGCGCGCCGGTCACCGTGCGCGCGCATGCCACGTGGGGGCCGCGCACGGTGACGATGACCGCACCGCCCGGCGAGGTATTGCACGCGCACTACCTGCTGCAACACACCCTCGGCGCGCGGGATGCCGTGGCGGACGCCGCCGGACAGGTGGTATGGGAGGCATTGCCGCCGGTGCGCGTGGTGGTATGGGGGGCGCACACGCCGGTGGGGGTGATTCCGCCCGACGCACGGCACCTTACCGGTGCGCTGCCCGCGCCGCCGCCCGACAACTTCATCTGGGTGTCGCTGGCCGTGCGTGGGGCGGGTGCGCAGCCGGCGCCGCTCAGGGTGTTTCTCAACAGCGGCGCGATGGCGGGGCCGCGCAAGCTCTACCCCTACCCTGACGTGCAATATCGCAACGCGTATCAACGCGAGCCGTCCGGACGCGTACCGATGCTGTGGAATCTGCGCGTGGACCCCGGCAAGGCGCTGAACGTGCTGGTCGTCCTCCCCGGTCCGCCGCTGCGCGTGGGGTGGCTCCTCGACTGGGTCGGGCCGTATGCGGAGTACGGGCAGGAGAGTATCGGCGTCGACTTGCCCCTCACCCCGGGGGTCGAGCTGCGCGGCACGCTGCACGGGGGCGCGTTGCCGGGCGAACGCGTGACGGTCACCCCCGTCGCCCTGACGCCACCGCTGCCGCAACCCGTTCTCGACGCGCTGGCGTCGGCGCAACCCGCGCCGACCGTCGACGCGGCCACGGGGGCCTTCCACGCCTGGCTCCCTGCCCCCGGCACCTATCGCGTCATCCTCGCCGCGGGCGGGCACGCGCGGAAAAGCACCACCGTCAGCGTGCCCGCCGCCGGTGCCGACGTGCGGGTGACGCTGCCGTGAGGCTACGCCGCCGCTTCGGTAAGGGACACGCAGATCTCCACCACGCCGAGGGGCAGGATCAGCGGGACCATCAAGGCCGGCGCGCGGACGGCGATATGGATGTCGTTTCCGTAGATGATCGTCGGCGGCGTGAGGTCGCAATGCAGTTGCGCTTCGCCGAGGAGGATGGCGGCGTTGCCGGAGATCATGTTGCCGAGTTCGCTGACGGCGCTGGCCGCCATTTCATCGAATTCGGGCGCGTCCATCCCCAACATGAGCCCCGCGATCCCCGTCGCGGTGGCGTCCGTCATGCTGAGGATCACCTGCCCCTGCAGCGCCCCGTTGACGCCGACCACGATCGAGACGCGCTCCGGCGTGAGCGGACGCCCCGCGGGCGCGACGGTGCCGCAACTGACCGGCGCCCCGGTCACCATGGCCAGCACGTCGCGGCCGGCCTGCATGAACGGGTCAATATATGCCTGATGCATGGGTGCGCCTTTCCGCCGGACGGTTACGCCAGCGCCTTGGTGACAGCTTCCAATATCTGTTCCGGGGTGAAGGGTTTCACGATGAAGTCGCGCGCGCCGGCGGCGAGCGCCTCGCGCACCTTGTTGCCATGCCCGAGGGCCGAGCACATGACGACGCGCGCCGTGTCGTCCATCCCGCGGATCGCCTGCAGCGCCGCCAGTCCGTCCAGTTCCGGCATCGTGATGTCCATGAAGACCAGATCGGGTTTCACGGTGGCGTAAGCATCGACGGCCATCTGGCCGTTTTCGCATTCACCCACCACCTCGTGGCCCGCCTGGTTCAGCGTGCGCTTGATGGTGAAGCGCATGAACAGCGCGTCGTCGGCAATCAGTATCCGAGCCATGACCATGCTCCTTTAGCCTGCATTATTCATAACATTTCGAATAATGCCTCAGCTAGCCCGGCAATCCTTCACATCGTGAATCATCCGGGTTAGCGGTGCGTCGCAGACGCCTCTTTACGATAAAAGAAGGGGTGGGGTGACGAGAGCCCCAGCGCGGCGGCGTTGGCGATGCGCTCCGTGCTGCCGATGAGCAGGACGCCCCCGGGCCGCAGTGCGGCGGTGAAACGTGTGAAGAGCCGCGCTTTCGTCTCGTCGGTGAAGTAGATGACCACGTTGCGGCAAAGGATCAGATCGACGCCGTGCGGAAACGGATCGGTGAGCAGATCGTGCCGCGCGAACTCCACTGAGCGCCGCAACGGCGGCGCCACGCGCCAGTAGTCGCCATCGCGCTCCAGGTGGCGTCCCAGCGTCTCGGCGGGCACGTTGCGCACGTCCTCCGGGCCATACCGCCCCTGGCGCGCCTTCGCCAGCACCCCCAGATCCACATCGGTGGCCCAGACGTGATACCGCGTCTGCGGGAAGTGGTCTTCCATGATGCTCGCCAGCGTATAGGCCTCCGCGCCGAAGGAACACCCCGCACTCCAGATGTTGAACGGGGTGCCGCCCTGGCGCAGCAGCGTGGGCAGGTAATGCTCGCGCAGTTCCACGAACTTTTCCGGATTGCGGTAGAACTCCGACACGTTGATGGTGACCCGGTCGAGGAAGACGTGCAGGGCGTCGTCGTTGCGGGCGAGGATCTGCCAGTACGCGTCCAGCGTTTGCACGCCGGTGCGCTCGACCAGCGCGCGGATGCGCCGCTCCATCTGCCCGCGCTTGTAGGCGGTCAGATCGAGCCCGGTGCGCGTCTTCACGTGCCGGCAAAACTCTGTATACTCGTCGACAACGGTCAACATGGCCGCCTCCTCATACCATACCGCCCAGGTAGGTCAGCACACGTTCCCCCTGGCGTACCGAGCGCACGTAGACGGCGCCGGTGTCGAGGTGCAGCAGCACCGTGCGCCCCTCGCTGCCCCCCACTTCTTCGCGTACGACGTGCAGCCGCGCTTCCGTCAGCGCGTGGCGCACCGCAAGGATATTGCGCTGGCCGATCTGCGCGCTGGAGACCGCCGTGGTGAAGATGCCCGCGCCGCCGCACAGCGCCACGCGCACGTCTCCCAGGTGCGCGCCGGCCTGACGCAGCGCCGTCACCAGCGCCGGCACGGCGGTGTCGGCATACTTCCCGGCGCTGCCGCTGCGCCCTTCGGGGGCGGTGGGCAGCACCACGTGCACCACCCCGCCCACGCGGGTATACGGGTCGAAGGCACAGATGGCGATGCACGACCCCAACCCGACGCACCCGAGATGCAGGCCGTCGTCGCGTGCGACCACCAGTTCGCCCATGCCGATATACTGCGTATTGACCGTGGCGACGGCGTACGTCATCATGGCTATCCTCGTCCTACGGCGGCCATCGTGCGGTGGGTGGGGAAGGGTCCGAGCAGTTGCGTCCAGGTCGATTGCGTGGGCAGGAAGAACAGGTGACAGGCGGCGGCCTGCCCGCACGTGCGACGTGGCGTGAGCAAGGCGTCGATGAGCAGCAATTCGCCCTCCGCTTCCACGATCGGCATCACAGCGGCGCTCACCACGGCGGACGCCATCTCTACCGCCACCGCGGGAGGATGCAGGGTAATCTCCACATTGCACTGCTGCTCCAACTGGCAGAGGAAGGCGGAGACGAGGATGTTGCTCGCTTCCGCCAGCACGGACAGTTCCATCGGATCCAGCGCGTCGAAGCGCTCGCTGCACCCTCCGAGCACCGTTTCCAGCAGCAGTTGCGAATCCCGCCAGTGGAAGAGCGCGAGGATGGAGCCGTCGATGGCGCCCGAGAGCGCGAAGTGCGCGCCGAAGATCGGCTCCTCCGCTTGCGGCACCAGGCACATGATCTCCTCGAGTTCCGCGGCGCGCACGTTGGCGTGCGACACGGTCAGCGCATTACCGGAAAAGGCCCCCAGCGCCTGCGCCGCTTCTTCCAGGCTCAGAGTGACGATCATACGCAACAGCGAGACGGTATTCGGTAGCAGCGCCATGATGCTCCTTACGCGACATTTGTCGTCAGTGCGGTCTCGGTGAGCCGGCGATCCATACGCAGGGCGTCGGCGATGAGCTGGTGTTCGAACAGGTTGCCGATATCGACGATCAGCGCCACGTGCCCGTTACCCAGGATGGTGGCCCCCGCCAAACCGGGAATCTCCCCCAGATATGCCCCGAGGGACTTCACCACGATTTCCTGATGCCCGGTGATGCTGTCCACCGCCAGGCACACCACCTGATTGGTGTAGCCGATGGCCACCAGTTGTCGCGTGCTGCCCGTGGGGACGTCGCCGCAGCCGGGAAAGACCTGTGCCAGCGGGACGATCGGCACCACCCGGTCGCGCCACTGCAGCAGCCCGCGCCCGCGCACGGTGTGGATAGCGCGGCGGGAGACGCGCATCGTCTCCTCGACGAAGGACAGGGGGATCGCCAGCGACACCTGCCCGGCACGTACGATGAGCGCGCGTACGATGGCCAGGGTGAGGGGGATTTTCAGCGTGATGCCGGTGCCCATCCCGGGGTCGCTCTGCACCAGGATAGCGCCGCCGAGTGATTCGACATTGCGCTTCACCACGTCCATCCCCACGCCGCGCCCGGAGACGTCGCTGACCGTGTCCGCGGTCGACAGGCCGGACGCGAAGATCAGGCCGAGTTGCTCCTGGCGCGACATCCCCGCCAGCATGTCGCGCGTCACCAGTCCGGCGGCCAGCGCCTTCCCCGTCACGCGCGTGACATCGATGCCCGGGCCGTCGTCCTGCACTTCGATCAGGATATGCCCTTCGGAGCGTCGCGCGGTGAGGCGCACCGTGCCGGCGGGCGGTTTGCCGGCGGCAACGCGGGCCTCCGGCGTCTCCATCCCGTGATCCAGCGCATTGCGCAGGATGTGCGTGAGGGGATCGACGAGCTTTTCGATCACCGAGCGGTCCAGACGCTCGTTTTCGCCCTCCATCTCCAGGGTCACGTCCTTGCCCAACGTGTGGCAGAGGTCGCGCACCAGGCGGGGGAAGCGGTTGAAGAGCTGGCGGATCTGCAGCATGCGCGTTTCCAGCACCTGCTCGTGCAGGTCGGTGACGATGGCGCCCAGGTGGTGGGCCACCGTATCCAGCTCGTGCGTCGTCTCGTTGTCCACCCCGGAATCGCGCAGCTCCTCGGCCAGCCGCATCACGCGCGTGCGGTCGAGCACCATCTCGCCGACGAGATTCATAATCGCGTCCAGCGTTTCGACGTTCACACGGACCGTGTGGCCGCCGAGAGCGCCGGGCGCCGGCGCCTGGGCGGGCGCCTCTTCGGTCGGCGCGTGCACGCTGCGTACCTCTTCGCGTGACGGCATCTCGCGCTGCAGGCTGCGCGCCGCCGTGCCGCGCGCCGTGCGCACCCACTCGACCTCGATGATATTGGCGACCGCCTGGCGCAACGTCTCTTCATCGAGATCGGTGCGTAGCGTCACGGTGACGAGCAGGCGCCGCCCGATCTGCCCGCGTTCGATCTGCGCCGCCGTCGGGTCGCTGTACGCCACATCACCCAACCGCTCGAGCGTCTGCAGCACCATGTAGGCGCGGATGTCCGGCATCTGGCAATCCGGCGCGAAGTTCACCAGCAACGTCACAAACGCATCCGTGCAGAATTCGTCGGGCACCTGCGCCGTCGCGGCAGGCGCGGCGACCTGTTGCGGCGTCGTCTGCAGCAGGTCGCGCAGGTGGCGTCCCACTTCCGCCACTTCCGGATTCTCCAACACCGCCGGTTGCCGGTTCGCCAGCCCCTGCTCCAGCATGTGCAGTTGGTCGAGGGCTGCGAGCAGCGCGTCGGTCACCGTGGCGGTGACCGCGAGCGCCCCATCGCGCACCAGGGAGAGCACGTCCTCCATGACATGCATCAACTCCGCCATCACCGTGAGCCCCATCGCCGCCGACGACCCTTTGAGGGTATGCGTGGCGCGGAAGATGGTCTGTATGAGCGCACGATTCTCCGGCTCGCGCTCCAGGTGCACGAGATTTCCGTCGAGAATCTCCAGTTGTTCGGCGACTTCCTGCAGAAAGACCATTAACAAGTCGGGGTCTTCCTGCCAGATGGCAAATACGTCGGACATCCACGTTCCTTCCCGCCTCGTTATGCGACCGCCGGCGCTCCGGCATCGTCCAACAGATGCAGGGCCACCGCGTCCTCGTACTTGAGCACCTGGTCCAGTGCGAGCAGGATGATGAGCCGATCCTCCAGTTTCCCCACGCCGCGCAGGTAGCGCGCGTCGGTGGAGGTGATCAGCGGCGAGAGCGGCTCGATGGCCGCCATCGGCAGACGCAACGTCTCGCTGACCGTATCCACAATCATCCCGATGAGCATATTCTGATGCTCCACCACCATGATGCGCGTGGCTTTGGCGGCGACGGCGGCGGGGAGGCCGAAGCGCACGCGCACGTCGATGACCGGCACAATGACCCCGCGCAGATTGATGACCCCGCGCACATACGTCGCCGTATGGGGCACCTGCGTGATCTCCGGCAGGCGGATGATCGTGTTCACCGCCGCAATGCTGACCCCGTATGATTCCTCGGCCAGCGTGAAGATCACCAGTTGTTCTTCCGCCTCGCTGAGCTGGTTTGTCGTCGCCATCATGCCACACCTCTCGTTGCCGTCGTGCTTACGCGTGCACCTTGGGGCGCCCGTGCTGCCCATTGCCGCCCGTCGCCATCTTGGCCGGCGGGGTGTAGCGGGCCGTGGGCCGCGTCTCCGTCGTGATGGTGAACTCTTCCAGCAGCCCCTTGGCTTCCGCCGCCATCCCCGCCAGTTCGTTGGTCACCGCCGTCATCTCTTCCACCGAAGCGTTCTGTTCTTCCGACGCGGCGGAGAGTTGCCCGGCCACCGCCGAGGACTGCTCGATGATCGCCACCACGTGTTCCACCGCCTTGGTGACTTCGGAGCTGGACGCCGCCATCTGCTCGGTCGCCGCATTCGACTCTTCGGTGGCGCTCGAGACGCTCTCGGCGGTCTTCAGCACGTCGGTGGCGTGGCTCTCCACGCGCTTGCTGATCTCCGTCACGCGCTGGGCTTGCTCGGCGACCTTTTCGGAGGCGGTCAGGATGTCGCGCAGCGCCACCCCCGCGCGGTTGGTGAGCTGCACGCCCGTTTCCACTTCGCGCGCCCCCAGCGCCATCGCTTCCACCGCGCTGCCGATCCCTTCCTTGATCCCCTGGATCAGCGCGGCAATCTCCTTGGTCTGCCCGGCGGACCGCTCGGCAAGCTTGCGGACTTCGTCCGCCACCACCGCGAAGCCCTTGCCATGCTCGCCGGCGCGCGCCGCCTCGATGGCGGCGTTGAGGGCGAGCAGGTTCGTCTGCTCGGCGATATCGTTGATCGCCTCGACAATCTCGCCGATCTTTTTGCTCGCCTGCCCCAGGGCGTTCACGCGCGCTTCAGCTTCGGAGGAGGCGGCGCGAACGCGGTCCATCCCCTCCACCGTGTTGCTGACGATCTCCGAACCCTGCCGCGCCACGTTGCCGGCGTTGGCGACCTCGGTGGTCACATGCTCAGCGGCTTCGGAGATCAACCGCACCGCGGTCAGCGACTGCTGCGCGGCCTGGGCGGACTGCTCGGCGCCGCGGGCGGTGACTTCCACGCCATGGGCCACCTCTTCGATGGCGCGCTGCAGTTGATCCATGTGCATCGCCGCCTCGGTGGCGGAGTGCGTCTGCGTCTCCGACCCGGTCGCCACCTGCTGGGCGCCGCTGGCGACCTCCTGGCTGGCCTGGCCCACGCTTTCCGACGCCATGGAAACCTGCTGGGCGGAGTCCGCGACCTGTTGCGAGATGGCGAGGATGGCGCGGACCGTCTCCTCCAGCGCATCAGAGGCGTTGTTCAGATTGTTCTTGATCTTAGCATGGTCACCCTTGTACTCGCCCGTCATGCGCGCCGTCAAGTCCTTCTCCGCCATGCGCTCCAGCACACGGGCGGCTTCGTTGATCGGATCGATCACCGCGTCGAGGGTGCCGTTGATGCCTTGCACGATCTTCTTGAAGTCGCCGTGGTGCTTGCCAGCGTCGGCGCGGGTGCTCAACTGGCCATCGACCGCCGACTGCGCGAGCATATTGGTGTCCGTCACCAATGCCTGGAGATTCTCCATGGTCAAGATAAAGGTGGGTACCAGCTCATCCTGTTCCGACCGCTTCCCGACACGCTTGATTTCCGGCAGTTCCGTCAGGTCGCCGTTGGCGATCTTCTGGCAGATGGCAATAGTATGCTGAACCCGCTTCTGGATTTCGTTGACGGCCTTTTTGACATCGTCGTAGATGCCGACGTACTGTCCGGCTATCGGTGACGGAGATGGGGAACGGCAGCGCGTCGAGGAGCGATTCGTACCAGAACATCTTCTCGACCACGGTATCGAGGGTGGCGTTGACCCCGACGACGATCTTGCGGAAGTCACCCTGGTGCTTGCTCACATCGGCGCGTGTTGCGAATTGCCCGTTCACAGCCGCGGTCGAGAGCATCGCGGCATCATCGACCAGCCGCTGCACGGCATCGATACACTCGTTGAGACTCTGCTTGATGGTGTTGGAGTCGCCCTGGTAGCTATCGGTGATCTTCGGCGGGATGTCGCCTTTCGAGATGCGATCGATGTAGACGGCGGCCTTGTTGAGCGGAGCGATCAGCGTGTCGAGGCAGTTGTTGATGCCGACGATGATCGGGCGGAACTCGGCGGGGATCTTCGTCGGGTCGCCGCGCGTCTGCAACTGTCCGGCCATCGCGGCCGCGACCAGGTGTTGCGCTTCGTTCGTCAACCCCTCGATGCCGGCGGTGACACCGCGCACGATGACCAGGCCGCCGATGATGCCGGCCACCAGACCGACGAAGAGGAGGAGGAACATCAACTTGATGGCGCTGTCAGCGGTTTTCAAGGTGAGCGTGCTCAGGTCCCGTGCCTGGGTTTCGTTGCTCGTCACCAGCGTATTGGTGGCGTCGGACAGCGACAACGCGATCGGCTTCAACTCGTTAATCGTGAAAGAGAGCGCCTCTGCCCGCTTGCCGGCTCGGGCCAGTTGCTCGACCTGCGGAATCTTGCCTTTGTACTTCGCCCACCCCGTTTTCATCGTCTCCAAGGCTTGTTTTTCATCTTTGTCGCTGCTGGCGGTGTACTGCTCGAAGTCCGCCAACTTCTTGTCGACTGTACCCGAGAATTCGTCGATACTCTTAGCGAAAGCGTCGATGGCACTCCCGTTTCCGGCGTCGGCGATCATGGCGTAGACGTTGACGCGCACGCGCTGGAAGGCATCGGCGGCCTCACCGGCATCTCCGAGCGGCAACACCGATTCGGTATTCATCCTGCCGGCATTCTCGGCCGTCTTGTTCAGGCTATAGATGCCCGCGCCGCATAACAGCATAGCGAGAAGCAGGATAGCGCCGAAGCCGAGTAGCACTTTGTTGCGTGTGGTGGACATGGAAGTCTCTCCTTCGAACACAAAAGCCTTGACGCGTCAGGAGGTGTGTGGACGAATGAGGAGGCAGAAGCACGCGGAACCCTGCCCGCGCGACGTGCATCGGGTGTGACGATTCCACCTGGGCCCATTTGCGCCGGAAATCGACGCGAGGACCAGTAATGAGACCGTCAGGCCCATTCATCCGTGACGGCGTTGACCTAACGCGTACGGAGTGATCCGTACATTATCGTAATGATAATCGGTACTTAAATGTATGCACAGTCCGACAAATAGGGGAAATAGGGGATACATGCCGGGGTGCTCCCCCCCCACGAAAAGGGGTGGTAAACCGGTGTAAAGCAAGGTGGCGGTGCGGGGGCGAGGGGCGAAAGCCGTCACGGGGTGAGCAGTCCTTCGCGAATGGCGTAGCGGGTGAGGTCGGCCACGGTGTGCAGGTCGAGCTTGGTCATGGCCTGCTTGCGGTACGACTCGACCGTCGTCAGGCGCAGCCCGAGCAAGGCGGCGGCCTCTTTGGCGGAATGCCCGGCGGCGAGCAACTGCACCACCTCCCGTTCGCGGGGGGTCAGATTGGCGGCGGGCTGATGGGCGGTCTGGGGGGTGAGCAGGTCGGGCAGCAGCATCTCGGCGACACAGGGGGTGAGGTAGCGCACACCGGTGTGCACCAGGCGGATGGCGTGCAGCAGTTCTTGCAACGTGGTCTGTTTCAGCAGGTACCCTGCGGCGCCGGCGTGCAGCGCGTCGAGCACCAGGTGGCGTTCATGGTGCGCGGTGAGCATGATGACTTGCGGGGGAGGGGTCAGCTCCTGGCGCATACGCCGGGCCGTCGCCACCCCGTTCAACCCGGGCAGATTGATATCCATCAGCACGATGTCCGGGTGCAGCCGGTGGGCCAGCGCGACGGCCGTGAGGCCATCCTGTGCGATGCCGACGACATCCATGTCCGGCTGCAGCGTCAGCAACTGCTGCAACCCTTCACACACGATCGGATGGTCTTCGACGATCAACACACTAATAGACATGGGGCTCCCTCCTGGTTTGGTTGCGACACGGACTTCAAGCGCGCGAAGAAGCAGCATCGCCATAGTCGCGATGCTGCCGTAACGCGCAGCAACCACTGCGGGAAGGAAGCACGGTGCGTTTTCCGATTCTTTCTATATCATACCATGCGCGGCAGGACACTCCTGCCAATCTTACAGAGGTGGACATCGAAAAGTCATACTGGGCCGCGGTCATTGACCATCATTCTCCCGTGGATTCTGTCGCAACCATGACTCAGTAATATGACCTTTCAATGACCGCGGCTGTAGAACCTATCTCATTATTGACAAGTAGTGCATCCTGGGACGGCGAAAAGGTGAGCGCTTGTTTTTCACGAAATTGAGTATTAAGGGACAAAGTTGACCTACAGATACTTACCCGAGGAGTGCGCCATGGCCATCTTTTATCGCCCGGACGACGGGGTGGCGGCGGACGTGATTCCCTTTTATTGGGACGGCGCCAACCACCTGTTTTACCGGAAGGATTACCGCGACCCCGCCGGGCACGGCGAGGGCACGCCGTGGTGGCAGTTGGCGACGCGCGGCCTCGTGCAGTTCGACGACCGGGACGAGGCGCTGCCGCATGTATGACCACCGCACCGGCACCCTGGGCCTGTTCGTCAGCGACGGCGCGGCGACCTTCCGCGACGTGCGGGTGACGGTGCGGTAGCGCTGGGCGACGTTACGGTTTCCACCGGAAGAAGTTATTTTTGCCGCCCCAACCGCTGTTTTCGGTAAAGATCAGGTATTCGCCGTTTTTGCGTTTGAAGGCGCGCAGGCCCATGGCGGCGTCTTCCCAGGCGCTGGAGCCTTCGACTTCCGGGCCCATGGCCAGGTTTTCGGCGAGTTTGCCGGTCTTCAGGTCGAAGGCGTGCACCTCGCCGAAGAGGTAGGCAAAGAAGATGTAGTCGCCGGCGAGCGCCAACCCCTCGTAGCCGCTGTACGGATACAGGTGCGTCTCGTACATGAAGTGGTCGGGGTCGGTTTCGGGCCGGAAGGCCTTCACCTTCCAGGTGTTCGTGCGGTTGCCCTTGCTCCAGTGGTCGTAGCGCGCGAGGTAGTATTGCGGCGGCGTGGTGTCGCCCTCGCCCTTGCGCGGCGCGGCGGGGAAGCAGGCGACCAGGATGTCGCGGTCGGCGTCGTAGTCCATGCGGCTGGCCATCCCCCAGCCGTTCATGGTGCCGCCCTCCTCGGGGTAGGGCACGTCCACGTAGCCGTCGCCCTTCACGCCGCTGTACAGGGGCACGCCGGCGGCGTTGAAGCCTTTGAAGGGGAAGTGACGCATGAAGGAGCCGCCGGTGGAAGTCACCGTGGCCCAGATGTCGCCGCGGCTGTCGACGACCAGGCTGGTGACCCAGCCGATGCCGCTGGCCATGGTGGTCTTCTCGCCATCGTCGATCTTCCCGTTGCCGTTGGCATCGATCCAGAAGGTGGTGCCGCTGTCGCCGATACGCCCGCAGGGGATGGCGAGTTCGCCGTCATAGCGGAAGAGATTCACGTCGCCGACGATCCCCTGCCCCGAGATGTACATCACCAGTCGCTTGTCGGCCCCCAGGCGGCGCACAATGGACTGCGAGCCGCCCTGGTTGAGGGGATCGCCGTAGTTGCGCAGGTCCCAGTTGTAGCCGGCGTACGTCTGCTCCGTGCCCGGCACGCTCTTCGTCAGATCGAGCTTGACGTGGTTGTAAGTGCCGTAGAGGTCCGCGCCGTCGCTGGCCGGGTCCACGTCGTAGGTGTTGCAGAACATCAGGCTGTTGAGCATCCACCCCAGCTTGCCGTCGGGGGTGAACATGCGCAGGTCAGTACCCTGGAAGCCGCCGCCGACGTACAGGTTGCCCTTGGCATCCACGCCCACGCCGGCGAGACCGGCGAAGCGCGCGGCGCCGCCCGCCGCGGGGTCCATCACCTGACCGGGATGCGCGCCGGCGTAGATGCCCCCCTTGACGCCGAAGGTGCCGGCGAGGGTCGGCGTGGTGTCGAGGCCGGCGTAGCTGCGCACGTTGAGGTCGGGGCCGTTCTCGGCGACGAGCAGGTGGTCCTTCGCGGCGTCATAGCCCAGCCCGCGCGGGTTCACCACGTCGGTAATGGCGCGGCCCGTGAAGGTGCCATCGGTCTTATAGCACTTGATCGCCGCCGGGTACCTGGCGCTGACGCCGCCGCCCATGGGGGAGTCGTTGCCGCGCTGGATGATCCACAGGTTGCCGCGCTTGTCCACGGTCATCGGGCCGGGACGCGCGAAGGCGAAGCCGCGGTCGACCAGCTCCTCGGATTCCCCCTTGAAGTCGCCCACCGCCGGGCCGCCGCAATTGACGGCAAAGAGGCGCTTGCCCGCCGCGTCGAGCACTTCCAGCCCGCACAGGCCGGGGCCGCCGTAGGCGCCGAAGTGCACGATCACGTTGCCCTGGTCATCGGCCTTGATGCCGGGGAAATCCTTCACCAGCGCCTTCAGCACGCCACCCGCCAGCGCGGCGACGTTCAGCTCCTGGCCGCAGGCGCTGATCAGGCGGTTGCGCGGGTCGCAGTTGTCCGGGCGCTTCACGAACTCCGCGAAGTGGCCGCGCACGGTGTAGGCGGCGCCCGCCGTGAAGCCCGGCAGCGTATAGCGGTAGCCTTCCCCCACGCGCTGCGACTGGTAGACCACGTCGGGGGCATACTTCGGGTCGTCCTCCGGCACGATCACTCGCGCGGGGGCCAGCGCCACGCCGTCGTTGGCGGCCTCCGCCGTCTGCAGCGTGGCGGTGGGGGTGAGGCTCACCACGCGGATGCGGTTGTCGCGGGCGTCGGAAACGAATAGTTCGTGCCCGTCGGAAGCCAGACCGCTGACCACCGCGTTGCCCGTCTTGGTGTCCAACAGGCTCACGGTAAGATGGATGGCCCGCGGGGCGTAGTCGGGCGCGGCGGGGTCCAGCTCGGTGATGCGGTCCACGGTGGCCACGTAGAGGTGCTTGCCGTCGCCGGTGATGCCGCCCTCCGCGGTCTGCGGCGTGCCGATGGGCAGCCCGTGCAGCACCTTGCCGTCGCGGTAGGAGGTAACCGGCTGGCCGGCTTCGTCCCAGTAGGAGCTGGTGTAGCAGGTGCCGTCGGCGGCGACCCATAGCGCGGAAAGGGCGTTGGAGACGTGGTTGTCGTAGTCGCGGCAGCCGAAGGTGTTGCCAACCCAGCCCGTTTTGTAGTGCATCTGCGCCGGACCGATATGGATGTTGTCGAAGGTGGCGGTGACCGGTGTGGTGCCCGGGTGCACCACGAAGAACCCGAGCATGAAGGCGCCGTCGAGGGCGATGGCCCCGCCGCCGGTGTTGCCGATCATCGACCAGAGCTTGCCGTCGCGCGATTTATACACGCCGAAGCTTTTGCCCAGGCGTACCAGGCGCAGCCACAGCGGCGCGGGCTGCGCCAGCCCGATGACGCCTCCGCGCGTGCGTGCGCCCGCGCCGGGTTGGCGGGACATCCAGCTCAGCCCATTATCCTTATTATGGAAGTAGAACGCGGTCATGGCGCCCAGCGGGGTCGCGTCCGGGCGCACCAGGATGCCCGCGGTGCCGTCGCCGTCCCCGGTGATGCCCGCCAGGCGCGCGGAGATTTCGAAATCCCCCGCCGGGTGCGCCAGAAAGACGTACTGGAGCCCGTCGCCGCCCTTGGCGTTGAGCCCGGCGCCCGCCCCGGTAACGGTAAGGGTGGTCTTGTCCCACGTATGCGTGCCCCCTGCCGGCGGCGCGCCGATGCCGGCGTCCTTCCACGAGAACTCCGCGGGCGCCGCCCACCCGCCCACCGCGGCGAGCGCTGCCACGGCGACGACCAACCACACGCGTGTCATCAGGTGCATACGAATCTCCTTGTACCGGCACAATGGGCCTCTGACTAATTCGTCGTGGAAGGGCGCGCACCTGCCACGTGGGGGTGCTATCCGCCCGCGCCGCGCTTGTTCCGCCATTGCACAATCACCCACGATCACTTAACTAACGTTCACCAATCCCTCTCTTTTCTGTCAATTTCACCGTTTGACACTCCCCTGTTTCAGCACTTGACGGGGGGTCGGCTTCGTGTTAACCTAAATTTGTGGTTTTTGTCACAAATCGGGAAACCGATGCCGAAGGGAGCCCGCGATGGCGATGCAGCTAACCCGCGCCGGGGAGTATGCGATCAAAAGCCTGCTGTACCTGGCGATGCAGCCGGGGGAGAGCCGGGTGATGGCAAGCGAGGTGGCGACGGAGCAGCAGATCCCGGTGAACTTCGTGCGCAAGATCCTGGAGTCGCTGGCCAAAACGGGGCTGGTAAAGTCCTATCGCGGGGCGGGCGGCGGTTTCACGCTGGGGCGCGACGCCTCGGCAATCACCATCTGCCAGGTCATCGAAGCGGTGGAAGGCCCGCTGGCCTTCAACCAGTGCCTGCTACCCTCGCCGTGCGATCACAAGCTGGAATGCCCGATGAGCAAGGTGTGGCAGGAAGTGCAAAGCGCCGTGGAAGACGTGCTGATGCGCTACTCCCTCGCCGACGTGATCAGCACCAACCTCCTGCACTGTGCCCCGGCCTCCGAACCCGCCGTCGACTGATCCATTTTTCCGCTATTTACGCCGCGCGCCGCCCATTCGGGCGGCGCGCGTTTTTGGTGGCACGGGCGTCTCGCCCGTGATACGTTCATGGCCGGGACGGCCATGCCACGGTGCTTACACCGCCGCGCCGATCTCCGCCAGCAGCGCGTCCAGCCCCTCCAGCACTTCCGCCACGGGAATGGTGTCGATGCCGCCGAAATAGATGTGCTTGCTCGGGTCGTCGAGGGTGGTGTAGTCGAAGTCCGGATCGCGGGCGTAGACCACGCGGTGCGGCGCGGAGGTCCACGGCCCCCACTTGCGCCAGTCGGTGGGGCCGAAGAGCACCAGCACCGGCACGCCGCCCGCCGCGGCGAGGTGTGCGGGGCCGCTGTCGTTGCCCACGAAGAGCTTCCCCATGCCCAGTAGCGCGATGGCCTCGGGCAGCGACAGGTCGGTCAGCGCGTGGGCGGGGCACTGCGCGGCGGCGACCACCGCCTCGGAGATGGGGCGCTCGTGCGCGGCGGAGGTGACCAGCGTGGGCAGCCCGTGCCGGGCGTGCAGGTGCTCGATCACGCGGGCGAAGCGCGCCGGCTCCCACAGCTTGTTGGCGGCGGCGCCGCCGGGGTGCATCACGGCAAAGTCGGTGATGCCCAGCGCGTCCAGCCGCGCCCGCACCCGCGCGCGGGCCTCCGGGTCTACCACCACGCAGGTGGCGGGCACCGTCTCCACCGGCACACCGAGCCATTTCAGCATCGCCGCCTGATACTCCGCGTTGTGCATCCACGCCTCGTCGCGGCCCCAAATGGCGTCCGGCTCGGGCGCGCGCAGGTTGGCCAGGAAGGCGAGACGGCGCACGGCGCGCACCACGTTCTTCTTTGCCCCCACCGCCCAGGCGAAGAGGAGCGCCGTGCTGCCGCCATGCAGGTTGATGATGAGGTCGTAGCGGCGTTTGCGAAGACTCAGGGCCATGCGCAGGCGCGCGAGCAGGCTGGGCCAATCGTTGCGCGCCGGCAATGCGTAGACGTGGTTGAGGTGCGGGTTGAAGTCGACCACGGCGTGATTGTCCGTCTCTGCCACGTAGTCGATCTCCAGGTTCGGCCGCCAGCGCTTGAGCAGTTCCAGGCATGGCGTGGAGAGCACGATGTCCCCCAGCGAGCGCAACTTCACGATCAGCACGCGCGCGACGCGTTCATCCCACACCAGTGGTGCGTTGTCCATAACCCGGTCCACCTTCGCACGTTATCTTCGCGGTGCGAAGGGTGCGTTCCTGCCGGGGGCCGCATCGGACTCGAAGGATGGCCGAGTATGCGCACGAAAGGCCGCCTATTGACCCCTTGCCCCCTCCACGGTATATTGGCGACAGTCTTTACCGCTAGCCGGATGATTCACCATGTGAAGGAATGCCGGGCTAGCTGAGGCATTATTCGACATGTTATGAATAATGCAGGCGAGGAGATCATCATGTTCTATCGGTCATGCCGGCTGCTGCCGGTGTTCCTTCTCGTGTGCTTGTGCTCGTGCGTGGTGCAGGCATGGCCGACGGCGTGGATCACGAAGATCCCCGCGCAGGAATATGCCGACACCTGGGGGGTGAATCCGGCGCGGGCGGGCGTGCAGTTCAGCCGCAACGACCAGGTGCAGGTGTATCTGGTGCAGAGCAGCGCCCCCGCCACCATTCTCTGGCCGGGCGAACCGCTCGCGCTGACCTTCCAGTTCACCAACCTGCAAAACGCGCCGTTGACGGCCACCGGCACGGCGCATATCATCCAGTACGCCATCACCACGCACCCGGGCACCGATGTCTTCGATATCGGTATCAAGAAGATCCGCGAAGTCGGTACGCTGCCCTTTGGGTTGAATCTCCCGGCGAAGGGCGTGCAGGATGTCGTGCTCACCCCTGCCATTCCGGAAGAGAAGGGCGGGTACGCGATTCTGCTGGATCTGCCGGGGCAGGACCGGCTGTTCGGCGCCACCTGCGTGCGCACGTTCAAGCCCACCCCGAAGAAGCGGCAGTTCTATCGCCTGTGCATGGACATGGGCGAACCCGAGGCCTTGCTGCGCCTGGGCTCCACCATCAACCGCGTCGGCATGGGGTATAAGCCGACCACGAGCAAGGATTTCGACAAATGGTACACCGACCAGGGTGCCAACCTGCAGCGCTATCAGGATGCCGGCCTTCCGGTGACGATTGAATTCGGCGCCGGCGCGTTCTACGGCGAGGAGCAACCGCTGGGCCGCCCGCGCCCGCACCTGACGGAGGACGGCGTGCTGCAGGACACCAAGTCCGACATGGCCTGGCTGCCGTCCTACGACGCCGACTTCGGCAAATTCGTCCGCCGGCTGCTGGCGGATTATGGCTGGCCGAAGGGCCCCATCAATGCGGTGAAGCTGTGGAACGAGCCGTGGAACGGCATCTCGATCAGCGGCTGGGGCGCGGACGACCTGCGCTACCGGGAAATCTACCTGACGCTGGCGCAGGCGGTGGCGGCGGCGCGCAAGGAGGACGGCGCGCAGGTGCTGGTGGGGGGGTGCGACTCCTCGACCAATACCCTCGACAAGCTCTTCCCCGACGGCAAAGACACCTTCCTGCCCTACCTCGACTTCCTGAGCATCCACTATCAGGGCACCGATCCATGGACCACGGTCAAGGCGTGGACGGGCCGGCGCGACGCGCAGGGGCGCCCCAACCCGGTGCAAGTGTGGGATACGGAAAGTTGGGTGGCCAACTCCGACGACCGCGTGGCCGGCGTGCTGGCGGCGATGTTCTCCTTCGGGCAGGCGCGCGCGGTGGGCATCGAGAGCGACGTGGTGGTTACCGCCATCCAGCCACGCACCGTGACGCTGCCCGACGGCAAAACGGAGCGGCGCAAGGTGCTGCAGACCTGGTCGGTCGGCGCGGCGGTCGGCGCCTTTCAGCATTTCGTGGGCGAGCGCCCCTTCAAGGAGCTGCTCTTCAAAAACGGCCTGCCCTTCGTGATGATCTTCTCCGCTGAGCCCGACGAGCACGGGCAGGTGAATGAGGACGACAATACCGTAGTGGTGCTGGGCGACATGGGTGCGGTGTTCGGCGCCGATAACGTGCTCTTCCGCACCTGCCGCAGCCAGGCGGAACTGCAGGAGCGGGCGGCGTTGCGCACGCAGTTGGCGAAACTCGCCGCCGACGCCCCCGAACGCGCCGCGCTGCAGGCGAAACTCGATGGCCCGCTGCCGTATACGAACGTGAATATGACGCTGAAAGCGGCGTCGCACTACGGGCTGTACGACTTCTACGGCAACCCGGTGCCGGCGACGAAGGGGAAGATCGAGGTGCCGCTGGACGCGCGGGGCTTCTACCTGCGCGGCGACGGGAGCAAGGGGTCGTTCACCGCGCTGCTGCACGCGCTGCAAACCAGCCGCGTTACCGGGCTGGAGCCGCTGGCCGTGCAATGCGCGGACATGACGGCGCCGGTGGAAACGCAACCGACCGTGCGCCTGCGGCTGACGAACATCCTTAACCACCCGGTCACCGGCAAGCTGCAGGTGACGATGCCCGGCCTGACGCTGAACTATCCCGCGCAACTGACCCTGGCCGCGGGCGAGACGCGCGAGGTGCCGGTGGTGGTCACCGCGGGGAAGGCGAACGCGTCGAACCTGTACCCGCTGGCGTTGCGCTTCGACGCCGGGGCGGACGGCGCCGCCGTGCACGAGGAAACGATGCGCGTCAATTGCATTGCCAAACGCACCATCACCGTCGATGGGAAGCTGGACGACTGGCAGGGCGTGTTGCCGCAGGAGATGCACTTCAACGGGCAGCAGACGGCGACGCTGACCGAAAAGGCCTGGCTGCCCTTCGAGAAGTTCGACGAGAGCGCCAAGCAGGGGTTGGCCATCGGCTACCTGGCGTATGACGAGAAGAACTTCTACTTCGCCGCGAAGATCGCCGATACGACGCCGGACCCCGGTATGCCGCGCTTCGCCACGCGCGACGACGAGGGGTACTTCTACCCGCAAACGAGCTACGAGATGAAGACGGACGGCCCGCCCGCGGAACATTTCTCCGTGCGCTGGACAGGCAGCGTGCAGGCCTTCGCGGATGGCGACTACACCTTCTTCGTCGAGGCCGACGACGGCGCGCGGCTGTGGGTGGACGACAAGCTGCTCATCGACGCCTGGGCGGGGCATGTGGGCCGGCGCACCTTCGCCGAAGCGCCGCTGACGCTGAAAAGCGGCCAGTCGGTGCGCATCAAGCTGGAGTATTACCAGAATACCAGCCGGGCGAACTGCACGCTGGGCTGGAATTCCCCGGTGAATGGGGTGACCGTGGTGTATGGCGACCGCTTCACCACGCCCGACGGCAAACGGGGTGTGCTGGGCGAATACTTCACCGGCACCAACTTCGACACCCCGGCGATGACGCGCGTGGACAGCCAGATCCACTTCGGCAATTGGCCGGGCAAGCCGGGCGACCCCGACTTCGGCCTGCCGCGCAAGACCGCGTACGAATGGCCGGAAGGCGTGCGGCGCTTCAGTTATCGCAAGCAATTCGTGCTGCCGTCGGGCAACGCGCCGAACTTCGACAACGTGCAGCTCGCCTTCAACGTGCTGGCGCCGGAGCAGAAGCTCGACGCGCCTTGCCCGCCGGGCACCATGCCGGGGTACATCATCACCACGGATACCGACTACGAGCTGGCGCTCAACCCGGTGGCGCCCCAGTATGGCGGCGGCACGGAAATCTGGCGCCTGCGCCGCCCCGACATGCCCTACAAGCACTTCTTCCCGCGCCAACCGGCCTCCCCCGTGGATGGCCCGGCGCAGGGGCAACTGGTGATCACGCGCGATGCCGGCCAGCGCATCGTCGAATGCGCCATCCCGTGGTCGGAATTGCCGGAGGTGAAGCGCAAGCTCGACGCCGGCGCGCCGATCAAATTCTCCTACCGCGTCAACGACAACGCCGGCGTCGGCTGCCTGGAACTCTCCCGCAACCGCAGCGTCGCCAAGCGCAGCACCTCCTTCCGCGCCGATTGGCTGGAACACTGGGGGAATGAGCTGGAGTTCGGGTGGGAGAAATAGGGGGCGATTGGGGGGATGCCTCGTTGAGAACCTGCGGTAGCGCATGGGCGCCGTCCCATGCCTGGTCGCCGCATTCCTATCCCGACGGAGCAGCGAGCAAAGGCTGTCGCAATTATTGGGAGGGCGAGCGTCCCCGCGAGCCGCAAGAACAGCGCTGGTGGCGAAGTTAGGGCTCGTAGTAGCGACGCAGCGCAGCAAGGCGCATGAGGGTGTGGCTACCTGATGGAGCACACTGAAGCGCAATGCCGTTAAATTAAGCTCACTTCGCCTACCTGAACGCGGCCCTCATCCCCCGCCTTCGCGCTGCGGAGCTTCGGCGGACAGGCCCGCCCTTCCCCCCGAGGGGAAGGGAGCAGCCAAGTATTAAATGCGTGAGACGGGAGCGAAAAACTCACCCCGATGCTCCCCTCTCCCAGCCGAGTCGTGCGAGGCGCCCGGGGGAGGGGCGGGGGTGGGGTCCGCGTGTAGATGGACGTACCAAGCTTAATTTAACGGCATTGCGCTTCAGCGTGCTTGATCAGGGTAGCCACGTCCTTTAGGGCGTGGGACGCAGACGCATGCCGGCCCCGTCAGATCACGCAATCCGTATTACTTCAGCACCTCGAGCGACATGATGGCCTGCTGGTAAAGGTCTTTGTACTTCGCGTAGTTCTCGGGGGTCGACGTGCAGGTGAGCACGAACGCGCGCTTGTCGTCCATGATGACGCAGCGCAGCATCGCCAGCAGCGTGCCGTTGTTCTTGCCCGTATACTGCACGAATTTGCCCGGATGGTCGTTCACGGTCAGGGACCCCGCGGCCAGCTCTTTGTACCCCATTACCGATTTCTGCAACAGCGCGCGCTGGTCCTGGAAGTACTTCTCCAGCGTCGGCGGGGTGGTGAAGGGGTCGGTATAGACAAAGAGCATCTCGGACACCGGATCGGTTGGCCCGGTCGTCGGCCGGATGAAGCTAACCACCTTGCCGGGCAGCTTGGGCCAGGCCGCTTCCTTCACCGCCCACCCCTGCGGGCCCATGATCGAGAAGCCTTCGTCTTTCCACGTCGTGCGCACCGGCGGAGGCGGCGGCGGCGGTTGGCGCAGGGAGAACTGCAACGATTTCGCGCACGCCTGGAACGCCGCCTTGTACTTGTCGTAGTCATCCGGCGTCGACATGCACATGACGTTATAGGCGACTCTGTTTTTGACTAAAAAGAAGCTGACCATCTTTCTCGGCTGTGGCGGATTATCCGCCGACATCAACGACGTGACTACGGATGTCGTGGGAACGCCGGCAATTGTACCGGAATAGGTGCCGAGGATAGTGCAGCCAGGAAATGCGGTTTTCATATCTCCGATGATCCCCTTGATCACTTCATCGTCAGAGAGATTGGCCGGAGCATCATTCCACATGAGCGATAGCACTTCCTGGAAGGTATCCTTGGCATTTTCCAGCGGGCAGATGGCATTGACGCCGCACTGCTCCTTGGCCGCGATGATCGCCCAACCCTTGGGGAAGACAATGCTGACACCGAGAGTGGCATTGTTGACCACCTGCCCCTCGTCGGTAAGAAATGTCGTCACCTGCGCCTGGGCGCGCAGGGCAATCGCGCTGACACAGAGCAGCAAGAGCATAACACGACGCATCATCATACCGGTGGTGTCCCTTCTCCGCCGATTATTCGCTATGTACCCCACCTTCCCTTCTTCGCGATGATCGAAATATCGGGACAGGTTACGCCGTGAACACCCGCCCCGGCGCCAGCGCGTATGGTGGGAGCCACGCCGGGATGTTGCTCAGCGGCAGCACGCTGGGATCGAGGGGGATGCCGAGGCTCGCCATGAAGGCGCGGCGGGCGTCGACGCGGGCCATCATCGCGGGGTCGCGGCGGGCCAGTTCGGCGCGCAGGGGGGCGGCGGCGAGGATCACGCCATCCTCGGCGTTGCTGTAGCAGAACGGCCCCGCGGAAACGGGGATGATATCCAGTTGCACCGCCATGCCGCTGCGCAACGGGGTGGGGTTGCCGGCGGCAAAGGGGGCGTGCACCCACTCGTCCAGGTGCAACAGATGGCCGGGGTTCACCGCGAAGGTGTAGAGCGCCGGGTCGCGCGTGCCTTCCGCCGCGGCATAGACTTCTCCGCCGGTGACACCCACCGCCAGCGCGCGATACCACGCGGCAACGACCTCAAAGTAGTTGGCGGCGAAGCGCGGGTAGAAGTCGCGCAGGGCGGCGGACAGTTCCTCCGGCCCGTGCGCCACGCACCCCGCGCGGCAGGTGAGCGCCCCCGCCACCCCGAACGCCACCGCGTACGGATCGCCCAGCGCGGCGCGGCGCGCCGACGGGCTGGACAGCCCGCGCATCGCCTTGTCGCCGAAGCTGATCATCGGGTGGCAGCTCAGCGTATGCCCGCGCGGCTGCAGGTAGGCTTCCAGCGCCGCCTCCTCCGCGCCCACCGCCAGGTGGCTGATGAACGCGTGCACCGCGTCGGAGGTGACCGTGGAGGCGTATTCGAAAGCGAGGAGTTGCTCCGGCTCATTGAGGATGCGCAACCCGTCGGCGGGGGACATGAACAGGTCAACGGCGTTCGTCACGCAACGCGCGTCGCCGGTCAGGGCGCGCAGCGTGTCGATGAGATAGGCGGGCAGGTCGCTCGCCTGCCGCCCGCCGGGTACCAGCGTGCGCTCGAAGTAGTACTTCCACCCCACCGCGCCCACGCGCGTCCCGGCGCCGATGCCGAAGCCCGCCAGCAGTGCCGGCAGGGGCCGCGACGCCTCGCGCGGCTGGCCCATCAGGCTGAATTCCTGAAAGAGCGCCGTCTCGATGCCCAGCGCCACGTCGGGCAGGTAGCCCAGGCACTCGTTGCCCACCAGCAGCAGCGCGCGGTCGGCGTCGAGCAGCAGCAGCGCCTCCTCAAAGCGCGGGTCGAATCCCGTCAGGTAGGCCAGGTTCGCCGCGTGCTCCCGGTCGCCATACACCGCCAGCACGTCCAGCCCCGCCGCGTGTAACCGCTCCCGCGCCGCCGCCAACCGCGCCGCATACACCGCCGTCGGCACCTCAGGCCGCCCCGCCGCCCGTCCGAACGCCGGCAACACGATCTCGCACACCGCTACCATACGCACCCCCTGTCGGGTGTGAGTCTAGCGGCGAGGCGAGGGGCTGTCAAGGCAGGCGAGACGATTGCGGATTGCGGATTCTATAATCGATTACGGTTGCTGCTCTCTGTGAACGACCCCAAAATCCGGTATCCCCTTCATCCCTGTGAATTACAAACCCACACTGTCATCCGCCAATAGAACCAGCCAAATCGTCCCCCAATCCAAAATCTAAAATGTCACTACCTGTTCCACCGGCACATCCACCCGTTCCACCCGGGGGATGGGCAGGCCGAGGAGGCGCGGGCCTTCGCGAAGGAGGCTGTCGGGGGCGCCGCTGCAGAAGAAGCGGTGCTCGGTGGGGGCGGGCACGACGGCGGCGGGGAAGGCGGCGGCCACCTCGGCGGCCAGCAGGTCGGCGGGGTCCACGAGCGCCACGCCGGGGCCCAGGAAGCGCGCGATGGGGGCGCGCAGATACGGGTAGTGCGTGCAGCCGAAGACCAGCGTGTCCACCCCCGCGTCGCGCAGCGGGGCCAGATAGGCGGCCACCGCGGCTTCCACCTCCGGGCCATCGTCCAGTCCGCGCTCCACCAGCGGCACGAAGGCCGGGCAGGCCTGCTCATGCACCTGGGCGACCCCCAGCGCGCGCAGCGTGCGCCCGTAGATGCCGCTGGTCACGGTGCCCTGCGTGGCGATCACCCCCACCGTGCCGCGGGTTACCGCCTGCGCGGCGCGGCTGCCGGGGTCCACCACGGCGAAGACGGGCCGCGGGAAGCGCGCGTGCGCCACCTCGTCGGCGCCCGAAGCGGCGGACATATTGCACCCCATCACCACCGCGTCCGCCCCCTGGGTGAAGAGAAAGTCGATGATCTGCAGCGCGAAGTCGCGGATCTGCGCCAGCGGACGCCCGCCGTACGGGACGTGGGCGGTATCCGCCAAATACAGCAGCCGCGCGCCGGGCAGCGCCTCCCGCAGCGCACGCGCCACCGTCAGTCCCCCCACGCCCGAATCGAACACCCCGATCGTTACCTGTGCCATGCTTAGTTATTTTCCCACGCGCCGGAGGATTTCCTGTTCCGCAGGGAAAGAAACGTTCTCATCGGCCGGCATGGCGGGCGCGGGCGGCGGAAATGCGGTTAGAATCCACGCCCGCGGACCACGCCCTGAAGGACGTGGCTAACAGATAAAGGACGCTAAAGCGCCCTGGAACCTGTCCACATGCTTCCTGGAGCGCGTTTCAGCGCAATGCCGTTAAATTAAGCTTGGTACGTCCGCCAAAACGCGGCCCCCATCTCCCAACCTCTTCCCCCCGAGGAGAAGAGGAGTACCGGGGTGGGTATCACGCTCCCGGCTTCTGGATTTTATCCTTGGTTACTCACTTCCCCTCGGGGGGAAGGGCGGGGGATGAGGGCGCGTGCAGGAAGGCGAAGCGCGCTTAATTTAACAGCAGCGCGCTGAAGCGTGCTCCATCGGGTAGCCACGTCCTTAAAGGCATGGGCGAGAATGCGTACGGAAGGGGATATGTCACAGCACCCCGTCACCCCGCCTTCCGCTTGCGCAACGGCAGGTGGTCGGGGGCGAATTCGAGGATCGCGTAGGAACGCTGCAACACGGGGAGGGCCACGTTGCGCACCGGGATGCCCGCCTCCGTCTGCCCGCGTTCGGCGCCGTAGTGCGCGTGGCCGTGCACCACCAGGTCGGCGCCCAGCCGGTCGATGGGGTCGCACAGCAGCGAGGAGCCCAGGAAGGGATACAGCTCGCGCGGCTCGCCGTGCACCGTCTCCTCCACCGGCGCGTAGTGCAGCACCACGATGCGCAGGTCGGTCTCCAGCCCGGCCAGGTCGTGGGCGATACGCGCGGCCTCGTCCTTCGTCTCCGCGATGAAGCTCTTGATGGTCGTCTCGCCGAAGGGGGTCAGGCAGCGCGCGCCGAACCCGCCGCCGAAGCCTTTCACGCCGCAAAAGCCCACCGTCACCCCGCGTATGGTGAAGGTGACCGCGTCGCCCCCCTCCAGCACGGTGACGCCGGCGCCGCGCAGAATGGCCAGCACCTCGCGGGTGTGCTCGGTGTGCACGTCGTGGTTGCCAAGTACGGCGACCACCGGGATGCGCGTCTCCGCCAGCACCGCGGCCAGCAGCCGCGCCTCCTCGGGCAGCCCCGAGCCGGTCAGATCGCCGGGCAGCACCAGAAAATCCGCCACTTCGTGCACCGTGTCGAAGTGGTGGTGAAAGGTGCGCCGGCGATCCACGTGCCAGTGCAGATCGCCGACGGTGGCGAGTTTCACCGGGTCGCGGGCCATGGTCAGTGCCTCCCGTACCAGGGCAAAATTTCCGGCTCGACCGGCGGCCAGCGCCCCGGGCGCACGAAGAGCTGGTTGTCCACGCGCACCACGCCGTCCACCCCGTGCGCCGCCTGCTCGGCCAGCGTGCGTTGCTCGGGGGTGTCCACGTCGCCCGTGAGGGTGACCACCCGGTCGCGCACGGTGACCACGATATCCTGCGCGCTGATCCCCGAGGTGAGCAGCACCGCTTCGCGTACCTTGTTGGCAATCGCCGCGTCGTTAAACATCTCCGACCTCACCCCAGTCTACCGCACCCGCTCCCGCCGCCGATGTCGCACCCCTCGACAATCCCCGCGTGGTGGGAGTAAACTCACGCAACGACCGTGGAAAGGAGCCCCCCATGCGTTGGCCCAAAGAGCAACTCCCCTTCGAACCCGTCCCCGCCGGCACGCGGGAAGCCACCCCCGCCGGGGTACAGGCCTTTGTGGATGCGAAGTTTGGCCTGTCCATGCACTGGGGGCTCTACGCCTTGCAGGGACGCGGGGAGTGGGTGTATTACAACGAACGCATCCCGTGGGAAACCTACCGGCAGCGGCTGCGCGCCTTCAACCCGACGCGCTTCAACGCGGAGGAATGGGCGGATCTGCTGCTGGAGAGCGGGCAGCACTTCCTGCTCATCACCGCCAAGCATCACGATGGCTTCTGCCTCTGGGATGCCGCCACCACGGACTGGAAGATCACCAACACCCCGTTCAAGCGCGACGTGCTGGCGGAACTCGCCGTGGCCCTGCGCGACCGCGGGCTGGGGCTGCACTTCTACTACTCGCTGCTGGACTGGACGCACCCCGCGTACCGCACTGACTGGCCCGCCTACATCGCGTATTATCAGGGGCAACTGCGCGAGCTGCTCACGCGGTACGGACCCATCGGCGGCATCCTCTTCGACGGGTGCTGGCCCGCGGTGGAGTTCACCACCGATGATGAGCGCGCCTACTTCCCCCCGCGCGGCGCGTGGGATTTGGCGGGCACCTACAACCTGATCCACACCCTGCAGCCGGACTGCGTCGTCACCAACAACACCCATGTCCTGCCCTTCCCCGGCGAGGACTACCAGGTGTTCGAACTCGACCTGCCCGGCGAAAACACCACCGGCTTCAACACCACCGACGTGGGCACCAAGCCCACCGCCGTGTGGTGGAACCTCAACGCCGGCTGGGCTTACGCCCCACGCACCCACGCCGTGAAGAGCGCCGACAGCCTGCTGCGCACCCTCCGCCGCGTGAACACCCGCCACGGCGTCTTTCTGCTCAACGTCGGCCCCCGCCCCTGGGGCGACATCCACCCCGACGAAGCCCACGTGCTGCGCGCGATGGGGTCGGCGCTGCGGGCGGAGCAGTAGCGGTGGGATAAGCGAACGAAGGTCTGTGTTCGCAACACGACGGAGGTGGGAAGGCTAACAGGCCTTCCCACCTCCGTCTTGTTGTCACCGAACCGTTGGCGCTCACTGGGCAAGACCGTCGTGGTCTGCGCAACGCCTGCGCTTTTACATCGGCAGACTGATCGTTTGCGTGGAATTGTCCGCCAAATAGGTGACGGTCGGTTCACCTTGTGCATCGATGGTGATGGTGGCGATTTGCGTGCCGGCGGCGTTTTTCACCCACCCGCCCGAAGCATCGAGATGGGCCGTCGTGCCATCGCTGGTTTTCCAGTCGATTGACCCGGACAACGGGGAGACCGCTCCTTGGCCCGTCGAGCTGTTGTAGGTCGCGGTCATGGACAATTTATCCAGCGTCGTCGTGACCCAGTAGCCGTCCGCGGCACTCATCGTGGCGTTGCCGGAAAGGGCAATGGTGATGGTCGCAGCACTACTGCCGGTCACGGTCATCTTCAGGGTCATGGTGAGATCCGAACTCATGACGTCTTTGTTGTTGACGCTGGCACTGTCCTTCACGTGGGCCGTCAGGTCTGACGTCCCGGTCGACCCATTTTGATGGATCGTTCCGCTCACCGTGGCCGTCTCGGAGAAATGAATCGGCACGGATGTCGTTGTGCTGGACATGGGGACCGTCGCCGCAATCGTGGTGGAATAATCACCCTTGATATTCACCGCCGTGAGGGACCCTGACAGGGTCATATTCATCTTTATCGTGATATTCGCCTGATAGGTCCCCCCCGTCCCATGGGCCGTATAGCTCATCGAGATCGGGAACGAGGTGGTCGAATCCGGCTCCGTCTCGGAGCCGGTCCAGACAATGCCGGTTGCCGAGTCCGTATAATCGATGGCTGAGGTGGAGCGGGTGGCTTTCCGATGCAGTAATGCGAGGACCATCTTCGTCATCGCCGCGCGCACCACCGGCGCCGACACGGGATCGATCGGGCCACGCGTCGTAGCGGACGCCCTGGTCGCGAGCGGCGTCGCGCACGTCGTCAGCGAACTGTCAAGGGCACCGAGGTCGCTATTAGAAACGCCGCTATCTGAACTCCCGATGGAACTGACCGCCGATGGGCTAAGATCAAAACCTACCGATGACGCCGTCGCGCCGACGCTCGATGTGGACGCGAACAGGTCTTGCGAGCGTTGTTTGTCCGAGAGGCCGGGGCGCGTATACGCGTGAAGCGACAGGCCGCTACTGCCGTTCTGGCATCCGATCAGCAAGCACGCGAGGCATCCAACCAGAAGAAAGAGGACGCCTGCTCGGGGGGACATTCGCATGAAATTGCTCCTTTCAACGCGGGTCTGGATCGACCGGTTCGCCCGAAGAATCGCCTTCGGTGACCTCTTGGAGATAGTGGGGACGTAGTACCTGTCCAAGCGCCATGCTTACCATTTGCTTTACGAGCAGGCGTTCCTTTGTTGCTTATTCATACATACGATGAGTAGCCCGCATTATTCATAACATTTCGAATAATGCCTCAGCTAGCCCGGCAGTCCTTTGCCTCGTGAATCATCCGGGGTAGAGGATACATTTGCCGGGCACGCAGCCCATAGCACATTTTCGGCTGCGTGCAGGGGGCAAGGGGTGTCGGCGCCCGTGGCAGCAACCACTGGGGTATGCTCTTTGACGATTGTTTGCGGCTATGGTAGCAGATACGTGCATTCGGCCCGTAGGGCATGGGCGCCGTCCCATGCCTGGTCGCCGCATTTCTATTCCGCTGGAGCAGCGCGCAACGGCTGACGCAATTTTTGGGAGGGCGAGCGTCCCCGCGAGCCGCGCGCGAATGAGCCGGGATCGGCAATAGAAGACGGTCTGGATGTGTGCATGGGTTTCACGACCAGACCGTCTTTGTGTCATCTACGGTTGCCTCGCACGCGGCTCGCGGGGACGCTCGCCCTCCCAAGGTTGCCACAGCGTGTCTCTGTTGGCTCCAGATGCGCGGCGTTAGTTCACCACGTCGCACAGATCGTCCGCGGTCGCAAATATCCCGTCGGGGCCGGCGCTGCACACCGTGAAGATCGGGCGGCGATACGGGTCGTGGGGGACGGGGGAAGCGTCTATGCGAAACGGGCGCCCCCAGCCGTCGGTGTATTCAGCTTCCGGCCAGTGCCGCGCGTAGGCCGACTTGAGCAGGTGGGTGGTCAGGATGTGCTCGTAGGCAAATTCGCGGGCCAGTTCATTGGTCAGGCGCGTCAGGCGTAACCGCGTGCACTCCGATGCCGACAGGGGGAAGGGGTCGCGCAGGTCGTCGGCGGTGCCGAAGGTGCCGTCCGCCCCGGCGCTGGTGAGGAGGAGCACCGGCACGGCGCCGCGCACGACGGTGATGCGGAAGGGACGATACCACCCGTCGAGGACGCGCTCGCGCTCGGGGCGGGGCCGCTGCTCCGACTCCAGCGCGTTGCTCGTGGTGGGCAACGGTTGGGCAAACGCCAGTTGTGGCAGCAGGCGGGGGCTAACCTCTCGCTGGGCGTGGGCGTGCGTCGCCGCCTCGGGGCTCGCGTAGGGGTAATCGTAGGCGCCGTGGAGCAGCGGACGCGGGATATCGGCCCACCCGCCCACTCCGCCGACCACGGCCAGCGCGATGAGGCCCACCCCGAAGACCCGCGCGTGCCCGAGCGGGTGCCGGCGCAGCAGCAGCACCACCACGCCGGCGAGCGCCAGCACCCCCGCGGCAATGCCGGACGCCGTCGGGGACAACAGCGCCCGCTGTTGCGCGGTGGCCGACGCGGAAACCAAACATAAGTGCAGTAGTATGCTTACCCCCACAAATGCACCTTTTCCCGTGGGATGCCTACCGCCACTGCGCCACCCGTTTGAGCACCGCCTCCCCCATCGCCCGGTCGGTGACCCCGTTGACGGTGAGGAAGACGCCGTTCGGCTTCAAGCTGTCGATGAAGAGGTCGAGTTCGTCCAGGTCCAGGGTGAGCTGCAGGCCTTTGCCGGCCGCCTGGCACTTTTGGTACAGCGGGATCCATTCGCTGGCCCGGCTGACCCCCGCGGTGTAGACCCACTGAATGGCGTTAAGGGAGGGGATCGCCAGCAGGCTGTCCAGGTGCTGCAGCGCGCCCGGGCCGTCCAGGTGGTAGATGTTGGCCTCCATATGGTTGCACTCGCGGATGATGCCGGGCAGGAACAGGTCGTCGAACATCGCCTTGGACACCATGCAGGAGAAGTCGTTGGAAGGCACATACCACTTCTTCCGCGTGATGATGCCCGGCCACGAGGTGATGGCCTGCCCCGCCGCGGCGAGCTTGTCGTAGTATGTGTCGTAGACGTGGAAGTAGGTGTCGGTCACCATCTCCAGCATCGTCCGCACCTCGTCCACCGCGTCGATCATGTCCAGGTTCATGTTCAGCGGGTCGCGGAAGGCCACGATGGCGTCGGCGCCGGGGTGCAGGTCGGTGATGCCGGTGTAGAAGACCCCCTGCCCCACCGCCAACAGTGCATCCGTCATCTCCATGATCTTCCGCCAGTAGACGTTGTCTTCGGAGAAGCGGATGTGCCCCGTGTCCGCCCAGTCCAGCAGGTTGGGAATCGACCAGGTGGTGCCCTCGCCGAACTCCAGCTCACAGCCGAAGAAGGCGGAAAAGACTTCCGGCCCCAGGTTCGGGATCACGCCGGGCAGCGCGTCGCCCAGATACTCGGTGTTCATCACCGACGCCAGCGCGCACTCCGCCACGTACTCAGCGTCCATCCAGCGCTCGCGCAGGCTGCCCCACGCCTTCGGCGTCGGCCACGGGTACGCCGGGTTCGGCGCCCCCACGCGCATCAACACCACCGGGCGGTCGAGGATCTCGTTCGCCCAGAACGCATCCACACGCGCCAAACGCTGCTCCCAATCGGGAATCCGCTCGATGGGCATCACGGTCTGCACCGGCATATCAGGCCTCCTTGGGGGGAATCGAGTGCAGTATAACAGGCCCGTACCGCGGCGGCAAGGCGGCGGGCGTATGGGCGATGTCCATACACGGGCGCTAGCCCCTTTGCCCGGAAAGATGCTATACTGAGACCCCGACAGCGGGAAAAGCGGTGTATCGGCGGGTTACCAGCATGAGTGACGTGGAATTTGTGGCCGATCAGATGTGCTTTGCGTGCGGGCGGGACAACCCGTTCGGGCTGCACCTGACCTTTCGCGACGAAGGCGACATGTCTGTTACGACCTTTGTGTCGGTGGCGGCGCACCAGGGGTATAAGGGGATCGTGCACGGGGGGCTGATGGCCACCGTGCTCGACGAAGTGATGGTGCGCTTCGTCTGGCAAAAGTATGGGTCCGCGGCCACGGCGAAGCTGGAAGTGCGCTATCGGCACCCGGCCCCCACCGAAACCCCGATCGAAGTGCGCGGGTGGATCACCGCCGTGCGCCACGGCGGACGCGCCTTTGAGACCGCCGCCGAAGCCCGCCTGGCGGATGGCACCGTGCTGGCGGAAGCGACCGGCCTGGCCATTCGGCTGCCCTGACCTGTGGAGGGTCCATCATGCCTGGGGTCACTGCGATCATTCCTGCCTACAATGAAGCCGAGCGCATTGCCACGGTCATCGCCGCCGCCCGCGCCGCCACCCGCATCACCGAGGTGCTCGTGGTCGACGACGGCTCGCTGGACGACACCGGCCCTGTCGCCGCCGCCCTGGGCGTGCGCGTGCTGCGGCTGGCGGAAAACCAGGGGAAAGGCGCGGCGCTGCGTGCCGGCGCCACCCAGGCGCACGGCGAATTCGTCATCTTCCTCGACGCCGACCTGCAGAGCATCTCCCCCGAGCATATCGATGCCATGGTGGAACCGGTGGTCACCGCGCAGGCGACGATGGCCATCGGCATCTTCACCGACGGCCGCCCGACCCTCGACCTGGCGCAGACGCTGGCGCCCATGCTCTCCGGCCAGCGCTGCCTCTCCCGCGCCTTTTTCCTCAGCACGCCGCTGGTGGACGGCAGCCGGCAGGGGGTGGAGATTGCCCTCACCGTGCACGCCCGCGCCAGCCAGGCGGGCATCGCCTTCGTGCCGCTGCCCGGTGTGACGCACTGCACGAAAGAGGAAAAGCTGGGCGTCGTACGCGGCGTGGTGGCGCGCGGACGCATGTATGCGGAGATTCTCGCCACGCTGGCGCGTTATTATCTACCCTCCCGCCGCTACGACCGCTCGGTCAACGGCCCCGAGTAACCCCCCCGAAAGCGGGGTAGCGTTTACCCCGGATTCCGGTAATATTACCGGGTACCCCCTTCCCTTTCCGGTGGCATTCTGGTACCGTATAGCTCTGCATTGATGCGCAATCATCACAATGCCGGCATACCCGGTACACCCGGTGCAGGGTCAACACCGGGAAGCCGGTGAGGGGAACACACCACGTGACGGTGACAATTCTGATAGCGGAAGATCATTGTATCCTGCGTGAAGGCCTAAGCCAGCTCCTGGCGCATCAGCCGGGGTTTCGCGTCGTCGGCGAGGCGAGCAACGGCCGCGAGGCGGTGGAGCGCACGTGCACCCTCACCCCGACGTTGGTCATTATGGACGTCGGGCTGCCCGACCTCAACGGCGTGGAAGCCACCCGCCGCATCCGCCAGGAATGCACTCCGCCGCCGAAGATCATCGCCCTTACCGCACGCGCCGACCGCAAAACGGCGCTGGAGATGCTGCAGGCGGGCGCGTGGGGTTACGTGCTCAAAGACGCCCCCTTCGACGAGCTGCTACAGGCCATCCACCTGGTGTTGCGCGGCACCCACTACCTGTGCCCCGCCGTGGCCGACCTGCTGCTCACCGATTTCCTGGCCGGTCCCACGGACACCCCCGGCATCATCGCCTCCGCCCTCACCTCCCGCGAACGCGAAGTGGTGCAACTGCTCTCGGAAGGACACTCCACCAAGGAGATCGCCGTCACGCTGCACCTCAGCCCCACCACGGTGGAAAGTTACCGCAAGAACATCATGGCCAAGCTCGATCTGCACACCGTGGCCGACCTCACCAAGTACGCCATCCGCGAAGGCCTGACGAACCTGTAGGCACGTCACCCCGCGAACACCGCCAGCGTGCGCGACCAGCGGCTGCCGCTGAAGATCAGGCGCACGTGGGCGCAACGGACGGTGAGCAGGCGTCCCGGCATGTCGGCTTGCGCCGCCTCCAGCGCCAGCCAGCCGGCGCCGCGGGTGCGTTCGGCGTCGGTGAAACAGGACAGGCGCAGCACGTCGGCAAAGATGGTGCCCGCGGTGGCGTTGAGTTTCTCCGCCGTCGTCGCCTGTTTGGCATAGCCGTCCACCACCAGCTCGATGCAGTAGGCGCGTTGCCCGTCTTCGTTCTGGTAGACGTTGCAGAAGCCGCGCAGCTCGGTGTGCGGATCGTAATCCTCGCCGTGCGCGACCCAGCGGCCCGACGCGACATCAAGCTGCGGGTCGCGGAAGTTCCACTCCATTTTGAGCTGCTTGTACGGCACGCCGACCAGCCCGTCGAGCGGGCGGTCGAGGGCGGGGTAGCCCAAGGCGTCGCGCGCGCGGCCCGCCATGCCGGCCAACAGGTAACACAGCACCCCCAGTACGACGACGATCCCCACGATCAGCAGGCCCGTGCGCAGGTGGCGCCGCACGATACGGCGCGCGGCGGGAGTATGCTGCGGCGGCCACCGGCGATCCTGCTCCGCCTGCTCGTGCGCGGTGGGCTGCTCCGCCGGGTTGAGGACGATCTTCTCCTCGGCGTCCGGCGCGGGAGGCGGCGTGTGCGCCGCGCGCAACAGGGCGATCACGTCCGTCCGTTTTTTTCGCTCCGCGTGGAGTTGCGGGGTGAGGCCAGCATCGTCACGCGCCATGGGCGAAGCGCCGGCGTCCAGCAGCGCCTGCACGAGGGGCACGTTGCCTTGCCGCGCGGCGACGTGGAGCGGCGTGCGTCCGCGAAAATCGATGAGTTCGACGGAGACCCCGGCCGCCATAAGCGCCGCGGCGGCCTTGACGCTGGTGATGGTGTGCAGCGGGGTGCAGCCGAAGCGCGGCTCCCGCGCGGCGGGCCGGGCGCCCGCGTTGAGCAACAGCGTGACCACAGCGGCGCTGCCGGCATAATGCAGGGGGGTCAGGCCGCTCGCATCGGCGCCATCCACCGGGGCCTGATGCCCCAGCAACCACGCGACCACCGCCGTGTGGCCGTGCGCCGCCGCCACGTGGAGCGCCTGGGAGCCGCCGCGCAACGACGCGGTGAGCAGCGCGGGGGTCCGGCGGTGCAACGCGGTGAGCGCGGGCAGATCGCCCGCGTCGAGGGCGGCCTCCCACGCGGTCGTATCCAGTGGCGCGGCCTGTGTTTCAGTCTCGAGCGTCGCCACCTGGCTCCTCCGAATGCGTTGGGGATGTCACACGATTCGCGTTGCCGGGGTGGTTCCCTCTCTCGGTTAAGAAAGTTTAACGATCCGTCACCCCCGCAGCAACCCCAGCGCGCGCGCGTTAGCGTCGGTCTGCGCGGCCAGCGCGGCGGGATCATCGCCGCGCAGGCTGGCCACGACGGCAAGGATTCGCGGCAGGTGCGCGGGTTCCGCGGCCTCCGCGGGCACACCTTCCAGTGCCATGTAGTGGGCGTCCGTCTCCAGCAGCACGCGGTCGGCGGGCGCGGCGGCAGCAGCGGCACGGGCATGGCGGCTGTTGGGCCGCGTCACCCCGCCGGCAAAAGCGACGTAGAGTCCCAGGCGCAGGCAGTCGCGCAACACCTCCGCGCTGCCGGAGAAGGCGTGCAGCACCCCGCGCAGCCCCGGATAGTCGCGCAGGATGGCGGGCAGCCGATCCCAGCGTCGCTGGCAATGCAGCAGCACGGGCAGGTCGTGGGCGCGGGCCAGCGCGAGCTGCGCGCGGAAGACACGCTCCTGCCGCGCCGGGTCCTCCCCCGCTATTGCGCCATCCAGGCCGATCTCCCCCACCGCCACCACGCGCGGGTGTGTCAGCAGCGGCGCCACCCACGCGGTGTCCGTCTCCGATGTCACAAACCACGGGTGCAGCCCCACCGCGGCGCGGATGGCCGGGTACGCCTCCGCCAGTGCCAGCGCCGCCTCCGCGCTCGCCCGGTCCCACGCCGGCACGATCAGCGTGCCCACCCCCGCCGCCATCGCGCGCGCCACCACGTCCCCCACGCGCCCGGCAAAGTGCGGGCTGTTCAGGTGGCAATGGGTATCGGTCAGCAATGTCATGCCTTCCGTTCTTGGCGACCGGCGGTGGAACTCCTGTTGTCAATTACGGATTGCGGATTGCAGATTGCGGATTACTTAGCTGACGTGGGTTGGCTGACCCGGGATTTGGGGGGATGAAAAGGATATTGGGGATGGTCCGTCCGTTGCCCCAGCAAGCAAATCCCTTAATCCCCCCATTCCCGGTTCAGACCATCGCGTTTAACACCCGCTTGTGAAGGAAATAACAATGTCACGTTATATGCTTGACAAGCTATATAGTGATGTAGTACTATCTGTGAAGCAGTTCACAAGGAGGACGGACGGATGCGGTTGTTGATTCTGGGCGGAGTGGCGGCGGGCACGAAGGCGGCGGCGCGGGCGCGGCGGGAGTATCCCGACGCGGAGGTGACGATCGTTACGCAGGACGAATACGTGGCCTACGCCGGGTGCGGTTTGCCCTACTTCGTGGGTGGCGAGATCAGCGAGGCCAAGGAGCTGATCGTGCGCACGCCGGACGAATTCAAGCAGGAGAACGGCATCACCGTGCTCACGCGCCACCAGGCGACGCAGATCGATCCCGCGGCGCACACCGTGCAGGTGCGCGACCTGATGACGGGCGCCGAGGACGGCTTCCCCTACGATAAGCTGATTATCGCCACCGGCGCGGTACCCATCCTGCCGAAGATCGAGGGCATCAACCTCAAGCGCGTCTCCACGGTGCGCGGCCTGACGGACGCGAAAAAGATCCGCGCGTTGCTCGACACCGGCAAGCTGCATACCGCGGTGGTGATCGGTGGCGGCTTCATCGGGTTGGAGATGGCGGAAAACCTGGCGCGTCACGGCCTGACGGTGAGCATCGTCGAGCTGAAGTCCGCCATCCTGCCCGGCTTCGACCCGGAGATCGCCGCGCTGACGAAGAATCACCTGATCGAGCACGGCGTGCAGATTTATACCGGCGAGGGGGTGACGCGCATCCTGGGCAACGCCCACGGGGAAGCGTCCGGCGTGGTGACCGACGCGCGCACGCTGCCCGCCGACCTGGTGATCCTCTCCGCCGGCATCCGTCCGCACACCGAAGTCGCGGCGGCGGCGGGGGTGCGCGTCGATGTGCGCGGGCTGATTCTGGTGGACGAATACCTGCGCACCAGCGTGGCGGACATCTTTGCCGTGGGCGACTGCGCTTCGGTGCGCAACCGCATCACCGGCGCGGACACCTACTCGCCGATGGGCTCCACCGCCAACAAGACCGGGCGGCTGGTGGTGGCCAATCTCTTCGCGCCGACGGAAGCTTTCGCCGGCGTGCAGGGCACGACCATCGTACGCGTCTTCACGCTCAACGCCGCGCGCACCGGGCTGAGCACCGAGGAGGCGCGCGCCGCCGGCTACGACGTGGAGACGGTGCTGGTGCCCACGCCGGACCGCGCGCACTATTTCCCGGGCAACCGCACCATCATCACCAAGCTCATCGCCGAGAAATCGACGCACCGCCTGCTCGGTGCGCAGGTGGTGGGGGAGGGCGTGGTGGACAAACCGATCGACACGCTGGCGCTGGGCATCGCCATGGGGATTACCGTGGACGCGCTCTCCGGCATGGACCTGGCCTACACGCCGCCCTTCGCGTCCGCCCTGTCGTCGAGCATCGTGGCGGCCAACGTGCTGCTCAACAAACTCGCCGGCAAGGTGCGGGGCGTGTCGCCGTGCGAGCTGGCGCTCGACGACCCCGCGTTGCAACTCCTCGACGTGCGCACCGAGCCGGAATACCTCATCGCCGCCATTCCCGGCGCGTGCAATATTCCGCTGGCGGAACTCACCGAGCGCCGGGGGGAACTCGATCCCGCCCGCCCCACGGTGGTGGTGTGCAAGGTGGGCCGTCGCGCGTACAGCGCCGCGCTGCAACTGCAACGCGCCGGCTTCACCGACGTGCGCATCCTCGACGGCGGCATGACCGCCTGGCCGTTCGCGACTGAATAACGCGTTCAACGTTCAACGTTCAACGTTCAAAGTGGATAAGATCGTTGCCTGGGACTTCGACCGTTGCATATCGAACCTTGAATGTTGAACGTTGAACCACTTCCGAAGGAGGTAATGATGACCGACTACACGCTCAATTGCCGTGGGATGCAGTGCCCGGGGCCGATCATGGAGCTGTTCAAGCAGATGAAGGCGGCAGCGCCGGGTGACACGGCGGCGATCAGCGTCACCGACATGGGCTTCAAGAAAGATATCGAAGTCTGGTGCCGCAAAACGAAGAACACGCTGGTGTCGCTGACGGAAGACGCCGGCGTCATCACCGCCGTCGTGCGCAAGGGTTAGGGGGAAACGATGTCCGAGGACAAAAAAACGATCGTCGTCTTCAGTGGCGACCTGGATAAGGCGATGGCGGCGATGATTATCGCCAGCGGGGCCGCGGCCATGGGCAACGAGGTGACGCTCTTCTTCACCTTCTGGGGCCTGAACCTGCTGCGCCGACCGGAGCCGGTGTCGGTAAAGAAGAACTTCCTGGAGGCGATGTTCGGCTGGATGATGCCGCTCGGCGCGCGCCGGGCCACCTTGTCGAAGCTGCACATGGGCGGCATGGGCACGGCGATGATGAAGTACGTGATGAAAACGAAAAACGTCGCCACTCCGGAAGCCCTGCTGCACGACGCCATGGAGATGGGCGTGAAGTTCATCGCCTGCTCGATGTCGATGGACGTGATGGGCATCAAACCCGAGGAGCTGATCGACGGCGTGGAGATCGGCGGCGTCGCGACGTACCTGGGCAGCGCGGACGACGCCAACGTGAACCTGTTTATTTGAATGTACGCGTACCGCCGGCGCGATGCCAGCGGTACGCGTGGATGGCTTATCCTGCCACTTCAAAAGCGCCCATCGGGCAATAGCGCACACACTTGCCGCACCCGGTACACTGGTCCAGGTCGACGGTGGGGGCGGCCATCCCCTGTTGCGTCAGCGCGCCGACGGGGCAGACGGCGAGCGCCGGGCAGGGGTGGTTCTGCGGGCAGCGGTCGGTGAGCACGCGCACGTGTTCGGCCATCGGGGGCTCCTTTCCTTACGCCAGGCCACAGGCGCCATCGAGGCAGCACCCGCCACTGGGGCATCCGCCGGCCGCCGCGGGCGCGCTCTGCCCCATGCGACCCGCAAAGGTGGACATGCGCTTCGTGGGGTGCTGCGCGCCGCACTTTGGGCAGGCTACGTCGGCGGCCGCGCGTTCCGACGGCACCAATTCCTCAAAGGTCGCACGGCACGCCGCGCAATCGAACTCATAGATCGGCATTGCTCACCTCGTTCCAGGGAAGATCTGCGGGACCCGGTCCCGCCGCATCTATTATATAACCATTTACCGATGAAGTAAACACCTGCAACCGACAAAGATACCCCCCCTCTACCCAGCCCTTCACCCCCCGCAGGAGGGGGGTAATCGCATCACTTCACCATCACCGGTGCGAAATCGCGGGACGTTTTTGTGTAAAACCCCGGCAGAATAGGGTACACTATCGTTATAATGGCAACACGCCCCAAGGAACACGTTGTGATGCCGTGCACGGGAAAATCGGAATTACACCGTTGTAGCAGCCCTGGCAAACGTATCCCGTTTGCCGTTCTCCTCGGCGGACTAACAGATTAAGGGAAGATCAAAAACAGTGAATCTTTTCTCAATAGCGGCTCAAATCGCCGATTTTCCGTTCCAATTGCCGGAACTTTTCGGGTATAATAGCGTCGGATATAGAAGACGACGTCGGAATGGCCGACCAGGCATTCCCAGCCCTCTGTACATTTATCGTCAGAGAATACACGCCTGTACAGGGCATGAGGAGGTTCGTTTTGTCTCGCATGAGGACTACAGAACGCATATGGACGCGCGACGCGATCGCTGCCGCCGTTCGCGCGGAAGCGGCGGCCGGGCACGATTTGAGTTATTCACGCACCGAGGATCGGGTCCCATCACTGCTGCGCGCCGCGGAGCGGACGTTTGGCAGTTGGGGGGCCGCGGTGGAAGCGGCCGGGTTCGATTACGACACCATTCGCCGCTACCGCAAATGGACGCGGGAGAAGGTTATCGCGCGCATTCACGAGTGGCACGCCAAAGGCGCCGACCTGAGTTGGCGCAGCGTCTCCGAGGAATTGGATCCGTCGCTGGCAGCCGCCACGCTGCACGCGGGCCGGTTCCCGTCCTGGAACGACGCGCTGCTCGCCGCCGGGTTCGACCCGGAGGGGATTATGCGCTACCGCCGCTGGAGCATCTCCCGCGTGCGTGAAGAGTTGGAAGAGCTGGCGCGCCAGGGGCTGCCGCTGGACCAGGACACCCTGGCCCGCGAAGCGCCCTCGCTGCTGGCCGCGATTTACCGCGTCGGCAACGGGCTGACCGCCGAGCGCAATAAACTGGGCCTGCAGTTCACCGCCGAAGAGTGGAAAGCGGTGGAAGAAGCCGCCACCCAGGTCGAGGACGAATACGCCGTGGCCTAACCCGCCGCGCGCCGTCACACCTCACGCCGCCCCGATCACCTGATCGGGACGGCGTTTTTTGGTGCCGTGCCGTCGGTTTCTCCCCTGCGACGCCCCCGCCGTTTGCCATCCACAGCGCCATGTTTGCCCCTTGACATGCAAACATTTGTATGCTATAGTAGCGCCAACTTCAGACTCCGGGAACGCTGAGGCGTATGACGCGCCAGGCGGGCCGATGCACGGGCATCGACCCGCCTGGCGCGTTTTGGTGTGAGAAGGAGGCGCGAGATGATCGATGCGACAGCGGGCGGGGCGACCGCCAACAGTTACGTCACCCTGGCGGACGCGGAGGGGTACTTTGCCGCGCGCCTGGGGACGGAGCCGTGGACGACGGCGGACGCCGCCACGCGCGAGAGTGCGCTGCGCATGGCGACGCGGGCACTGGAGCGCCTGCGCTGGCCGGGGTTGCGGCAGAACGCCATGCAGACGCTGAGCTGGCCGCGCACGGGCGTGGCGTGGGCGACGGACGGCAGCGTGCCGCAACCCGTCTGTGATGCGCAGTGCGAGGAAGCGCTGGCGTGGCTGACCCCCGCGCTCGTGCGGCGTCGCCAGTTGCAGACGGCGGGGGTGACGGCGGCACAGGTGAGCGACGCGCGCGAGACGTATGCGCCGGGCGACGTGGGGACGCTGCTCTCCGCCGAGGCGCGCGCGCTGCTCGCCGGCTGGGTGACGCTGGGCGGGTGCCTGGTGAGCGACGCGGTGCCCGACGAGCACCTGCTCGGTAGCGAAGGAGGCGTGCAATGACGGATCTGTGCGCGTATCTCACCGAATCGGCCACCCTCTTCCAGCGCACCGGCATCGACGCCTTCGGGCAACCGGTGCTGGACGCTGGACACGAGGTGGCCTGCCGGGTGCGCCTGCAGCGCGTCTCCGCCCAACAGCGCGGGGGCGACGAGCGGCAGACGCCGGGCGAAGTGTGGCTGGCGCCGGACGAACCGGTGGCGCCGGGCGACCGGTTTCTGTATGACGGCGATTACCTGGACGTGCGCGCGGTGGAGTACATCAGCGACGTGGTGGGGGTCTCCGTCGGCTTGCGCGCCCTAGTGCAGTAAGTCGGACCCACGGGCGAGACGCCCGTGCCACGGTGGTAAGGAGAGGGCCATGTTGTTGACGGCAATCGGAGAATGGCTGCAGGAGCAGGAAGTCGGCACGCTGGGCGCCGATTTGTTCCTGCACGAACGCCCGTCGCGCCCGGTGGCGCTGACGACGGTGTATCTGGAGGGCGGGTACGCGCCGGACGTCTACCGCCCGGTGGAGCACCCGGAAGTGCGCTGCCAAATGCGCGCGGACACCGCCCAGGAGGCGCTGGAGCGTGCCGAGTCGCTCTACGCGCTGCTGCATCGCCGGGAGAACTTCCCACTCGGTGACGGCTGGTGGTGCTACCTCGCGCTGGGGCGGCAGGTGCCCGCGCTGGTGGGCGCGTCGCGCCCCGAACAAGCCGGACCCGGCGCCCTGGCCGAATGCGCCTTCACGCTGAGCGTGCGGCGCGCCTGAATAGAACGGAGGAGCGAATGATGACGATCACGCATGTGACCCCTATCGCCGGCCTGGCAGGCGACGTGCTGACCTTGACCGGCACCGACTTCAACATCACCGACCCGTCGCACAACCAGGTGACGGTCGGGGCGTTCCCGGCGACGGTGACCACCGTCTCCGCCTCCACGCTGCAGGTCACCGTGCCTGCGGGCGTGCAGGCCGGCCCGGTGGACGTGCAGGTGAGCGCGGACAACGGCGCCACCTGGGCGCTGCTGCCGCGCGGCGCATACATCCTCCTCGCCGCGGCGACCACGTCCGTCACCAACCTGGTGCAAGGCAGCGCGCGGGCGGTCTACATTGACGGGCGTCCCGTCGGCTACACCGATCAGCCGATACACCTCACCCACGACGTGACGCTGACAGAGGCGGAGGTGGAGCAGGAGATGAGCGCCGTGAAGCTCTTCAAACACGGCGAGCGCTGGCGGCTCTTCCTCTCCCTTGGCGAGGTGAGCCTGGACAACCTGCGGCTGGCCTTTGCCGGCAGCACCATCACCACGGCGGACGGCGTGCGCGTCACCGGACTGGGCGGCGCGGCGGTGGCGGACGAACACAGCCTCCTGGTGCAGGGACCCGGGCCGGGCGGCGCCGCGCGCGACTTTTACGCCTACCGGGCGGTCATCGAGGAGCGCGCGCCGTTGCTCATCGCCCGCGACAAACCGCAGCAGTTGGCGCTCACCTTCCGGCTGCTCCCCGACCTGGCGCTGCCCGCGGGACAACGCGTGCTGCGCATTGCGGAAACGGAGGCCTGACGATGACGGAGATTACGCTGGCCGGGCGCCCGGTGACGGTGCGCCCGCTGACGGTGGGGGAACTACGCGAGTTGGGCGGCGCGTGGGAGGCGGCGCTGACGGCGCTGACCGGGTGCCCGGAGCAGGAACTGCCCACGCGCCTGCCCGCGCAGATCACCGCGCTGGCGCCCTGCCTGTGCCGCATGACGGGGCTGACGGCGGCGGAGGTGGATGCGTTGCCGCTGCCGGAGCTGCCGGTGCTGCTGCGCGCGGTGGGGGAGGCGCACTGCCGCCCTTTTCAGCAGCCTTGATCGACCGGCTGGCGGCGGAGTACGGCTGGACCCCGGCGGTGATCGAGGCGCTGCCCGCGCCGCTGCTGCCCGGCCTGCTCGACGCCGCGGCGCGCCGCCGCCGGGAGACCCTGGCCGACGGCGCGCTATGCGCCTACGCCGGCCTGGCCGCCGCGTTGAACGGCCCGGCGGGGGCGACGGCGCTGGAGCACTGGGCGGAGGGGCTGCGCCGGGGCGAAGCGGAGGGTGAGGGCATGCTGTTGTGAAGGGGTGACCAGGTGACGGGGTGAGGGGGTGACGCGTGTGTCGATTACGCCCTCGGGAGGTATGGTCGGCGGACGCGGGACGCCTTTTTGACATGGTGTCTCTCTCCCCATCACCCCCTCACCGTGTCACCCTGTCACCCCCTCATCTACGAGTAGGGGAAGCGCGGTCGCCAACAGGCGTAGTTCTGTGTGGAGATGCGTAACGGAAAGGAGTGCGGGATGGACGCACAACCGGGGACGGCGTCGGCGGACGAGCTGGCGCAAATGACAAACGCGCTGGAGGACAGCCGTCGCGCGCTGGCGCTCTACGTGAGCGATACGCGCGACGGCACGGCGAACCTGCGCAGCCTGTGGCGGAGCGCGGTGGACGACATGCTGGCGCAACTGACGCGCTGGGCGGAGGGGCTGGCGGGCACGACGCCGGGCAGCGGGACGGGCACCGACGCCGGCCTGAGCGGGTTGGGCGACGCCTTCGGCACGGTGGGCACGCTGGTGTCGCTGCTCGGGTCGTCGGGCAGCCCGACGCAGGTGCAACTGAGCAACCCGACGGTGCCGCGCCCGTCGGCGGCGCTGACGTCAACGACGCGGCAGTCCACCGGCGCGCAGGTGACGGTGGCCGCCGGGGCGGTGCAGATCACCGCGCAGACGCTGGACGACCGGGCGGTGGCGCAGGCCGCCGACACGCTGGCCGCGGAAATCCGCCGCCGGCTGACCTTCGACGACACCCGCGCCGGACGCCTGTAGAAAGGAGCGACCGATGGCACACGTGCTCGACAACTACACCTACCCCCTCGATCCGCGCCCGGGTGGTTATACCGGCGTGCGGCCCGTGCTGATGCGCAGCGACGTAGCGGGGATGACGAGCAATACCACCATTATCTGGCCCGCCGTGCTGGCCGACACCGTGGTGCGCGAGGAATGGGAGCAGATGGACGCCGCGCAATTCCAGACCTTCGACCTGAAGTATCACGACAACTTCGGCGGCAACGTCTACCCCTGGTCGCCCGGCGACGGGCACAGCTACACGGTGGAGATCGTCGGCCTGGCGGGGTTCCCGTACAAGGGGGACACGTACATCAACGTAACCCTCCAGCTCAAGGTGCACACGCAATTGACGTAAAGGAGCGGACCGATGGCGCAACAACTGACCGAGACGTATCGCGCGGCGATGGCGCAGCCGGTGCGCCGCCCGCGGGTCGTCGTGACGGCGTATCCGCAGGGCACCCCCTGCGACCCGAGCGCCGACCTCGTCGCCTGCGGCACCGAGCGCACCTGGGAGCAGCAGGCGGGCACCGCCACCCTCACCGTCGCGAATATGAATGGGCGTTATGACCCGAGCGGGTTGTCGGGGCGGGAGACGTGGCTGGCGGTGGGCACGCGCGTGGAGATCGCTCACGGCCTGGTGACGGACGCCGGCGTGGAGACGCTGCCCGTCTTCACCGGCGAGGTGGAGTCGGTGACGGCGAACTACCGGCGCGGGGAGGGCGAGACGCTGACGGTGCGCCTGCTCGATTTGGCGGGGCGCTTCGCGCAACAGGAGTGCACCACGCGCCTCTTCAGCAACACGCCGGTCAACGACATCGTGCAGGAGCTGTTCACAACACTCGGCGGCCTGCCCGGCGCGCAACTGTGGTTGGACCCGGTGGCGCACACCGTGGCGCAGGCGCAGTTCGTGGAGGAGACGCTGATGGATGCCGGCGCCCTGCTCATGCAGGCGGTGGGGCGGCGGCTCTACTTCGATGCGGGGGGCGTGCTGCGCAACGGCCCGCTGGCCCCCGCCGCCATTGTCGATTGGCCGCTGGGTGATTCGGACGACTACCTGGCCTTCACGTTCGACTACGGACGGCCCAGCGCGAGCCGGGTAGTGGTGACGGGGGCGTTACAGGCCCCCGTGTGCCAACTCGGCTCGGTGGTGATGTGGCAGGAAGTCACCGTGAGCAACTACAACTACGGCACCACGGTGGACGTGCCCTTCCACCCGAGCGGGGCGAAGTTCACCGACGTCACCGTGACGCCGGTGACGACGCTGGCGCCCACCGAGCAGGTGGTACTCTACAGCGTGAATGGCGACAGCATCACGGTGAAGGTGCTCAGCCCGGGCGGGCGCACGATCACCTTCCAGTGCAGCGGACGGCAGGTGTATTACACCACGCCGCACATCGCGACGACGGTGGACGACCCCAACCTGATCGCGTTGTGCGGGTACGGGCGCGTGCGGGAGGTGACGAACGCCTTCGTCGACACGCAGGACGCTGCCGACACGCTGGCGACCACGCTGCTGGCGCACCTGTGGGCGGAGCGGCTGCGCGTCACCGTGCGCCTGCGCGCCCACCCGGGCATCGAGCCCGGCGACGTGCTGCAGGTGACGAACCCGCGCACCGGCGCGGCGGTGAAGCTGCACGCCATGACCGTCGGCTACACCTGCCGCCGCGGCGCGGAGGAGTATACCACGGTGGATGGGGTGCTGCTGCCCTGGTAATTGCGGATTGAGACGAGGGAAAGACGCGGAGGTGAGCGATGACGTTCTGGAAGACACGCGCGGACCGGCAGGACGGTATCGCCGCGAGATATTTATGGGGGAAGTGACCGCCGTCGCGGACGACGGTGCCTGCGATGTGCAGTTGCCGGGCGGCGACACGGCGGTGACGCGCGTGCCCAACGCGAGCGGCATCGCGCTGCAACCCGGCAATCGCGTGGTGCTGCAGCGCCTGCCCGGGCGGGCTAATTGGCAGATCACCGGGGGCACCGTCGGTGGCCTGCCCACCACTTACGTGAATCCCAACGCGACGCTGTCGCCACCGCCGGACGGCACGTGGGACGGCCTGGTGCGCTCCGCAACGGACGCCACCGGCATCGCCGCCTACGTGGACGGCAAGCAGTGGCCGCTGACCGCCCTCACGCGCGGCAGCGCCGCGGACGGCCAGGTGCCGGTGTGGTCCACCCAGGCCGGCGCGTGGGTGCCCGGCGTCGCCGCGTCGGGCGGCCTGTCGCTCGATCACCTGCGCCCGCCCGCCGCCACCGCGCTGGCGGCGCTACTCAACGGCAACGGCGCTCTCGTGCCCGACGGCATCGGCGCGTGGTTCATGACGCAGTCCTCCGACATCGACAACGGGCTGTGCGCCGGCGCTTACGGCTACACGGCGCGTCTCGGCGACGTGCGGCGCGGCGCCTACTGGCCCCAGCCGTGCATGGAGGCCTACTGGAAGATGGACGAAACCAACAGCAACGAAACGCTGCTCGACTGCAGCGAGCATCTGGACGATCTCACGCCGACGAACGTGGGGGCGTGCACCGGCCCCTTCTTCGGCGCGCGCACCTTCAACGGGACGAACAGCTACGCCATGCACGCCCCGCTCGACCTGACGAACTTCGACCGGTTGACGGTGGAGATGTGGGTGAAACCCAACTCCGTGGCGCCCAGCCAGCAATGGCTATACCAGTACAATGGCATCGCCATCAATACGACCGGCTCCGGCACGTATCTGCAGTTCAACGTGACCACCGCCAACGGGAACCGTGGCACGCTGGCGAAATTCCCCGCCGACGTCAACCTGGCGGACGGCGCCTGGCACTATGTGGCGTGCGTCTATACCGGTTCCCTCATGCAGATGTACCTGGACGGCGCGCCTTTCGGCGACCCGGTCAGCCAGTCGGGCACCATTATGACCGCCGCCCCCGCGCCGGGCATCTACCTGGGCGTCTATGCGCCGCACTGGGCGCCGTGGGGCTATTACTACAACGGGGCGATGGCGGAAGTCTGTATCGACACCGCCGTCCAGCCCGCGTCGATGATCGCCCAGACCTGGGCCAACCGCAACAGCGGCACGGCCATCACCTCACGCGCCACGACCCCGGTGCCGTGCAGCTATGGCCTGCTGGGTGAACTGCATACCAGCCTCGACGGCCAGGTGGTGTATGACCTCAGCAATGACGACGGCGCGACGTGGTTCGCCGCCTCCCCCTGGACGTGGACGCACCTGCCCACCCCCGGCACGCAATGGCGCGTGCGTTGCAATATTGTCGGCCGCACGGGTGTGCAACGCCTCGGGCTGCTCTGCGTGCCGGAGATCTGAATCCGAAAGGAGACCCTCATGCCGAATCTCGACGTCACAACCCTGGTGCAGCTCGGGCCGCTGGCCGTGGTGCTGCTCTACATCGTCATCCGCCTGGAAGGGGCGATCAACGCCGTGGCGCAGGGGCTGTGCCAGGTGAGCAAAATCCTCCTGCTGCTGCTGCGCCATGTCGGCGTGGATGACGAACTGGCCCTCGACCTGTGTGCCAAAACCGGCGCCCCGTCCGTCTGACGTAAAAGGAGCCGCCGCCCGCCCCGCGAAAAGAACAGCGGGGTGGGCAAGTGGCATGGCCTGTCATCGCTCCCCCACCCACCGGCCCCATACGCATCAACTTAATATAGACGCTGGCCTGTTCTCCGACCCGACGATAAATCGTCGGGCTACCGGCTGCGCCCCATCAATGGGGCTTTGGTAGGCCGCGAAATGGCTGTGCAGGGAACACCGCACGGAAACAAGTCCGAACACGAGTCCTTTCGGGTACGTCTTCTGCGCGCCGGCATGAATAATTCGGGTCCTGCATGCTTGACAAGCCCCTTTCAAGGGGCGCAGCCGGTAGCCTGACGATTTATCGTCGGGTCGAAAATCAGACAAACGGTGATCTCACATTGATGCGTATAGGAACTGGGGATGGGGGTCGATAGAAACGAAAGGAGCTTCCCATGTCGGAAATCACCGTGCAGGGCCGTCCCGTGCCCTTCGTGCCCTCGCCCAACCGCGTGGCGCGCCCGGCGGGGGTGACGCCCAAGTGCCTGGTGCTGCACAGCACCTGCGCCTCGTACAATTCGGCGCGCCGCTGGCTGTGCGACCCGGTCAGCAAGGTCAGCGCGCATTTCCTCGTCGCGCGCGACGGCGGCGTGACGCAGCTCGTGCGCCTGGCCGACGTGGCCTGGCACGCCGGCGTCTCCTTCTGGCGCGGGCAGAGCGGCGTCAACCGCTTCTCCATTGGCATCGAAATGGAACACCTCGACGGCACGCAGGACTGGCCCGCCGCCCAGCTCCACGCCGTCGCCGCCCTCTGCCGCGTCCTCCTGGCGCGCTACACCCTCCCCGCCGACGCCATCGTCAGCCACGCCGAAATCGCCCGCCCGAAGGGACGCAAAGTGGACCCGGTGGAGTTTCCGTGGGAGGCATTCCGCAAAGCGCTGACCGTGTCGGAGAAATGACACCACGAACGAGGAAGGGGAAACGAACATGGCTACTGGACTGCTTCAAGAATGTCTGGACTGGAAGGTCATCTGGCAGGTCATCAAGGCCTTTCTCGACACCTTCGAGAAGGCCGAGGACTACGCGATGACGATCGACGGCGCCACCGCGGGCACGGTGAAGGAAGTGCATTGGGGTACCGGCGGCTGTAAGATGGTGTATACCGTCGGCACGACCGATGTCACCCTCGAAGCAAAACCGAGCGCCGAACACCCCGAACATATGGATGTCCTGGTGGACGGCACGCGGCAACCCGCCGCGCGGATGAAGATGGCGGCGCATCTGGTGTTCCACCTGCCGCCGGTGCAGGCGGATTTCATCTTCGAACACGTCGAAGTCGGCGGCACGCCGCACCGCGTGACCTTCATCTGCCCGAAGTAAGTGGATGGATTGTCCGGTATGTCAAAGGGAACGTCGCAGAGACGTTCCCTTTGCTTTGCATACCTTCCGCTCCCCGTGGTATCATACCGTTAATGGCACCTATAACGACGCATGATGGAAAACCGACCGCCACGCCCAAACAGCGCGTGGTGCTGGTGGCGCTGGAAGACCCGGAGGCCGCCTGGGAGGAATCGCTGGAGGAGTTGGAGCAACTGGCCGACACCGCCGGCGCCCAGGTCGTGGCGACCCTCACCCAGCGCCGCGAAAAGCCCGACTCGCACACCTACATCGGCAAGGGCAAGGTGGAGGAGCTGCGCGAGGTGATCGAGCGCGGCGACGCCACCCTGGTCATCATCGACGGCGAAACCTACCCCGCGCAACAGCGCAACCTGGAAAAGAGCCTCGACGTGCAACTCCTCGACCGCACCGGGCTCATCCTGGACATCTTCGCCCGTCGCGCGCGTACCGCCGAGGGGAAATTGCAGGTGGAGCTGGCGCAGCTCGAGTATCTCCTCCCTCGCCTCACCAACATGTGGTCGCACCTTTCGCGCATCCGCGGCGGCATCGGCCTGCGCGGCCCCGGGGAAACGCAGCTCGAGGTGGACCGCCGCCGCGTGCGCGAGCGCATCGGCCTGCTCAAGACGAAGGTCGACGAGATTCGCCACCGCCGCGAGGTGCAGCGCAACCAGCGCGCGCAGTCGCAGATTCCGCTGGTCAGTCTCGTGGGATATACGAACGCGGGCAAGTCCACCCTGCTCAACGCCCTCTCCGATGCCGGCGTCTTCGTGGAGGACAAGCTCTTCGCCACCCTCGACCCCACCACGCGCGACGTCACCTTTCCCAACGGCACCCGCGCGCTGGTGAGCGACACGGTGGGCTTCATCCGCAACCTGCCCACGCAACTGGTGGCCGCCTTCCGCGCCACGCTGGAAGAAGCGCGCAGCGCCGAGTTGCTGGTGCACGTGGTGGACGCCGCCAACCCCGCCTGGGTAGAGCAGGTGGACACGGTGAACAGCGTGCTCGCCGATCTGCAGGCCGCCGACAAGCCGACCATCATGGCCTTCAACAAGATGGACGCGGTGGCGGAGCCGGAATTGGTGCGCCACCTGGCGTTGCGCTACCCCTACGCCGTCTTTCTCACCGCCAAAACGGGCGACGGTATCCCCGCGCTGGAAGAGGAGATCGTCACCGTGCTGCGCGCGCGCTGGGAAACGGTGGACGCCGACCTGCCGCTCTCTGCCACCGAGCTGGTGGCCGAACTGCACGGCCGCGGCGAGGTGCTGGACGAAGAGTACGTCGACTCCCGCGTGCACGTGCGCGGCCGCGCCCCCGCCGACCTCGCCGCGCGCATCGCCCGTCGAGCCCTGCCATGAGCCACGACCCGCACGTCCTGGCCGAACTCAAACGACGCCAGACGGAGCGGGGCGGACGCCTCACCTTCGCCGAAGTGATGGAGATCGCGCTCTATCATCCCCACGGCGGCTACTACACCACGCATGTGGCCCTGGGGCCGGAGGGCGACTTCGTCACCGCGCCCGAGGAGTCCCCGACCTTCGGCGCGCTGCTCGCCCGGCAAACGGCGCAATGCTGGGCGCTGCTGGGCCGTCCCGCGCGCTTCGCCGTGGTAGAACAGGGCGGCGGGCGCGGCACACTGGCCGCCGCCTTCCTGACCCACGCGCGCGACTACCTGCCCGACTTCGCCGCCGCGCTGCGCTACACCCTCGTCGACCGCTCCCCGCGCCTCATCACCGAGCAGCGCGCGCGCCTCGCCCCCTTCCCGCACGTCACCTGGGCCGACGCGTTGCCCGCGGAGGTGGAGGGTGTCATCCTCTCCAACGAACTCGTTGACGCCTTCCCCGTGCACGTGGTGGTGATGCGCCACGGCGAGCTGCGCGAGCGCTACGTGGTGTGGGAGGAGGAGTTCGGCGGCGCGCTGGTCTGGCAGGACGGCCCGCTGTCCAACCCGCTGCTCGGTGGCTACTTCAATGTCCTGGGCGTCACGCTGGCGGAGGGGCAGCTCGCCGAGGTGAACCTGGCTGCGGGGGAGTGGATGCATGCCGTGGCCCGCGCGCTCACCCGCGGTTTCGTCATCACCATCGACTTCGGCAACCTGGCCAAACACCTCTTCACGCGCCCGGCGGGCACGCTGCTTGCCTACTACCGTCAGCGGGCGAGCGACGACGTGCTGGCCGACCTCGGCTGGCGCGATCTGATCGCCCACGTCGATTTCTCCACCCTGGTGCGCGAAGGCAAACGCGCCGGGCTGGCGCCTCTCGGGCTGGTCACCCAGCACCACTTCCTGCTCGACCTCGGGCTGGAAGGCTTCCTCTACGCCCTCGACACCCTGCCCGGCACCCTGGACGAGGCCGCCGCCGCCCGCCGCGCCCTCCTCGCCCTCATCGACCCCGACCCCGACGGCCTCGGCGACGCGAAGGTGCTGGTGCAGGCCAAAGGCGTTGAAGGCCCCCTCGACGGCCTCACCCCCACCGCCCGCCGCCCCAACGCAGAGACGGTGGAGCGGGAATTGCTGGCGAAGGAGCAGGAGAGGCAGTAGCATACACGTTTCCGCAGAGAACAAAAAGGAAAGCGTGTCCGGATGAATCGTCGACCGATGGATGTGGATTATCAAGCGGTATATACTGGCGGTGAATAAGCCCCTTTCGAGAATATGGCTTGAAACATATGGTATAATAGCCTTACACTTGCAGGAGGCAGCGCATGGACTGGTATACCAAGGTCATCCCTCTCGTCGTCGTAGGCATAGCCGGCGTGATCGTGTTTCTTCTTGCCTTGCCGCTGGTCGCGTTGGGGCGGAAGATCATGCAGAAGCCCGTGGTGTGGGCAGAGGTATGTGTCGATGCTGCGAACTACGCGCTGACGTTCTCCTCCGTGCTTCTCGTCGCGATGTTTCTGGTGTTCTGCCTGGACTGGCTGGAGCACATCCTCATGCGCCTGCCGTTCTTCCTGGTGATGTATCCCGTCAGCGCCGTGGTACTTTTCCTCACGTCCCGGCAAAAGCACCGCCCATATACAGCCGGTACTTCAAGGCAAATCTGGCGTGAGACCGTCGTTTACCTAAGCATGATCATCGTGTGGCACGTGCTAACCGTCACGGGTAACGTCAACACCGGCAACGCGTGGATTTTTGCCTTTTGGCTTCCCATGGGGGTGCTATCGATCCTCGGTTGGCCGTTGCCATTCGTACGGCAGCACGCAAAACCCCTTGCCAGCGTATAATGCCGCCCGCCGCCCCAACGCCGAGGCGGTGGAACGGGAGCTGCTGGCGAAGGCGGGCGTGTCGAGTAATCAGTAACAATGATGAAGGTATGCTCTGGGATGACTTGAGCGTGTATAGTACCGTTGGGTGTCAAGCTCAGTGTGGAAGCCGGCGACCGCCGCGCTCCGGGTGCGCTTGACCGCATTCGTGACCACCAAGGAGTCAAGCTGTTCTCCTCGCCGAACACGAATGCAGGTTATCAATACCGGAGCGCGGCGGTCGCCGGCTTCCACACTGAGCTGTGATCCTCCGCCTGCATATATGCGTATCCCCTTACATCTCTTCCATCCTTTTCATCCCTGTGAATTATCGACAGAACAGCCGGCACGCTCACCCCTTGCCCACTCACCCGCATTGCGGTACGATGTCCCCGTCTTCGGAGGTGCCGCCATGCTCGTTCGTCGTCCGCTGTGCGCGCTGCTGCTGGCGCTGGTGCTGGTGCCGGCGGGGGCGCAACGCAACAACCCCCTCTATTCCTGGCTCGACGCGCTCAACGATACCATCTCTATCGTGCCGGCGCCGGGCAAGGTCGTCATCGACGGCACCCTGGACGACTGGGATCTCTCCGGCGAGATGCTCTCCTACGACTTCCCCATGTTCGCTGAACAGCGCAACGCGCGCACGGCGATGATGTACGACGCCGACTACCTGTACGTCAGCGTGCGCTACCGCGACGACACGCCGATGATCAACCTGCACGACGACCACAAGGAGGTGGGCACGGCCGGCATGTCCACCCATACCCAGGGCTGGGCGGGCGACGCCGTGCAGTTGCGCCTGTGCACCGACGCGCGGCAAGGCTACCCGCTGCCGTCGCAATGCGCGGTGGACAGCCTGAGCCACCTCACCATCTGGTATTGCACCGCGCGCAAGGAGTCGCAGCTCAACGTGGCGCATGGGATGGACTACCACGACACCAAGACGATCTTCGGCGACGACACCGGGGTGGTCTTCAAGCCGTGCGACGGCGGTTACGTGCTGGAAGGGCGCTTCCCGTGGGCCTTCCTCAAGTGCCCGGCCATTCCGAAGGCGGGCGACCGTTTCCCGATGACGATCCAGTTCCAGTTCGGCGATAACGAGGGGCTGAAGTACGCCGTGCACGACCTGTCCACCGCCCATGTGGCCCCGTATTCCGACGCGTCGGTGTGGGGCGTGGGCATCTTCGAGGCGACGGGGCACCTGACCCGCGGCGCCGCGGTCATCCCCGCCCCGCGCGAGGTGCCGAAGATGCTCGTGCTGGAGGCCACCCTGCCCGTCGACGGCGCGGTAAGCCTGGGACTGTATACCGCGAAGGGTATGCCCGTGCGCGCGCTGCTGCCCGGCGTGCCGCGCCCCGCCGGCGACTTGAAGGAGAAGTGGGACGGGCTGGACAACGCCGGCGCCGTGCTCCCCGCGGGCGACTACGGCGTGAAGATGCTCACCGGCCCCGCGCCGACCCTCACCCCACTGGCGCATCTGCCGCAGGCGACCACCCCCGCCGGGGCGTACGCCTACGACGTGGCGACGGTGGGCAACGCGGCATACCTGCTGTGGGGCTCCGCGGCGGAGGGCGCCAACGTGGTCAAGTGCGACCTCGCCGGCACGAAGCTGTGGGGCGCGCACCTGCCCGCGGCGAGCGGGCCAACCGGCGCCATCGCTGCCGACGCGAAGAACGTCTACCTGGCGCACGGCGCGACGCTGCTCACCCTGGACGCCGCCACCGGGAAGGCCATCGGCCTGCCGCTGGCACTGTCCGACGCCCCCACCGCGCTGGAAGCCACCGGCGGCGTGCTTTACGCGCTGCTGCCCGGCAAGCTGGCGGTGGTGAAGGCGGGTAAGCTGCTGCGCACCGTATCCATGGACGCCGCCGCGCGCGGGCTGGGGGCCCTCCCCGGCGGCGGCCTCGCGACCGCGACCCCCAACGGCGTGCTGCGCGTGAACCCCGCCGACGGCACGACCACCCCGCTGGTGACGGCCAAATTCCTCGACCCCGGCGACGTGGCGGTGGCGGCGGACGGCAAGGCCCTCTTCGTCACCGACCGCGGCACCCGCGCGATAGCCGCCTTCACCCTGCCCAACGGGCTGCCCATCGGCGGCGTGGGCACCCCGGGCGGGCGGCTGGCCACCGGCGTGCTCGACCTCGACGGCCTGGGCTGCCCCGGCGGCATCGCCGGCGACGCCAAGGGGCACCTGTGGGTGGCGGAGGAGGACGGCACCCCGCGCCGCCTCTCCACCTGGCTGCCCATGGGCAAAACGGGCAAGCTGCTGGCGGAGTACTTTGCCGGCGGCGACTACCGGGAGGGCGTCAGCCCCGCCGGACCGTCGCCGGAGAGCATTGCCGTGGCGGACAAAGGGTGGCACCTCGACCCGGCGACGGGCGCCGCCACCCCCGGCGCCCCGGAGACCGGCCCCGGCGTCTCCCCCGCGCTCACCGGCCACCTGCGCGAGCTGGGCGACAAGCTGCGCCTCTTCACCGCCAACGGGGTGTGGGAGCTGTCGGGCGAGGGTGTGGTGACCACGTCCACCTTCTACCCGGTGGATTGGTCCGGCGTGCGCTACTGGAGCGACCTGAACGGCGACGGGAGCACCGAGCCGCTGGAGGTGTCGCCGGAGCACGCCGCGCTGGTGGGCCTCTATGGGTCGGGCAAAGACCTCCTGCTCGCCGGCAAGGCGACCTTGCGCGTCGACAGCGTGCCCTACGCGCTGGAGCAATCCGGCTGGCGCGATGTGTTGAGCTTCTGGCGCGCCTACTTCGCCAAGCTGCCCACCGTCACCGGGCGCCGCAAGCCCGCCGCGTTAACGGTGCTCTCCGCCGGCAAAAAGCGCCTCTACGCGCTGGAAGGCGAGTACCTGACCGCCTTCACCCCGACCGGCGGGCGCCAGTGGGCGGTGAAGGTGGAGTCCGGCCCGTACCCGCCGCAACCCGGGCAGTTGCAACACGTCACCGGGCTCCTCGGGGTCGCCGATGCCGGCGCGCCGGTTGGCGAAGTGGTGGCCGTCGCCGACGCCGGCCACGTGGCGCTGCTCAGTGCCGACGGCCTGGTGCTGGCCGTGCTGCCCGTCACCGGCCGCCCCACCGCACCGCTGCTCGCCTCCCCCACCGCGCTCTACCTCTACACCGCCGCCCCCGCGGAGACGACCGTCTGGCAGCTCACCTCCCTCGCCGCCGCCCAACGCACCGCCGCCACGCTGACCCTCACCGCCGACGACGTGGACAAAGCCACCCGCGCGCTGGCGCGGGCGCAGGGGCCGAAGTAAGGCGGCGATGATGGAGAATGAGATGACACCCGCACCAGATGCAAATACCACCGAATATAAGCAGGTCACGCCGCCACCGCCGGAGACACCGGCGCCCGTGGCGAAGACACAGATTCAGAGAAATTCCTGGTGGGTTTTTGCCGTTGTTCTCACACTCGTTTCTGCTGTAGAATCGCTTGTATTCATCATGGAATTTTTTGTGAATGATCAACATGTGCCAGCCAATATCGCGTTACCAATTCTAACTTTTATTTGCCTCTTGTGCGGAATACTGATGCTCTATTTACGAACGCCAATACTTTTTATACTGGCAGGATGTCTGCTAACTTTCCGCTATATCGTTGGCATACAATCGAACCTGGAGATCATTAATGCCCTTGTACCGATAAGAGATAAGGGGTTTATCCCAGATTTACGCCCACTCTTTCCAGAAATAACTATCTGGTATTATGCTGCCATTCTCCTGGTATTGCTTATCTTATTTTTCATCGCGTTATTTACAGAACGCAAACGTATCCTTGCTGCCCCGTTCGATTAACGGCGCACGGGAAGCGCGCATTCGTTGGTTTACAGGAGCTGACATGGAAGACGAATCGACCCCGATCACGCCGCCACCACCGGAGATACCGGCTGTCGCGCAAATACCGCGAATGAAATCGTACTCGCAGGTAGCGCGGTATATCTTCGCGGGCCTCTTCCTGCTCATTTCAATTATTGAGTTCATCTTCGTACTTCAACTAGACGCTTCGTTTATCCCCATTATTCCGTTTTTCTGTGGTATTTCCGCATCGTTATCCTTAATCTCACAAAGCCGGAAGATACTTACCTTCACCAGTGTTATTGCCGTATTGCGGCATGGCGGCGTCTTAGTACTCGTCCTGGCCGTAATGCCGAAGGATGCGGCCAATCCGGGCGAGGGGGTTTTAGGTGGATTTGCGTTAGCGATAGACCAATTCCTGTTGCGCTACGAGTTGATCGTGTGCCTGCTATTGCTGATCCCACTCATCTTCGCCTGGCGCGAGGAACGCAAACGCGTCCTCGCTGATCCGTCTGATTCGCCGCCGCCACGTTGACCATCATCGCCGACGACGTGGACAAAGCCACCCGCGCGCTGGCGCGGGCGCAGGGACCGAAGTAAAGGGAAGGGTGACAGGATGCCAACCATCGAGATCGTCTCTATCGGATGCCCGCAAAAGCCGAAGCTGCCGAAATACCCAACTTTTGCCTACAAAATGGAGAAGAAGCTACGCAGCCACCGCGCGTTGTTTCAGCACGTCTTCGACTTGCATACCGGGGTGATCGTGCATCTGGCAAATAGAGACATTGAAGCCGGGTGGTTCGCAGGGGAACTGCTCGACTGGTCGGTCACGCAGGCCATTCGCGAGCACCGGGAAGCATTGTTGCATGACATCGTCCGTGTCGTGCGGTCGGCTAACAGCGAGAACGCGCAGTTCGAAGCTTTGGATGCCCATCTCTACGACGGCATCACTGTGCCCGCTGCCGATGAGATGGTATTGCTCTTTTCACCCGAAGTGCGCACGGAAGTCTTCGATCTGCTGCTCCGACTGCTCGATGCATCACCAGAACACCGCATCACTTTTTCCACCGATTGCCAATCGGGTGGCAAAGCCCGAGAATGTGATGAAGTGTCGTTGTCGGAATTTTCCTTCCGCCTCGAGCAGCGGATGGTGCGCATGAACGAATTGTATTTCATTCGCGCGGATGGCGTGATTCGGCGGTAGCAAAGATACGGAGGAGCACCATTGCTGGATGCGTTGCTCGCATACGACTGGACCGATGAAGAAATATTGCGCCATGGTTTTCTGCCAACCATGCGCGATTACGAAGTGATCGTGCGGCATTATACCGCTGGGGCGGCGGAGACACGCCGTGTGGTATTGTGCGGGTGTGCGGAAGTGGCGTATCGGCTGGCGTTGCCGCACGGGGCTTTTTCGATGGATGATCGATTGCTGTCGTCGGACACCACAGACGCTGCCGAGGGGTTCGTATGGGCCGTGGCGTCAGCGAGCATCGAAGTAGTACGTGCGGTAGTCGACTCTCCCCGTGCTGCCGATTGGCATGCCCGGTTGGGCATGGCGATGTATGAGTTGTGCGTGGCGACGAACGTCTACACATTGACCGCAGTGTGCCACGCGGTGACGGTGGCAAAGCATACCGCAAAATGAGGCCGCATCATGGCAGCACAATCGGCCCGAATCCCGCTGCCACCTCTGTCCACAGCGCCTTCACGTCCCGCGTACCGTCTATGTAACTGATGGTGAAGCTTTCGATATGCTCGGGCCACGGGTCGTCGTAGACGTATCCTTCCAAATCGGCGATCGCGCCATCCATGACCCAGAGCAGGAAGCCTGCGCCGTGTTGATTGGGCGGGATGTCGGCTTCCACGTCGCCGAAGCAGAAGCGCGGCGGGCCGGCCAGCCGGGGTATGTCGAGCGGCACGTTGAAGGCGGTGTAGAAGCCGACCCCCGTCATCTCCCGCGATTTGAGCGTCGCGGCATGGAACTGCGCGCGCAGCACCGCCAGCACGGGGTCGTCGCCGTCGAGCAGCAAATGCATCACCGATCGCTCTAGCAGCGTCCAGTCGTCCTCTTCGGGGTGGTTGCGGCTCCAGTCCGGGGTTCCATTCGGCACGCGGTAGTACCACCAGTTTCGCTCCCAGGTGTAGCCGTATTCTTCCGCGATGCGCGGGGGAAGCACGCAACCGGCACTGGCATGGGTCAACGCGCGGAAGTGGGCATCGGCGCGGGCGATCCGTTCTGCCACCGCGGCGCGCTGGGCATCCGTCGCGCGGGCAAGTACTTCCGTGAGCAACTGTCGCCTGTCGAGGCTATTCACGTATTCGTCCATGCCATGCGGATAACCCTGGCCGGTATCCGGTTGCGTCCAATACCCCCGCCGTTCCTCGCGGTCGAGGAAGTCGACGGCGCCCTCCCACCGTTCGACCAGACCTTCGAGCCCACCGATGACCAGACCTTCCCAGCACCCGCGCTGCCGCAGGTAGTCGCGCAGCGGATCGGCGTCCGCCAGGCGGTTGGCTTCTTCGGAATATTGTTTGGGGTCGCGCGCCATATCCCAGTGTACCATACCCCGCGCGGAGTGCGAACCGACACCGCGGAGACACAATACGAACCCCGGGGCGCATCCTGCGGCCCGGGGTTCGCGGATCTCACCGCGCCATGCGGTTCAGAGGTGCTCAGGCCGTCGCCTTCTTATGGTGCTTCGCCGGCTTGGCGGCTTTGCGGGCGGCTTTTTGGGCGGCGTGGCCGGCCTGGAGCTGCGTCTTCAGCGTGGTGCGGTCAGCCTTGAAGGTGGTTTTGCGCGTGGCCAGCGCCGTTTTGTGGTCGGCGCGCTTGGTCTGCCAGGCGCTGTGCACCGTGGCGCGCTGCGCTTTGCGCGCGGCGTGGGTGGGCAGGGTTTTGACGGCCGCTTTGTCCGCCTTGTGCGCGGTGCGCGCCGCCTGCCAGGCGGTCTTGTCCGTCGCGCGGGTCGCCTGGTGCTGCGTGTGCAGCGCCTGGCGCGCGGCGTGGCGCTTGTCCTTGGTGTCCAGGGTGGTCGTGGCGGTCTGCGCGAAGAGCGGCAGGGCCGTGAGAGCCAGCAGAACGCCGGCGAGCAGGGTGTGCAGGACACCGCGAGCAGTGGTACGTTTCATGGCATGCAACCTCCGGTTGTGAAGTGGGTGGTGTCCATCGGGACACGTCTACCCCTAAATACGCCCAGCGGCGACGCGAGTTGCACGCCCGCGGGGTGATGTGCAGTTAATTTCGCGGCGTTGCCCGGATGTCCTGCCGCCGCCCATAACAAGACGATCAAGCCGCGTATGATTTAGCGGGGCACCGAGTTCTTCGCGCACCGATCGTTGATTACCGGTACAATCCCTTCCTGATCGGGAAGGAGTTGCCCATCTGCGCATGGAAAGACGATAAGGTGGGTACAACGCCCGCGGCGGGGTGGCTTGCCATCCCGCTTTTGCGTGACTTGATAGAGGAGAGTGACTCGTGCGTGAACTGTTCGGCACCGATGGCGTGCGCGGCATTGCGAATAAGGATTTGACCGTGAATCTGGCCCTGCAACTGGCGCGGGCGGCCGTGGCGGTGTTGCGGCGCGACGAGACGAGTCGCCTGCGCGTGGTGATGGGGCGCGACACGCGCCTCTCCGGCGACATGATCGAGTCTGCCATGTGCGCGGGCTTCTACTCCGCCGGCGCCGACGTAGTGGACATCGGGGTCATCCCCACGCCGGGCATCGCCTACCTGGCGCGGCAGATGGACGTGGACATGGGGGTGGTGATCTCCGCCTCGCACAACCCTTACGCCTTCAACGGCATCAAATTCTTCTCGCACCAGGGTTTCAAGTTGCCTGACGACACGGAGATGGCCATCGAGGCCAAGGTGAACTCCTCCGAACACCTGCCGCACCCGGTGGGCGACGACCTGGGGCGCCGCCTGCCCGCGGAAGACGCCATGACGCAATACCTCGACTACCTGCACGCGCTGGTGCCGGAGGGATTATCGGGGTTGAAGCTGGTGATCGACTGCGCGCACGGCGCGGTGTCGGCCATCGCGGCGCCGCTCTTCCGCGCGCTGGGCGCCGAGGTGATCACCCTCAACGACGCGCCGGACGGCATCAACATCAACGCCGGCTGCGGCGCCACCCACCCGGAGGTGGTGGCGCGCGCGGTGACGGCGCACGGGGCGCACGCGGGGCTCTCCTTCGACGGTGACGCCGACCGGCTGCTGCTTGCCGACGAGGCGGGCCGCGTGGTGGACGGCGACCGCATCATGGCCATGACCGCGCAGGACCTGCACGCGCAAGGCCGCCTGCCCGGCGGGCTGGTGGTGGGCACGGTGATGAGCAACCTGGGGTTGGAGCGCGGGCTGGAGCGTCTGGGCTTTTCGCTGCTGCGCACGCAGGTGGGCGACCGCTACGTGCTGGAGGCGATGCAGGCGCGCGGCGCCACGCTGGGTGGCGAGCAGAGCGGGCACATCATCTTCCTCGACCACGCCACCACGGGCGACGGCCTGGTCACCGCGCTGATGGTGCTCAAGCAGTTGCGCGCCTCCGGCCAGCCGCTCTCCGCGCTGGCGAACGTCATCGACGTCTACCCGCAGAAGCTGGTGAACATCACCGTGCCCGAGGTGAAGGGGTGGGACGCCCACAGCGTGATCCGCCGCGCCATCACCGACGCGGAAACCGACCTGGGCGACACCGGCCGCGTCCTCGTCCGCGCCAGCGGCACCGAGCCGAAGATCCGCGTCATGGTGGAAGCCCTCGAGCAGGACAAGGTGAACCATTGGACGGCGTATCTGGCGGACGTGATCAGCACGCAACTGACATAAGGTCGTCACGCGGCTATTTGCCCCGCAGGGGCGTGCGAGGCTAGCCACGGACGAAGCCCGTGGGCAACGATCCCGCGGAGAAAAAGCCCCGACGGGGCGGCAGATGCACGTTCTGCCGTACCGACGGGGCTTATTTTTACTTTGTTTCTTTCACACCGTCACCGTCTGCACCGCGTCATAGCACGCCTCGTACGCGTCCAGCCCGGCGTCTTCGGGGAAGGCGGTTTCGGCGCGGGTGCGGGCGGCGGTGCGGTAGGCGGCGAGACGCTCTGGGGCGCTGAGGATCTCCAGCGCGGCGTCGGCCAGCGCCTCGGTGTCGTAGACCGGCACCAGCGCGCCGCTCACGCCGATCTCCACCACCTCGGGCAGCCCGCCGATGGCGTAGGCGGCCACCGGCACCCCGCAGGCCATCGCCTCCAGCGCGGCCAGCCCGAAGGACTCCACCTCGGAGGCCATCAGGAAAAGGTCGGCCACCGCCAGCACGTTCTCCACGTGGCTCAGGTTGCCGGTGCAGGTCACCCGGTCGGCGATTTCCAGCTCGCAGGCCAGCCGCTCTGCCGTCAGCCGGTCGGGGCCGTCGCCCACCAGCACCAGCCGTGCGGGCAGGTGGCGCTGCAGCCGGGCGAAGGCGCGCACGATATCCTCCACACGCTTCACCGGGCGCATATTGCTCACGTGCACCACCAGCCGCTCGTCGGGATGCGCGAAATTCTCCCGGTAGCACGGCGGCAGCGCGCGGCGGTGGAAGCGCTGGGTATCCACGAAGTTGTACACCACCGTGGGCGTGTGCGCCAGCGCGAAGTCGTCGCGGGTGGCCTCAGCCAGATGGTGTGACACCGCCGTGACCATATCCGATTGCTGCAGCCCGAAGCGCGTGATGGGGCGGTACGACGGATCGAGGCCCACCAGCCGCGTGTCGGTGCCGTGCACGGTGGTGACGATGCGGAAGGGCCGCGCGCAGATCTGCCGTGCCAGGTAGGCGGAGATGGCGTGCGGAATGGCGTAGTGCACGTGCAGCAGGTCGAGTTCCTGCTCGGCGATCACTTCCGACAGCCGCGACGCCAGCGCCAGATCGTACTGCGGGTTCTGCAGCACGGGGTAGGCGAACATATGCACTTGATGGAAAAACAGGTGCTCGGACAGATCGTCGAGGCGGAAGGGCATCTCGGCGCAGATGAAATGCACGTCGTACCCGCGCGCCGCCAGCCCCTTGCCCAACTCCGTCGCGACGATGCCGCTCCCGCCCACGCCCGCAAAACAGGTGATGCCGAGTCGCATAGACCTTCCCCCTTCAGGGTGAATGAAAAGTGAAAAATGGAAAATTGGAAATGGAAAAGGGAACGCCGCCTGGCGTTCCCTCGAGCTACGCGTTACGGCGCCCGTCAGTTCGGTTGGTGGGTGGCGGTCAGCGCGGTCAGCGCTTCGTTGCAGGCGCGCAAGCCCTGCTGGGCGGGGGCGTTGCCGGGCTCTTTGTCCAGCGCGGCCTGATAGCCCAGCACGGCGCGCTGCAGATGCAGGGCGGCCTGCTCCGAGTTGCCCAGTTGCTGATAGCACCACGCGGCATCCTGGTGGAGGCGCGGGTTGTTCGGATCGTCGCGGCGCAACAGCTCTTCGTAGATCGTCACCGCGCGCTCGAAATCGCCGTTGAAGTACGCCTTGTCCGCGTTGTCCACCGTGGCGGTGGGCAGCTCCACCGGCACGCGTTCGCGCGCGGCGGGGCCCAGCACCACGGGCAGCACGGCGGGCGGGCCGACGGGCGCGTCATCCGGTTGCGGCAGGGTGGGATCGTTCACCGCGACCGTGGCGGGCGCGTCGTTGGTGGGCGCCGGCACTTCGGGCGACACCACCAGCGCGCTGGCGCCGGCCTCCGTCGGATCGCCGGTGTTCCAATGCCACGCGGGCTGCGGCAACCGCGGTTCGGACAGGTTGTCGCGCAGCAGCGCGGCGTGCGTGTTGCGGTGCTCCGGCGACCAGAAGGTGACGAAGATCGCCATCCCGCTGATGAGGATGCACCCGATGAGCATCCAGGTCATCCAACCGGCGCGGGCTGAGCGCACGGGTTTGGGCACGGGGGTCGGCAGCGCGTCGACGCATACCGGGCCGGGCTCCACGCTGAGCGCTTCGCGGAAATGGTAGCGCGCGGAAATTTCGTCGCCGATCTGCTCGTACAACTGACCGAGCAGGGCGTGGATGGCGCTGCAATCGGTACGCAGGTAGAGCGCCTCGCGGGCAAAGCGCAGGGCGGGCTGCAGGTCGCCCTGCTGCTGGCACTGGCGCGCCTGGGCGATGAGCTGGTGCAGGTAAATCGTCTGCGCGTCCGGGTCGGGGAGGGTAAGGGCGGTGGTGCGCGGCGCCTTGCATACCGGGCACTGTCGCGCAGTGTCCGCGAGTGTCGCGCCGCAAATTGCACAGGTGGTCCAAGCCATCTTCGCTGTGTCGCTCCCGTAAACCAGGCCGTCGGACGCAAATGCATCCACTGGCAGGTCTACCCGTAGGGCCTAGTGCCTAAACCAACGGGATAGCGCGTGCGCCGTCGTTCAGCGATACCTGCGTTACTTTCCGTGCTCGCCGCGCCACCTCCTGCCGGTGCGGAGATATTTCCCACTCCGCGGCCGAACAAAAAGCCCCCCGCCGGCGCCGGCGGGGGGCGATAGCTGCCGCGTGGCCTACAGGTTCGGCACGAAGGGCAGATTCGACGACGAGGCGCCGGAGCCGGAGGCCGCGCTGATCGCCTGCCCCTTCACCAGGTCGACGAACAGCGTCACCTGCTGCCCGGGTTGCACCGTCAGGTTGCCGCTGATCGGCAGCAGCGCGGTCATGGTCTGCTGATTGAAGGGCAGGTCTTTGTCCTGAATCAGCGTCTGCATCGTCGGGTCGGCCTCCAGGCTGATCTGCGAGTAGACGCCCGCGGGCAGATCGGCGGTGATCGACGGCGTGGCGGCGCCGAAAGAGGTCCAGGAGATGAGCTGCAGCACGGACGATTGATCCAGCACCGGCACCGACGTCAGCGACGTGCCGGCCGGGATGCTCGTTTGCCCGATGGCACCGAGCAGGTCGATGTGCGTGAAGGTCATCGAGGTGCCGGACAGGCCGACGCCGGTGGCCTGGCTGCCCAGCGCCACGCGCACCGTGCCCGGGGACGCCTGCAGCGCCGTGGGATGCGAGTTCGGCGACTTGTCGCTGCATCCACCGAGCGCCAGCGCCGTCCATAGGCCGACGAACGCCGCAGCCCACGCGAGAGAACGGGTTCCCATCATGGTCTTCGCTCCTTTGGAGAAGGATATGCCCCCATTATAAACGCCGACCTTGCCTGGAACGCACAAACCTCGACAACGGTGTCTGGGAAGCTGCGCACGCCGGCGGTCGCCCCTCCCCCCGGCCCCCAGATGCGTCATGCTCGGGTCAGCTTCCGGTGGTTGCCCCGGTTGCCCCGCCCGCCGGCCTGTTGGCAAGACCACGGGCCGCAAGCACGGGGACGTTGGCGCTTGGCGGCAACCTTTTCCATGTGGTAGACTGGTCGGCAAACGCGTACCTTGAAAGGACCCGCCCATGGACGCCCGCCTTCTGCAGCGCATCGACCGTTATCACCGCTTTTTCGCCTCCGACCAGCCCGGCGACCTGCTCATCGCCAACCGGCCGTCGTGGGTGACGAAGAAGAACCTGTTCGACTACGACTTCACCGCGGGCGGGCACCTGGAGATGGCGGCGGACATGCTGCAGAGCGCGCGCGGTCTGCTGGAACGGAACGGCGACCTGGACGACGACTTCATCCCGTGGCTCTCCGCCGATTTCGGCATCGCCATCCACCACACGTTCCTCATGGACGCGCCGGTGCAGTTCGCCGAGTGGACGAGTTGGGCGCCGCACCCGCTGGCCGGACCGGATGGTTTCGCCAAGCTGGCGGACGTACATTTCGACCCGGACAACCGCTGGGTGCGCCTGCTGAGCGAGGTGGATGCCTGGTGGGCGGCGCAGGCGGACGACCAGTGTCTTTGCACCACCCACGGGCACTACGCGCCCCTCGACCTAGCCAATGCGCTGCGCGGCGACGAGCTGTTCACGGATTTCTACGAATACCCCGACGAGACGCACGCGCTGCTGGAGACCTGCACGACGGCGATCATCGCGCTGGAAGAGCACCTGCGTGGCGTATCGGGCACGCGGCTGCGCGACTACGGCCTGCCCTTCTGGGGCGCGCTGGCCCCGCGCGGCGCGGTCTTCGTCAGCGAGGACGCCATGGACCTGTGCGGCCCGAACATCAGCCGCGCCTGGGGCCTGCCCTACACGCAGCGGCTGCGCGACCACTTCGGCACGCTGGCGATTCACCACCACATGCTGGGCCGCCCGGTGATGGGGGTGATCGGCGAGGAAACGGCGCACTCGGTGGTGCAGATCTCCAACGACCCCAACTGCCCGCCCGCCATGGCGCACCTGCGCGAACTCTACGCCGCCGCCGGCGGCAACGCCATCATCGTGGATTGTGCCCCCGCCGACATCGAGACATACCAGGACGACCTCCGCGACGTACGCGCCATCCTCATCTGCTGCAACGGCGACGTAGACGCCGGCAAACGCGCGGTAGAGATCGTGCGGGGGATTTCGAATATTGTGTAGGAGTCAAAGTCGGGACTGCCACCACTTTTCTCCACCAGGGACCGATCTTTCACCTGACCACCGAGAAAAGTGGTGGCTGTCCCGACTTTGACGGACGCCTATACATATGCTGCCGATTGGCCTTTGGCTTCGGCAAAGAAGGAGGTTGACGCATGGATCCTCTCGCGGGTTTAACCCCTCCGGTTGCTCCGCCACGCCGTAAGGGTTTACCGGGCTGGCTGATCGTGTTATTAGTCATCATCCCCCTGGCGGCAGTTGCTGCAGCCGGGATCTTTGCCGTTCGGAGTTTTCACCAAAAAGTAAGCGAAGTGCAAAAGTCTGTGTTCGTCGCCAATGTGTCGTCCGGTAATAGGGCTGAGGTTACGAAGGCACTCGACGCGGACCCCTCGCTGGCGAATGCCGAGTGTTCTCTCGGGGTATCTCCGCTAAATGCCGCGGCAAGCGGTGGTGATCTGGCCATGATGAAACTGCTGATTGCGAGAAATGCCGATGTCAACGGGCGCGAGCCTGGCGGACTAACACCACTCCATAGCGCTGCGGTATCGAATCAAGCCGAGGCAGCAAAACTATTGCTGGCCAACGGTGCAAAGGTCGATGCCCCTACAGATACGGGAAACACACCACTACATCTAGCCGTAATAATTGATAAGGAAGCGGTTGCTGAAGTGCTGATTGCCCATGGGGCGAATGTGAATGCAAAGGCGAACGATGGTACTACACCGTTAAAGGCCGCGCTCAAACGTTTAGCCAAGTTAAACCAGTTACCTCCCAATGCGATAAAAGCCCGAAAAGCGCAAATGGGACGAGCTAAAAAACAGGGACAATCACTCCTCGAATTGGACACGCCGGAACATTACCAGCACATTGTTAATTTCCTTCGTCAGCATGGTGGGAAGGAATAGCGTCAAAGTCGGGACTGCCACCACTTTTCTCCATCAGGAATCGATCTTTCACCTGACCACCGAGAAAAGTGGTGGCTGTCCCGACTTTGACGAACGACGACGCACGCTCTGGGGACAGCCACGACTTTTCCGGCAACTTTGTGTAATGGGCGATGCCGGGTGCTGAAAAGTCGTGGCAGTCCCCCAGAACACGCTTCCCTTATCTTCGTCGCCCCACAAACACCCGTCCACCGTCCTTCACCACGTCGAAATGGGCGGCGAGGAGGGGGAGGTAGGGGCTCATGCCGGGCGGGTCGCCGTTGATCTTTTCCACCACCAGGCGCAACTCGGGCTGCACGCGGCGTTCGAGGAGAGCGTGCAGGGGGGCGAGCAGGTGCGCGGCGTCCGGGTCGTCGGGGGGCAGGTGAAAGACCAGCGCTTTGCCGTTGCGCTCCACCACCGCCACCGGCTCGGTGTCGCGGTAGACGATCCAGTTGCCGGGCAGGCGGCGCGGCAGGCGACCGCGCAACGCGGGCAGCGGCAAGCCGCAGCAGGAGGCGGGGTCGCAGGCGTTGCACCACCAGAAACGCGCCGGATGCGCGCGCTGCAACAGGCGGAAGGCCTCGTGCGCCATGAACTGCAACCCCGGCAGGCCTTCAAAAAAATGCCCGGTGACGATCTCGCCGGAGAGTTCCATCAGCCGCAGCGCGCGGAACAGCCCCGACCACGCGAAGGCGGGCGCTTCGTTTTGCAGCAGCTCGCGGAAAAGGATGCCGTAGCGTGCCAGCAGCAGGCGTACGCGCTCTTTGGTGCGCTCTTCCTCCTCCAGACGGTCCTCCGGCGGGGGCGGCACCGGCAGGCGATACCAGTTGCCGGCAAAGGGCGCGGTGGCCGACCAGCGGTTAAAGCCGCCACGCGGCGCGCGGTGCGCCGCCCGTTGCTGGGGGGACACCTCGGGCACTTTCGGCGCCTGAAAGCCGGTGGCAATACCCTTGCGCAGCGCGGCGGCGGAGTCGTTACTGATGGCCCCCGCCCACACGCCCTCCCATAGCTGCGCCACAAGCTCGTGCAGGCGCAGGGGGGATTTCAGCGCCAGCGTCTGCAGTGGGTAGCGCGCGTGGGCGTCGGGCAGCAGCGTCTCCGCCCCGCCGGGCACGGCATCGCGCAGCAGCGGCAGATGCTCCTCCAGGCAGAAGCTCACCCGCCCCTTTTCCGTGCCCACCCAGTGCCACTGACCCTCCAGCAGCACGCGGTCGAGCGCGCCGGGGTCGTAGGGGGCCAGCCGCGCGGGCAATAACGCCTCTTCCCACAACTCAGCGCGCGTCGCGTAGCCGCTCAACTGCGCCAGCCGCTCCCACAGCGCGTCGTCCCCCTCGCCGGGCTCGCACACCCCCTGCCAGCGGGCGAGGAAGGCGGGCAGCGCGTCGCACGCGCGTGGGGTGAAGACGGGCACCGCCGCCGCGCGTTGCAGGCGCAACAGCGTTTCGTAGTTGTCGCTGTCACAGAAATCGTCGTCCGCCCCGTCACGCCGCAGCCGCCCCCGGATGATGCGCTGCGTGTCCAGCAACTCGTCCAGCCACACCTGCAACGTGCCGAGTGGCAGACCGAGCGTGGCGGCGATCCACGGCGCCCCGACCGGGCCGTAGAAGGAGAGCCACTCGGCGAGGACGGTGGTGGGATCGGCGTCCGGGTTGTCCTCTTCCGCCGCCCACAACGCCGCCACCCGCCCCACGCTCTCCACCGCGACCATCAACGGCGCGCAGGCGCCGGGCGGGGTGAGGGGGGTGAGTTTGGCGGACAGCTCGCGCGTCACCGCGTCGGGGTCGAGGCCGTGGTCGCGGGCCATGGCGGCCAGCAGCGCGTGCCACTCGTCCCGCGGGATAAGCAGGCGCTCCTTGGTCCAGTCGAGCAGGTCGCGCGGCGTCGCGGGGGCGTAATCCGGCGCCAGCCGCTGCCGCTTCTCCACGAAGCGCGCGATGACCGCCGGGTCGATGGCCGGGCGCAGGTCGGGGGAGAAGACCACCTCGCGCAGCAGGTCGGCGTTGAGCTGCGAGTGCAGGCGCGCCGACGGCGTGTCGTCGAGGTAGACGTATTCGTTGAGCTGGCGCCAGTTCATCGTCGCCGCGAAGGGGCTGGGGGCCAGCGTGTGCACCTCGCTCCAGGTGATCTCCCCCGTTTCCAGCTCCGCCAGCAGCGTGTGCAGCGCGTCCAGGTCGAAGCTGTCCTGCAGGCAGGTGCGCCAGGCTTCGAGGAGGATGGGGAAGTCGGGAAAGCCGGCCACCGCTTCGAGGAGCCGTTTCGAACGCAGGCGGGAGAGCCACAACGGCATGCGCTCGTGCAGGCGCCGCCGGGTGAGCAGCAATGCCCGCCCCGCGCACTCGCGGAAGCGCGCCCCGAAGTAGCCGCTGCTCTCCAGCCGCGTGCGCAGCAGCGCGTCCACCCGCGCGCCGGTCACCAGCGAGAGCACCTCCGCGCCGCCGATCTCCCGCGGCACCTGGATGTAGATGGCGTTGTCGGAGACGAACAGCTCCGGCGCCTCGCCGAAGCGCTCCTCCCACGCCGCCGAAAGGGCCAGCGCATAAGGCCGGTTCACCCGCCCACCCCACATGGTATGCAGCACGAGCTGGTTGCCGGGCGAGCGCTCGGGGCCGGAGGCCATCTGCTCCACCACCACGTGGTGCCGGTGCGGTAGCGGGCAGGCGCAGAAGTCGCGCATCCCCTGCAGGTAGTCGACCAGCCGCGCCGCCGTGGCGGGGGAGAGCGCGCATGCGCGAGCCAGTGTGTCGGCGTAATCGGGTTCCGCGAGGCGGGCGTCGGCTTCCTCGAGGAAGGTGGCGATCTGCGCGGCGAAGTGGAAGCTGCGGTCCTGCTCCTCCGCCTTCCAGAAGGGCACCGCCTGCCCCGCGCCGGCGATGGGGGTGGCGAAGACGTCGTTGTGCGTGATGCGCGTGATGCGCCAGTTTTGCGTGCCGAAGGTGATCGGCTGCCCGACGGAGGCCTCCCACACGCACTCCTCGTCCAGATCGCCCACCAGCGCGCCGGACTCCTGGTGGCGCAGGTGGTAGTAGCCCCGGTCGGGGATCATGCCGCCGTTGGTGTACAGCGCCTGCAGCGCACCGGGGCGTGCGACGACGGTATTGTCCAGCCGGTCGATCGAGAGGCGCGGGGCCAGCTCGCGCAGGCGGGTGTCCGCGTAACGCCCGGCCAGCATCTCCAGCACCAGGTCGAATTGCCGGCGCGGCAGTACGTGGAATGCGTAACAGCGGCGCACCTCCGCATACAGCGCGTCGATGTCCCACGTCTCGCGGCCGGTCATCGACACCAGCACCTGCGCCAGCACGTCCAGCGGGCCGCGCACCGCGCGGGCGGCTTCGATATTCTGCCGGGGGATCTCCCGCGCGAGCACCGCCGCGGTGAGGATGTCCTGCGCGTGAGTGGCAAAGAGGGTGGCGCGGCTGGCCTCGCCCACGCGATGGCCGGCGCGCCCGATGCGCTGGATGGCGGAGGCGATGCCCGGCGGCGACTGGATGAGCAGCACTTCGTCCAGCGCGCCGATGTCGATGCCCAATTCGAGCGAGTTCGTGGCCACGATGGCGCGCAGCCGGCCCGCCTTCAGCCGGTGCTCGACCTCCGTGCGAATCTCCCGCGCCAGCGAGCCGTGGTGCGCGTAGGCCAGCGGCTCCGACGCCTCCTCGTTTATCATCCAGGTGAGGGTTTCCGCCAGCCGGCGGGTGTTGGTGAAGACGAGGGTGGAGCGGTTGGCGTCGATGATCTCCCGGCAGGCGCGCGCAATGGGCGGCCACACGCTGAGACGCCCCTCCCCGTCGGCCTCGCCGTCGAGGGCGCGCACCTGGAGTTCGTACTTTTTCACCCGGTTCGAGCGCACCTGGGCCACCACGCGCGGCGTGTAGCGCTCGCCATCGAGCAACCGGTAGCCCCCCACGAAGGCCGCCACCAGCTCCGGCGGGCGCACGGTAGCGGAGAGGGCGATGCGCTGAAACTCCCCCGCCAGGCGCACCAGCCGTTCCACGCCGCTCATCAGGTGCACGCCGCGCTTGGTGTCGATGACGGCATGGATCTCGTCCAATATCACTGTCTGTACGGTGGGGAAGAGCGTCTGCCCGGCTTTCGAGGAGAGCATCAGGTTCAGGCTCTCCGGCGTGGTGATGAGGATCTCCGGCGGGTGGCGCAGCATGGCGCGGCGCTCGTCCTGCGGCGTGTCGCCGCTGCGCGTGAGCACGCGGATGCGCGGGAATGGCTCCCCGGCGTGGGTGAAGACCTGCCGCAATTCCGCCAGCGGGGTGAGCAGGTTGCGCTGAATATCGTTGTTGAGTGCCTTGAGGGGGGAGATATAGAGCACGCGGCAGGCGCCGGGCGGGGTGGCGCCGGTGACCAGTGCGTTGAGCGCCCACAGGAAGGCGGTGAGCGTTTTGCCGCTGCCCGTCGGCGCGGTGACCAGCACGTGCTCGCCGCCGGCGATCTTCGGCCATGCCGTCGCCTGTACGTCCGTCGGCGCCCCCACCCGCGCACGAAACCACTGCGCGATGAGGGGATGAAAGGCCGCCAGGCTGGAGGACGCCGTCGCCATGGGTTCATCTTACCGGAGATACGGGCAGGGAGCAAGGGGTCGGGCGGTCGTGGGCGAAATCGTCACGCGATTCGACAGCCCTGTTCGGTCTCGTCGCGACGCGCAGGGCGCGGACGGGTATCCGAGCACCGGAGGACGATCCACCATGAAGATGCACCATGAGCATGGCTGCGGGCATCCGCCGATGCCGCATCCGCACCATTTTCCGAAGGGGCTGCTGATCTTCCCGCTGTCGATGGTGATCGGCACCTATCTGAGCCTCTGTTTGATGCAGCGGCTGACGAAGGCGCTGGAGACGATGGCGATGGCCAAGGCGCTGCGCGATATGGAAGGCCGGCTGTCCGAGGGCGAGCGCGCCGACCTGGAAGCGCGCATCCGCGGCAACCTGTTTACGTAATAGCGCGCGTGCCGGCGATACGTGACGAATGGGGGAGGAATCGCCCGCCTCGCGTCGTAACAGAGGGATGACGCCTGGTGCTGGACGACACGCTCGACGGTTACTTCGCGGCACGGGAAATATACGGACTATGGCGGGGAAGATTCGACAACGCGTGACGCGCTGGTGGCGGCTATTGCTGGTCGTGCTCCTGCTCGTGGCGGGATACGCGGCGACGCTGACGGCGCGCATCTACCTGGCCGGGTTGTATGACGACCGGGCGCCGTCCGACGTTATCATCGTGCTCGGAGCCGCGCAATACAACGGGCGCCCCTCGCCCGTCTATCAGGCCCGCCTCGACCACGCGCTGGCGCTCTACCAGGAAGGCTACGCGCACCGGCTGCTCTTCACCGGGGGCCGCCGCACCGGGGATGTCTACACCGAGGCCGACGCCGGGCGCCTCTACGCGCTGGCCCACGGCGTGCCGGAGACGCGCATCGCGCTGGAAGGGCGCGGGCGCACCACCTGGCAAAGCTTGCAGGGCGCCGCAGTGATCCTCAACGCCCACGGCTGGCACCGCGCGCTGCTGGTGAGCGACCCCTTCCACGCCTTCCGCCTGCGCTGCATGGCGCACGATTTAGGCCTGCACGCCGCCGTCAGCCCCGTCCCCCGCAGCGCCGTGCACGGCGGCCGCATGCAACTGCACTACATCCTGCGCGAAGCGGCGGTGTATGCGTTGTATCGGATCTTCCGGGTGTGAGGAGCCTCACCGCGCCTCGACGCTCACGCCCTTGTAGTAATACGCCAGGATTTTGTCGTATGTCCACCCCTGTTCGGCGAGGCCGACGGCGCCGACCTGGCACATGCCGATGCCGTGGCCCCAGCCGGCACCCCAGAGGGCGAAGACGACGGGGATGTTGTTGTCGTCGCAGTAGGCGTCGAGGGTGAAGGCGGAGGAGCGCAGGTTGCCGAGTACGCGGCGGATGGCGAGTTCCTTCTCGATGGTCACGCTGCGCGTGGTGCCGTCGATGCGCAGTGCGGTGATGCGGCCCGAGGCGCCGCGGTGCACGGGGGTGACGCTCAGCACCGTGCCCACGCCGTTGGCGGTGCCCAGGTTAGCCTCCAGCTCCTTGCGCTTGAGCAGCACCACCCAGCGGAAGGCCTGCGGGTTGGCGTATCTGGGGCGCAGGCAGTTGAGTTCCTTCATCGTTTTGAAGTAGGTCGTCCACGCCGCTTCGTCTTCGGGGTGCGGGGCGACGCCGGTCTTCTCCTCGGTGAAATCCGCCACGCTTTGCAGATACGGCACGTCATGGCCCCAGGCTTCCTTCGCGGACTCGGTGTAGCCGCCGCAGGTGGAGGAGTAAACGGCGTCGATGAGCTTGCCGTCGTAGCGCAGCACCTTGTCCGCCGTCTCCTGCACCGCCTGCGTGGTGCGCGGGTCCTCGCTGAGTACGCCGCCGTAGACCTGGCAGGCGGGGGTGTCGTCGAGGTCGTAGAGCGCCGCGGCGTTCTTCTCCCGCGCGCGCAGGGCATAGGTGCGTGCCGCCACCGCTTGCGCCTTGAGTGCCTCCAGCGGGTAGCCGGCGCCCATCTCACTGGAGACCACGCCCTGCAGGTAGTCCTCCAGCTCCACCGTGTCGATCACCGTGAGGCACCCGCCAGCGGGCTGCACCGTGATGATGCCACGGTAGGGCCGGTCGGGCTTGCCGTCGTAGTGCCGGGTGGGACCGAGCAGGCGGATATACGTCGGCGCGGCCGGTGTCGCGGGGGCGGCAGCCGGGGCGGCGTCCGTCGCGGGTGCCGTGGCCGGAGTTGTGGGCGGCGCCGGGACGGGCGGCGTAGTGTCCGGCGCCACCGTAACGGGACCGGCGGCGGTGAGCAGCGCGTGGCCGTCGGGATCGGTTACCGTCACGCCCGTGTCAGTAGGGGTAAAGACCAGCGTCTGCGCGGCGGCCACCGACACGGGGTCGACGCCCGCCGCCGTCAGGCGCAGCGGGCCGGTGCCTTGCAGGCGCACCACGGCCTGCTTCGTTTGCAGTCCCACGCGCATCGCTGCCGGTCCGTTCTGCCCATGCGCGCCGGTCAAGGCCAGCGCCCCGAGCACGCATATGTATGTCATCAGACGCAATTGCCGGGTCATGCCGGTAGGAATTTTCATCACGTTGCCCATTATACCCACATTGCGCACTCGACCGGTCAACTCTTCCCGTATGTATACGTCGTCACCCGCTTCTCCGTCGTGGTCACGACGAGATGGCCGTTCGTGGGCGGGGTGAGGCGCATGATGGTGGTGCGGGTGGCGGAGTAGGCGTGTTCCAACATGGTGGCGGGGTCGATGAGGCGCTCACCGGTGCCGGAGACGGCGAGGCTGGTCACCGTGGGGAGCTTGGACGCCTGCGCGGGGGGAAGGTGGGCGCGCAGGGCGCTGTTCATCGCCTTCGTCAGTGTCGCGGGGTCGCCCTGCTGGGCGAGGGTGACGCGCATGCAGTGCACCCCGTCGCGCGTCGCGAAGGCCGGGAAGCTCGCATGCACGGTCATGGGCACGGTGAGACCGCTGGGCAACGGGGAGGAGGTTTGCTGTGTCCATCCGCCGCCGACCTGGGCGGTCTTCCCCTTGAATTCGCTCACCCGCTGGTTCCATTCCGCGACCTGCTGCTCTACGATCTTGGTTGTGTTCAGCCCGGCGAGCAGCTTGGTCGCCACGGCGGCGGGAAACTTCGCCTTCACCAGCGCGGGCACCGCGTCATAGCCGTGCACGGTGCGCGCGGTGCCGGCGGGGTCCAGGTCGTAGGTGAGCACCAGTTGTGCCCAGACGACATCGGAGGGCGACTGCTGCAGCGCGCCGTTCACCACGCGCTTGCGCCAGAGCGGGGTGCAGGTCATCAGGTAGCCGTAGGCGGTTTTGCGGAACTGCACGCGCGTCTTCAGCCAGGTGGTCTCCGTGGCCGCCTTGCCGGCGCCCGTCTGCTGCGTGATCGACTGCTGCGTGTATTCCACGTACTGCGTGCCATCCGGCGGGGCGAACCGGAAGGTCACCGTCTGCGCCATGCCGGGCAGAGCAAGCAGCAACAACAAAATAACCACCCCGGGGGCGGGATGCATGCGCATGGGCGCTCCTTAACTTTGTCTGAACCGGGATTTAGGGGGATTAAGGGATTTACTTGATTAGAGAACGGTATGAGGCTCATGCATCTTCACACATTCTCTTTTCCCATATCAGGATATGAACCGGATGGAAGTACAGGAATGGCCTACACGTACACTAATCAAGGAAATCTCTTAATCCCCCCAAATCCAGGTTCAGACAATCACACCATCACGTCCTTCACCACCAACTGCGCCGAGGTGACGCCTTGCCAGGTATTGAGGTCGACGGTGAAGGCGACGTCGACGCGTTGGCCGGGTTGCAGGGAGTCGGCCTGCGGGCCCTGGCGGAACCAGATGGCGGGCACGGCGCGGCTGCCGGGGTCGGCACGCAGGCTGAGGCTCAGGTGCGCGCCGTCGGCGCCGCGGCGGGTGACGTTGTGGATGAGCAGGTCGGTGGCGGCGAAGACGGGGGTCGGGTTGCCCACCCCAAAGGGCGCCAGCGTCTCCACCTGCCGCGCGAAGCCGGTGGTGACCTCGGAGAGCGCCAGCCAGGCATCGATCTCCAGCGCGGGGAGCAGGTCGTCGGCGCTGAGGGTTTCGTCGGCGATGGCCAGCAGTTGCGCGCGCAGGGCGGGGATGTTCGCCTCCGCCACTTCGAACCCGGCGGCCACGCGGTGCCCGCCGAAACGGGTGAGCAGCGGCGCGCAGCGCTCCAGCGCTTCCCACAGGTGGAAGGGCGCGCGGGCGCGGGCGGAGCCTTTGCCCACGCCGTCCTGCACGGCGATAAGGGCGCACGGGCGGTGATAGCGCTCCAGCAGGCGCGAGGCCACGATGCCGATCACCCCGGGGTGCCAGTCGGGCGCGGCGAGCACCAGCATGCGCTCTTCCGCCAGGTTGTGTCCGCGCACCTGCTCCAGCGCGTGCACCAGCGTGCGCGCTTCCTCTTCCTGGCGCTGGGTGTTTTGCGCGCAGAGGGCGGCGGCCAGCGTGTCGGCCTCGGTGCGGTCGTTCGTAAGCAGCAGTTGCAGCGCCATTTCGGCGTGGGCCACGCGGCCCGCGGCGTTCAGCCGCGGCCCCAGCTTGAAGGCCACGTCGCCCGCGCTCGCCTGCTCGTTGAGGCCCACCGCGCGCAATAATGCCGCCAGCCCGAGCTTCTTGTTCGCCTGGGTGAGCTGCGGCAGGCCGTGGCGCACCAGCACGCGGTTGTCACCTCCCAGCGGCGCCACGTCGGCGATGGTGCCCAGCGCGACCAGGTCGAGAAACTTCATCGGCGCGCTGGCGGGCAGGCCGCGCGCCGCGCACACCGCGCGCAGCAGCGTGAAGGCCACCCCCACGCCGGCGAGTTCGCGGAAGGGGTAGGCGCTGTCGGCACGCTTGGGATTGAGCACGGCCAGCGCGGGGGGCAGCGTCCCGTCGGGCTCGTGGTGGTCGGTGACGATCATCGGTAGGCCGATGTCCCGCGCGTGGGCCAGCGCCGCGTGGGCGGAGATGCCGTTGTCCACGGTGATGCCCAGCGCCACGCCGTCGCGCTTCGCGTCGTCCAACGCGGGCAGGTTCAGGCCGTAGCCCTCGTCGATGCGGTGCGGCACGTACCAGTCCACCAAGCCGCCTAACGCGCCCAGCGCGCGCACCAGCAGCGCGGTGGCGGTGATGCCGTCGGCGTCGTAGTCGCCGAAAACGCGGATGCGCCCCCCCGCGGTCAGCGCGTCGACCACCGCCGTCGTGGCGGTGGCCATATCGGGGAGCAGCAGCGGATCGGCCAGCGTGGAAAGGTCGGCATGCAGAAAGGCGTCGATCTCCGCCGGGGCCACCACGCCGCGCCCGGCCAGCACCTGTCCCAGCGCGGGCGGCAGGCCCTCCGGCAGCCGCGCCGCCGCCGGCGCCACGCGCCAGCGCGTCCCGGTCAGGCTGCGCCGGTCGGTAGCAGGAACTTCGGGTTCGGCATGAAAAATCGCCATAATCGTACGCCATTATACCCCGAACCCCCAGGAAGGGGAAGGTACGGCGCCCGCTGTTGGGAGGGGGAAACGGTTGGGAGTGCATCTTTCGCCAGGAACGCGCCGGCGCCGGTTGACGGTATCGTCACACGTAAGCACGTCCCAGGGCGATGCCCTGGGCTATGGAGTTGGAAGATTGTGCGCTACATCGCGGGCGTGTATGCCACCACTTTCTTTCATAATTCAGGAGTGCGCAGCGTGCCTGGGGGGGCTGTTCGGAAAGGAGATAAGAGCCCGGTTATGCCCGCCTTCCCCACCCGTGCGACCCCCGTTCTTGCGGCAAAAACTAACCCCTAATCCCTAATACCTAACCCCTATTATTCCGGCACGATAAAGCAGAAAATCTGTCGTTATCCCCTTCCCAACGCCAGGGTAAACCCCTTATAATAGACTCAGGTCTTCATTTTTACCCCTCTTGCGTCAAACCGTGCCGCCCCCGGCCCGGGCGGGCGCAAGAACACAGCGAGGTTTTATCATGCCTGTACTCCCCACCACCGTGCGTGGAACGCTGGCCCTCGGCGTTTTCGCGGACAATCTGGAGCTGCCGCTGCGCGAGGCGCTCCGCACTATCGCCGATCTCGGCGTGTCTTCCTTCCAATGCTTCACGCGCGGCGGCATGGCCCCCGCGGCGTTGTCGCAGCAAGCGCGGGCGGAATTCCGCCGCTTCTACGAAGGGCTGGGACTCACCCTGTCCGCCACGTGCGCCGATCTCGACCAGGGCTTCGTCGACGCCGCCGCCAACCCGGCGAAAGTAGCGCACATGCGCGCGCAGATCGACCTGGCGGTAGACCTCGGCGTGGGCATCATCACCACCCACGTAGGCACCATCCCCGCCCGCCCCGACGGCGTGTGGGGCGCGATGCGCGAGGCGCTCAACGAAATCGGCGACTACGCGGAATCCCGCGGGGTGATCGTGGCCACGGAAACGGGCCCGGAGAGCGGCCCCACGCTGCGTACGCTGCTGGAAACGCTGGACACCACGGCGATCCGCGTGAATTTCGACCCCGCCAACCTGGTGATGAACGGATACGACCTGGACGAAGCGCTGGACGCGCTGCTGCCCTTTATCGTGCACACCCACGCGAAGGACGGCTTCCGCGACCCCGGCAAGTGGCGTGAGGCACCCCTGGGCACCGGCGACGTGCCCTGGCCGCACTACGTGGCGCGCCTGCAAGCCGCCGGGTATACCGGCGTATATACCATCGAACGCGAGCAGGCGGAAGACCGCCTGGCCGACGTCACCGCGGGGATCGCGTTTTTGCGGCAGTTCTGAACCAGGAGTCAGGATCGATGCACGGGTAGTGGGAACTGACTCGCATTTTCAGGTCACGGCTATTGCTGATATGAGGGGACACTGGAAAATTCGAGTCAGTCCCAATACGGTTCATTTAACGATGGGGCATCAATTTTTTGGGGAGGTTGCCCTAGGCCGCCGTCTTTGCGGACAGCAAGCAGGAATTCGAGAAAGACAGCGATTTAGACGGCGATATCGAGATTTGCCTGAACGATTACAAAATGTGATGCACATTGCTAAAACAAACCGTATTGGGTCTGTCACCTTTTCCCCGTGTCCCAAGCGCCTTATAAAGAGACAATAGTACCGGTAATATTAAGGTCCTGGGGCAAGTGATACGCAACGGAATCCTATAAATTCGCCGTTGTACGGGTCGTTGGTGCCCCGGTAATCCGGGACGTTATGTTCGCGAAAGACACATAAACAGTCATCCTCTACGTGGCCTCCCCGCAACACGCGATACGTCCCCATTGCCGGGCCTGTGGGATTTGTCGAAGGGGAACTGGCATAATAACTATACCAGTCCGCACACCACTGCTGCACATTGCCTGCCATATCCCGCACGCCGTAAGGCGAGTTACCGGCGGGAAAGCTCCCCACCGGATGTGGGCCTGTCCAGTTGTCGTTCGCGTCAAACGAGTTCGGCCAGCCATCGCACTTCGCCGGGTCCCAGCCATTATATGGATCGCCGGCCGTCCCCACCCCACCCCACGGGTAGTTGCGGCCGTCCGTGCCGCGCGCTGCCTTCTCCCACTGCGCCTCTGTGGGCAGGAGGCAGTTTGCCCACGTCGCGTAGGCCTTCGCATCATACCACGAGACCATCGTCATCGGATCGTTGTCCCGCCAACCATAGAACGGTTGGCGCCCCGTCCAGTCGAACCCGTAGGCTGCTGCGGCGTCGAACGCCCGGAACTGCGCCACGGTCACGTCGTCGCGATCGATCCAGTATCCATCTAACATAACTGTGTGCCGCGGACTCTCATCAGCTTCCAACACACCACTGGGGTTCCCCATCAGGAACGTGCCACCGGGCACCCAGACCATCTCCGCGCCGATGGTTACGCTGACTGTTTGTGTCACAGGCTTGCCTGTCGTGGTTGGCACGGTGGAAACTGTTGTTGCCGTGACATTGACAGTGCCTTGTTTCACACCGGTGAGCATGCCGGTGTAAACGTCAATGGTGGCGATGCTGGTATTGTCGACGGACCAGGTCACCGGGATGCTGTTCGTGAAAGCCACATGAATCAACGTGGGATCAAGCTTGTCCCCATCCTTATCCAAGGCGTCCACCGTCAGTGGTTGTGTTCCCCCAACAGCGACCATAGGGTTTTGAGGAGAAATCTGCATCGACTGCACTTTGCGGTTCATCCCAAAAAGCCAGGAATTTGCCACGTTCGACCAATATGCGCCTATCGAGGTGACGAGTTGCATATGATTGAAAGGTTGTGGTGACCCGGCGGCTCCCGGCCCTCCCAGCGCACTGTATTCGGGAACGATTCCATCGTTCTTATTAAAGGCTGATGGCTTGATCACCTGATAGAGAAGATTTACCACATCACCGAGAGGCCCTTTCATCCCCGTGTGACTCGATCCGGCGACCATGTCGTACTGGACTCCCGCGGCTGGCGTGCTGGACTGCAAGCTCGCGATCAACGTGGAATCGTCTACTAATTCTCGTATGCCCGGCGCGCGTAACGAAACCCATATATTCCCATCGAATCCTACCCATCCGAGATATTTGAGTACGGAAAGCGGAACGCCGGCGTGAGGCGTTCCCAGCGTGATCAATTGACACGCGGAAGGCATGCCAACCTTCTCCAGCGCCCAACGCGTCACCAGGCCGCCCATACTATGCCCAATGAAATGAATTTCGAACTTCGTCTTGTCGCCCCAACTCCCGCCATTATTATCAATCTGGTTATTAATGGCTGTCGCCAAGGCCCGGCCGTTCGTCTCCATTGGCTGTGTATAATCATAGTTGTAGGCCCAGACTTCATCAGGATCAAACGGCGCACTTGCGGTGCCGATATTGCCGTCAGTGGGGAACGTGCCTGTCAAAAAGCTCAGGATCGGAGCCATATAGGACTGGTTCAAATTCAAACCCGTCGGTATGGATGCGTCTTCGCTGAAAATGCCGGGCACCACAACGGCGATACGTTTTTTGCTCGCATAGGTGGTCCTTGACCGCGTCCTTTGCCGTGTATACAGCCTGACGAGACTAGACTTACTTACCGTTGCCTGGCTTACCGTTGGGGTTTGCTCCTCGACGGCAAGCCCAATGGTCTGCACACCGGAGCCATTGCCGTTCAGGAATTGAAGCTCTGCTGCGGTAAGCGTGACAATAGGAGCAGCAGCCGTCGACCCAACGGCATCAGAGAGCACCATCGAATTGCCGGTTGCCCCAAACGCCACCACCATAGTCGCGATAGGATCGGCGCCGGATTGCCAGGGCAGCGCGACGGTAATGGATGCTCCAGTTTGTAAGGTCGACGGATCAATCGTCAGATCAACCGCATGTGTCGTACAAGTGAATCCTGACTTCTGCGCCAGAGCACGTTGCGCGCTCCAAACCGTCAGGCTGACGCCAGCACCGGGTAACATTGCCCCACCAGGAATGGTGACCGTGGCGTCCTTTCCTGGATCGGTTAGCACAACCGCTGAAGATGAGGCCACCGCAGACACATCGTAGACCTTGCTTCCTGCCGGTGTCAGTGCGGACACCCCTCCTCCAACGTGATTCCCACCGCCGCTTCCACAACCGGAACACAGCAGACAGAGAATAAACAATACACACGATGATATGCCTACGGAATAATAACGTTGCACCGGTATACTCCTACTTTGCTGATATCACCACCCAAAACAAGCGGGGACTAAATAATTATTTCTCCGACCAACCGCCGAGGCCCTTCACGTGTATAAATTGTAGAGGTGATTTGCAATCACCTCCCTAACGTACTAGTATTGAGTCAGTTCCCATGTTTCGCTGACTCCTGACTACTTCTCAAGGAGGGTCGTATGACCAACGGACTCACCGCCGCCGTGATCGGGTGCGGCGCGATCGCGCAGAATTTGCACTTGCCGGGGTACCACAAGCGCGCGGACGTGGGGCGCATTATCGGTGTAGACCCGGAGCCGGCGCGGCTGGACGAGGTGCGCGCGGCCTTCCGTGTGGACGCCACCTATGCGGATTATCGCGACCTGCTCGCGCGGGAGCGGCCCGACGTGGTCTCCGTGTGCAGCCCCAACGTCTTCCACGCCGAACAGGCCATCGCCGCGTTGCAAGCGGGGGCGCACGTGCTGCTGGAGAAACCGATGGCGCTCTCGCTGACCGAGGCACGCGCCATCGCGGTGGCGGCGGAGGCGGCGGAGCGCTCGGTAATGATCGGCTTCTCGCACCGGCTCTACCGGGGGAATCAAAAGGTGAAGGCGCTCATCGAGGCGGGCACCATCGGCGCGCCCTTCATGGTGCGCGTGCGCTTCGCCCATAACGGACCCTTCCCCGGCTGGGCGAAGTCCGACTGGTTCTACGACCCCGCGCGGGCGGGCGGCGGGGCGCTGCTCGACATGGGCATCCACGCCATCGACCTGTGCCAGTGGTTCGTCGGCCCCATCACCGCCGTCACCGCGCTGATGGCCACGCTGCGCAAACCGATCCAAGTCGATGACAACGCCGTGCTGGCGCTGACCTTCGGCGAGAACGCGCTGGGGTACATCGAGGTGGGATGGACCAGCGGCCCGGGCTTCCTGGGGTACGAGATTTACGGCGACGAGGGCTCCATCATCAACGACTACACCAGCCTGCGCGTCTGCACCGGCACCTCCACCCCCGACCTGAACGCCGGGGTCGAGATGGCGTGGATGGTGGAAGACGACGCCCCCTGCACCGGCGGCTGGCCGGTGGAGGTGGACCACTTCCTCGACACCCTGCAAGCCGGCGGGTCGTTCACCATGGGCCTTCCCGCCGGCACCACCGCCCTCGCCGTCGCCCTGGCCGCCATAGACTCCGCACAAAACGGGCGGCGGGTAGACGTGGCGTCGATGGTGTAGAGGGGGACGAATTCACCGCAGAGGCGCAGAGAGCGCAGAGGACTTAGGATTGGGCCGGGCGGGATGGATGGTCACTGTTTGGAACAGGGCGGGAGCCTGGCTCGAGTATAGGTAGAGGAAAGTTCAGCAGCACGGTTTGGAAGGTCGGCGGCAGCCCCGCGCCCGGTAACGATGTAGTGCCCATGGGCGATTTTCAGCACAACGAATGCTGGAGATCGTACATGGGCACTATCATTTCCAAGCAGGCGCGCGACTGCCGTCGAGCTTCCAAACCGTGCTGTCTATCTGCGCTGGTCTGTCTTCGAGCCGGGCTCATAGCCCCTTTCCAAACAGTGACCAACTAACCTACCGGATCGGTCACCACTATTCCACCCGGCACAGTGCAAATCCCTCTGCGCCTCTGCGGTGAATCCGTCCCCCTACACAATCCCCGCCTGCAGCAAATCTTTCAGGTTCAATATGCCCAGCACCGTGCCGTCGGGGGCGAGGACGGGCATTTCGCTGATCTGCGGGGGGCCTTGCATCACGGGCAGCGTTTCGGCGGCCAGGCGGTCGGGGAGGGTGGTGCGCGGGTGGGGGGTCATGTGCGCGCCGCAGGGTTTGCGCAGCGCGTCCTCGTCCTCCAGCAGCGTGCGGCGGATGTCGCCGTCGCAGATAAGGCCGACGAGCCGTCCGTCGGGGTCGACCACCACCGCGGCGCCGGCATGGGCGCGCGTGATGGCGAAGAGCACGTCTTTCAGCAGCAGCTCCGGCGGCACGGCGGCCAGGCTGTCCCCGGTGCGCATCACGTCGCCCACGGTGAGCAGCAGGCGCCGCCCCAGCGCGCCGCGCGGGTGCAGGCGGGCGTAGTCCTCCGAGGTGAACTGCCGCCGCTCCATCACCACGATGGCCAGCGCGTCGCCCATGGCCATCTGCGCGGTGGTACTGCTGGTGGGCGCCAGGTTGAAGGGGCAGACTTCGCGCTCCACGCCGGTGTCCAGCACCACGGTGGCGGCGCGGCCCAGGCTGGAGTCGGCGTGGCCGGTGAGGGCGATGATGGGCACCTGAATGCGCGCGATGGCGGGCAGGATGGCGTTCAACTCCTCCGTGTCGCCGCTGTTGGAGAGCGCCAGCAGCACGTCGCCGGTGCTCACCATGCCCAGGTCGCCGTGCACCCCTTCCGCGGGATGCAGGAAGAGCGACGGCGTGCCGGTGCTCGCCAGCGTGCCGGCGATCTTGCGCGCCACGGCGCCGGATTTCCCCATGCCCGTGGTCACCACGCGCCCGTCGCACGCCAGCACCAGCGCCACGGCGCGCGCGAAGGCCTCGTCGAGCCGCGCTCCCATCGCCGCCAGCGCCGCGGCCTCCTGCGCGATCACCTCGCGCGCGTAGGCCACAATTTCATCGAGTGGTAGTTTCTGTGTTGTCACGTTAGTTGTGTTCGCCGGGCACGGGGAAATTCCCTCCCCCAGTCACCCCCTCACTTCCCCCGCCCCTTGACCGCTAACCCCGTTGCCGGGGATAATACAGCACCGCGCGGGTGACCGTGCGCGTGATGGAGGTAGGAACGATGTCCGTATGGGCGCGTGTGCTGGTATTGCCTCGACCGCGAAGTGCGGCGCAGGAGATCTTCTGGGCGACGCTGGGGGCGGTGGCGCTGGCGCTGCTGGCGCAGGTGCGCATCCCGCTCACCCCCGTGCCGATCACCCTGCAGGTGCTGGGTGTATTGCTGCTGGCCGGGTGGCTGGGGCCGTATGCCGGCACGCTGGCGGTGCTGGAATACCTGGCGCTGGGCACGTGCGGGCTGCCCGTCTTTACGCAGGGGCTGGCGGGGGCGCCGTGGATGCTCATCACCGGCGGGTTCCTGTTCGCCTTCGGCCCGGCGGCCTTTCTCTACGGCGTGCTGACGCAGCGCGTCACCGGCCTGAGCTACCCCGTGCGGCTGGCGGCGCTGTTCGCCGGCGGCCTGCTCGCGGTGGGCATCATCTACCTCGGCGGGTGGGCGTGGTTCGCCGCCTGGTGCCATGTTGGTGCGGGTGTGGCCTTCCAAAAGGCCGTGGCCCCGTTTATACTGATGGATATCGGCAAAGTGTGCGTTGCCGCCGCGCTGCTGGCGTGGCGCGGCGCCAAGGAGGCCTGATGCGCTACCTGCCCGCACTGGTGTTGTTGCTCGCCGTGCCGCTATGCGCGGCGCCCAAAGCCGCCCCGCCCACGGTCACGGCCTTCCGCGTGCAGGCGGGCGCGATGGTCGACTCGCTCATCGACCTCAACATGGCGGCGGGCGATATGGAGTATCACGACGGCGCGTGGGACAAATCCATCGCCTCCTGGCAGCGCGTGACGGTCCTCGACTCCAAAAGCCTAGAGGGCTACCTCAACGCCGCGTTGCTGCAGTGGAGCAGCGGGCACCCCGACGCGGCGGCGGACACCCGCACGCGCATGATCGCGGAAAACCCGAAGAACCCCGAGGCGTACTTCGAGGTCGGGCTGTACTACTTCAACACGCGCAACGACGCCGAGGCGGTGACGTGGCTGGCGCAGGCGGTGCAACTGGGCTTGCCCTCCCCCAAGCGCCACCTCTACGGCCACGCCCTGGTGCACCTGGGCCGCAAAGACGACGCGCTGACCTTCTGGCGCCACGTGGCGCAGGAAGACCCCGCCGACGAAGTGGCCAAACGCGAGCGCGACAAGCTCATGGGCATCACCCCCACCCCGCCGCCCCCCACCCCGCAACCGGAGACGGCGCCGGCGGGGACGGACGTGAAAAAGTAAGCGGATCGTATGCCCACCATCTACCTCTACACAAAGAATCGCGATTTCGACAACGTTGAAGCAGGGCCGGTCACCCTGGACGGCGCCCTTGCCACGGCCAAACGCTTTGCCGATGAGCTACAGCCCCAGTATGAATGGGGTGAAGATGCGATCGTGGCCAGTGTATTCGGTTTCCATCTCGATGATGACACTTTCCTGGAAATCGACCTGGATCCCGCACACAAGTGCGACGTGCGTTTTGGACCGGTGACAACGACGCGTAAAATCTTCTTTGTGTTTCCCGTGACTGAAAAAGGCGAACTCACAGCCACGGTCACTCTGCCTGACGGGCTCGATGCGCTGATCCGTGCTTTCTTTACGATGGAGATACCGGCATTTACGGAATTCATCCAAATGCTTCCCCAGGCAAAGTGAAACCTTCCGCATTCGCCGACCATCAATAATGCATACCGCGCACTTACCCTTCCGCGATACCGCAAGGCTTTCCCCCTCCCGCACGGCACTCCCGTTGACCCACCTGCGGCACGGCGCTACAATGGGGCACCGCGAAAGGAATGCCGCCCATGCGAACGATCACCGTTGCCCATAGCCCCGATGCCGACGACGCCTTCATGTTTCACGCGCTGGCGAATGACAAGCTCGACACCGGCGATTTGTACTTCACCCACGAACTGGTGGACATCGAAACGCTCAACCAGCGTGCCTTTCACGGGCAGTACGACGTGACGGCGCTTTCCTTCCATGCCTACGCGCACCTGGCGGACAAGTACGCCCTGCTGCCGTGCGGCGCGAGCTTCGGCGAGGACTACGGGCCGAAGATCATCACCCGCGCGCCGCTTACCCGCGATGCGCTGCGCGCCACGACGGTGGCCATTCCCGGCCCGCTCACCACCGCGGCGCTGGCGCTGCAGCTCTACCTGCCCGGCGTGGCGACGGTGGCCTACCCCTTCGACGCCATCCTGCCCGCGGTGGCCGCCGGCGAAGTGGCGGCGGGGGTGATTATCCACGAGGGGCAGCTCACCTACGGCGACAACGGCCTGGTGGAACTGGCCGACCTGGGCGTCTGGTGGAAGGCGGAAACGCACCTGCCGCTGCCGCTGGGGGGGAACGGCATCCGTCGCGACATCCCCGAAGCGTTGCAACGGCGTATCGCCGGCTATCTGCGCGCCAGCATCGACTACGCGCTGACCCACCGCGCGGAAGCCCTCGACTACGCCCTCAGCTTCGCCCGCGACCTCGACCCCGGCAAGGCGGACACCTTTGTGGGCATGTACGTCAACGCCGTCACGCAGGACTACGGCGACCGGGGCCGCGCCGCCGTGCGCGCCCTGCTCGCCCGCGCCCACGCCGCCGGCGTGGTGCCCACCGCGGTCGAGCCGACCTTTATCTCCTGGTAGGCGCATGGCACGCATCGGCACCGATATCGAGCAGATTTCGCGCATCGAGGCGGCGCTGGGGCGCACGCCGCGCTTTGCCACGCGCCTCTTCACCGCGGGCGAGTGCGCGTATTGCGACGAGCGCGGGCGGCCCGCACAGCACTACGCCGCCCGCTTCTGCGCCAAGGAGGCCTTTGCCAAGGCGCTGGGCGTGCCCCTCTCCTGGCAGGAAGTCGAGGTGGTGCGCGCCCCCGACGGCCCGCCGACCCTCCACGTGCACGGCACCGCCGCCGCCCTCCTCGCCGACCGCCCCGTGCGCCTCTCCCTCTCCCACGCCGGCGACTACGCGATGGCGGTGGTGCTGATCGAAGACGAGTAGGGACTGTCCCGTCGCGTACCGGGATAAGCGCCCGGGCGCACAAACATCAGCCGGTGTGACATTCCAACCGCTATCGCCTCCTGCAGGGGCTGTCCCGTGGCGTTCCGTTCGAAAGGCCACGGGACAGCCCCTGCTGTGTTCTGGAAGTTGGGCGCTCGTTCCGCACGTCATTTTTACCAATAATGCTTCTTTTGCGCGTCAGGCCACGGGACAGTCCCTGTAGAGAAGCGCTCCCGTTTCTCCCGAAATATAGTATCATACGGGCATGACCTATTGGATTCGGTCGGCGACGCGGGGGGATTTGCCGGGGGTGCTGGCGATCTACAACTACGCGGTGCGGCATCTGCCGGCGACCTTCGAGGTAGAGGAGCGCTCGGCGGAGGCGCAGGAGGCGTGGTTCGCGGCCCATGGCGCGCGGCACCCGGTGCTGGTGGCGGAGGCCGACGGACACATCGTCGGCTGGGCGTCGCTCTCCCCCTTCAGCGAGCGTACGGCGTACGACCGCACGGTAGAGAACTCCGTCTACGTGCATCCCGACCACTGGGGGCGCGGCGTGGGCACGCTACTGCTGGCGGCGCTGATGCAGGCAGCGCGCACGGCGGGGCATCACGTGGTGGTGGCGCGCATCGTGGGCGATAACGAAGCGAGCATCAAGCTGCACGCCCGTTTCGGCTTCAGCGTGGTCGGCTCACTGCACGAAGTCGGATGGAAATTTCACCGCTGGCATGACGTGCTGATCATGGAAGCGGTACTCCCGGAGGACGAACAGGCATGAAACTACTCACCGCGGCGCAGACGCGGGCGCTGGACGCCCACGTGACCGGCGACCTGGGGATACCCGGGCCGACGCTGATGGAGCGCGCCGGGGCGGCGGTGGCCGAGGCGGCGCTGGGGATGCTCTACGATTCGCCCGGCCCGGTGGTCGTGCTCTGCGGCAAGGGCAACAACGGCGGCGACGGCCTGGTGGCGGCGCGCCTGCTGCACGCGGCCGGGTACCCGGTGCACGTGGTGCTGCCCTTCGCGCCGGAAAACCTCTCCCCCGACGCGCACCTGATGCATACCCGCGCCGCCGAGGTGCCGATGTCGGCGACCATCGACGATGCCGCGCTGGCCGCCGCCGGGGTGGTGATCGACGCGCTGTTGGGCACCGGGGTCAGCGGGCCGGTGTATGGGGTGCTCGGAGAATTGATCGCGCAGACGAACCGCATTCGCGGGGGCCGCGCCGTCCTCGCGGTGGACCTGCCCTCGGGCGTCGACACCGACACCGGGCAGCTTTTCGGCCCGGCGCTGTGTGCTGAGCGCACGGTGACGCTGGCGCTGCCCAAGCCGGCGCTGGTGCTCTACCCCGGCGCGGCGCTGGCGGGGGTGTGGACGGTGGCGGATATCGGCTTTCCCCCTGACGTGGTGGCCGGATGGCCCGCGACGGCGGAGATTCCCGAGGCCGCGCAGGCGGCGGCGTGGCTGCCGGTGCGCCCGCCGACCGCGCACAAGATGTCCGTGGGCGCGGCGCTGATCATCGCCGGATCATATGGCATGACGGGTGCGGCGGCGATGGCCTGCACGGCAGCGTATCGCGCCGGCGCGGGGCTGGTGCGCCTGGGCCTGCCCGCGTCGCTGGTGCCCGCGCTCAACGCCGCTCTCACCGAAGTGGTCTTCCGCCCGCTGCCCGCGGTGCCGCCCGGGGTGCTGGGCCACCGCGCTATCGCATCGCTGCTGGCAGACGCCAGGGATGTGCGCGCGGCGCTCATCGGCCCGGGGCTGTCGCGGCAGCGCGTCACCGCCCTCGCCGTGCAGCGGTTGGTGCCTCAGCTCCCGTGCCCGCTGGTGGTGGATGCCGACGCGTTGACCGCCATGGCCGGCGAAGAGACGTGGACGCAACGGACGTGCCCCACGGTGATCACCCCGCATCCGGGCGAAATGGCACGCCTGCTGGGCCGCCCGGTGGCTGAGCTGGAAACCGACCGCCTCGCCACCGCGCGAGAGGCGGCAAAGCGCTTCAACGCGGTGACGATCTTCAAAGGCGCGCCGACCGTGATCGCCGCGCCGGACGGCCGCGTGTGGGTGAACCCCACCGGCAACGCGGGACTGGCGGTGGCGGGCACCGGCGACGTGCTGGCCGGCGCCGTCACCGCGCTGCTCGCGCAGGGCGTGCCCGCGCCGGAAGCCGCCGCATTGGCCGTCTACGCCGGGGGCCGCGCCGCCGAATTGATCGCCACCGAGCATGGCATCCACGGCATGACCGCCCTCGACCTCATCGAGGCGCTGCCGTTTGCGCTGGCGGAGCTGGCGCGGTAACTGGCAAGGTGACATCGCGACCCACTCATCCTTCGCCCTCCTCTCCTGGCCCGGGGGTGGACAATTCGCACAAATCCGTTATACTGTACGCAGAACCGCTTTCGACATCGGAGTCGCACATGGCAAGTTTGTCCACGGATACGGTTCCGTCCATCCGGCGCCCCTTCTGGCTGACGGCTATCGCATTTTTCCACTTCATGGTAGCCTCGCTCTGCCTGGTGCTGGTCACGTTGCCGCTTGATAACCTCTTCTGGCCGCTCGGATGCATCACGGCGCTGCTGCTATTTACGGCGGCGGGCATCGGGTTGCTGCGGCGGGCGAATTGGGCGCGGATCATGGCCATCGGGCTGCAATTCGTGCTGGCGCCGTGCTGGCTGGCGCTTACGTTAGCGGTGTCGTACCTGCTGTTCATCCACTTCCAACCCGCGGAGCTGATTCCCGGCTGGCTGCTCTGGGAAAGCCTGGTGCTAAGCATCGTGTTGTGGGCGCTGGTGCATGGGCGCATGGTGAGTTATCTCACCAGCGCGGAGATTTGTCCGTTGTTCGTGCATACCTGCCCCGACGCGGAGCCCGCCATGTCGCCCACCGACGACGTGCCTGCCATAGAAAGCGCGTATACTGAGGCATCTGAGAAACTGTCTTAAGCAAGCCAGTTTCAAACGAGAGTGAGCTGACGATGGGCGCTATGATGGAGGCCGTGCAGGCATTTTTCACCGCGGGGCACTGGCCGATGACCGAAGTGCCGGGGCATCCGCTGCTGCGGCTGGGTTTTGCCTCCGCGGAAGGCTCGTGGAACTGCCTGGCGCACGTGCGCGAGGCGCAATCGGAATTCCTCTTCTACTCCGTCTGCCCCTTCAACGTACCCGACCCGCGGCGCGCGACGATGGCGGAGTTCCTCACCCGCGCGAACTACGGGCTGGCGCTGGGCAACTTCGAGATGGACTTCACCGACGGCGAAGTGCGGTATAAGACGAGCATCGACGTGCAGGAGGAATCCCTCACCGAGGCGTTGCTGCGCCCGATCGTCTACGCGAATCTGGCGATGATGAAGACCTTTCTCCCCGGTCTGGTGGCGGTGGCGGATGGCACCGCGAGCGCGGAGGAGGCGTACCAACTGGTGCGCGGATAGGCAGCCATGGACGGCAGGCTGGCACGGCGCGGCTCCTGGACGCGGACGCTGTGGGGGTGGCTCACGGATCACCCGTGGAGCGCCGCCGCGTTGCTGCTCGCCGGCGCCGGGGTGCTGGTCTTCCTGCACATCGCCGGGGAGCTGCGCGAGGGGGAGCTAACCGCCTTCGACGCCGCCGCCCAGCGCGTACTGCGCGCCCACCCCTCCGACGCCCGCTACCAGCTCGCCGTGGTCCTCAGCCTGCTCCTCCTGTGGCCGTACGCCGTGCTGGTGATGGCCCCCTTCGTGATTCTACTCGCCGCGCGGCGCCGCCCGTGGCAGGCGCTCATCGTCGGCGTAACCCCGCTGGCAACCTGGGGGCTGGTGTGGATGTTGAAAAGCCACTTCATGCGCCACCGGCCCGCTGACAGCCTGGTCTTTGCGGCGGGGCAGAGCTTTCCCAGCGGGCATGCCGCGGTGGGGATCGTCTTCTACGGCCTCATCGGCTACGTGGTGTGGCGCCACCTGGTGCACAGCCGCGCGGCGCGTGCCGCCACGGTGGCCGCGGCGGTGCTGCTGATCGTCGCCACCGGCGCCGCGCGCGTCTACCTGGAGGTGCACTACCCCACCGACATCCTCGCCGGCTGGGCCGCGGGCGCCTTCATCCTCTTCGGCACGCTGGTGGTGCTGGAGACGCTGGAGCGCCGCCTCCAATAACGGGGAACTACCCCACCTTCGCCCCGCGTAGCGCCCCGTACAGGGCGAGCAGGAAGGCGCGATTGTCCAGGCATATGTAGTCCAACGTGCCGCCCATGCGGTAGAAGGTTTTGCAGAAGCGCAGGTAGTATGCCGGGTGTTCCATGGGCGGCTCGCCCTGGCTCCAATCCCAGTCGCCGCCTTCCTGGATGTCGTTGACCACCAGGTCGTAGTCCTTGAGCGCCTCGCCGGTGGTGGCGAGCGCCAGGTTGTTGGCCATGGAGAGGGATTTTTCGAAGATCATCGGCGCCATGATGGCGGAGCCGACGGTGAGGTGCACGCCGCCGCCCAACCGGCTGATGCTCTCGGCATAGCCGAGGAAGTCGCGCACCGCCCCGCGCCCGATGGCCCCGCCGCAGTTGAGCGGGTGGGTGTAAATGATGTCGTACCCCACGCCCGGGTGCACGGTGAAGGGCACGCCCAGCCGGTACGCGGCGCACTGGATGGAATACTGCTTGAAGCGGTGCGTCATCGCCTGCCGCCCGGCGGCCAGGCCGAAGGTGGTGGACAGGTAGAGCAGGTCGGCGAGGGCGCCCAGCCGCTCGTCGGGCTGCGCCAGCGAGGCGGTGATCGCGGCGCGCAACGCGTCGGGTTCCGGCAGGGTGGCGCCGTCCTCGGCGATGAAGCGCCCCACCGACCACCCGTAGCCCAACCCGTCCACGCCGCCGGCGGCGACGGCCAGGTTGATGGCGCGCCCCGTCTCCTCCCAGGTGCCGAAGCGCCCGTGCGCCACGTTGTCGCGCACGTCCTCGCTGCTGGTGCCCTGGAAGGCGAACTCCCAGTCGTGAATGCTCCCTGCGCCGTTCGTCGCCAGGTGCGTTACCCAGCCCTCCTCGATGAGGCGGATGAGCACCGGACTCAGCCCGTTCTTGATGAGGTGCGCGCCGTAGGTGAGCATCACCGGCTTGCCGGCGTCGCGCGCCGCGGCGATGCGCGCGGCCAACCGCGCCACGCGCGCCGCCTCCAGCGGCGCCAGCACCGGCGCGGGGGTGTCCGGCGACACGTGCATATTGTCGATAACGAGCTTGTCCTCGCGCTCGGTGAGGGGGAACATGGTGAGTTGACGACGATCCAAACGGTGCATGGGTGGGTCCTTTGGTGGATTCAGGATACACGATTCAAGCTGCAGGCGGTAACGCCTGGGTTGGTAATACGGCGGCGGGAGGGTAATTACCTTCCGAGCAGTGCCGCTTGTCATATGTCGGCAACGAATTCCGCTGCTTCCCCCTTCCCTCGAGGGAAGGGGGATCGAGGGGGTTAGGTCCGTTACTCCTCGTCCGACGGATACCGCTCCGCGATGGCGTGGATCACGTCCAGGCAGCGCAGCAGGGCGTCGACCATGGCGGGGTCGAACTGGGAGCCGGCATTCTCGGTCATGATCTGCAGCACCTGCTCCTCGGGCATCGGCGCCTTGTAGGAGCGGCGGGAACGCAGGGCGTCGTAGACGTCGGCCACGGCCACCACGCGCCCGAAGATGGGGATCTCCTCGCCCGCTTTGCCCTGCGCGCGGCCGTTGGGCAGCGCGCGTCCCGGCAGCGGCTCGCCGGTGGCCAGGTCGATGTAGCCCGGATACCCGCGGCCGTCCCAGCGCTCGTGGTGGTTCAGCGCCACCTCCGCCGCGGCCTCGTCGAAGGTGGATTGCTTGTTCGCGAAGAGGCGCGCCCCGAGCACGGTGTGCGTCTTCATGATGTCGTACTCTTCGTCCGTCAGCTTGCCGGGTTTCTTCAGGATAAGGTCGGAGATCGCCACCTTGCCCGCGTCGTGCAACATGGCGGCCATGCGCAACAGGTCGCAGTTGTCGGTGATCTCCTGCTGCGAAAGCCCCTGCGTGCGCGCCCAGGCCTCGTAGATCTCCGTGGAGTAGGCGGCCACGCGGTTCACATGCGCGCCCGTCTCGCTGGGATCACGCAACTCGGCCATGCTGATCATGCGCAGCAGCAGCGTACGGGTCATCTGTGCGCGCTCCACCGCGAGGGCCGCGCTGTTGGCGAAGTGCGCGATGATCCGTTCGTCTTCATGCGAGAAGGGTATCACCGTGCCGTCCGCATGGGTGGCATTGATGATCTGCAACACCCCGACGTTGGCGTGCCGGCTGGTACGCAACGGCAGGGTGAGCATGCTTTGCGTGCGGTATTTGGTCAGCTCGTCGTAGCGGCGCCCGAAGTTGTACGGCACGTCCGCCGGCAACTGGTACACGTCGGGGATGTTCAGCGTCTGCCCGGTGGTCGCCACGTAGCCGGAGATGGTCTCGTTGCTGATGGGCACGGAGAAGGTGGTGTAGATGAGCTTTTTGCCGGGAGCCAGCCGCCGGCGCAACGTCTCGTTTTGCGCGTAGGAAAACTGCAGCCGGTCGCCTTCGGTGAGGTAAATGGTGCCGGAGTCGGCGTGCACGGACTGCCGCGCCAGCGTGAGGATGCGCTCCAGCAGAATATCCAGGTCGTTGACATCCGCCAGTTGCGCCGACAAATCGAGCAGTTGTTGCAGTCGGGTGTCTTCGGCAATCATAGGCGCTCCGATACGAGTTGAAAGTTACAAGTTGAAGGTTGAACGACATGTTAGAAACGACGGCTTACCCATCTTTCAACTTTCAACTTTCAACTCGTCACGTTATTTCGTCAGGCATCCGGGCTTGCCACCGTTTTCGCGGTGGAAGCGGATGCATTCACAGCAGACGCCGTGGCGTGCGCACCCGGTGTTGGTACAGGTGCATTTCTGCGTATTCTTCGCTTTATTCGGGCATTCGGCCATCGGTGATCCTCCGAGCATGATTAACATTATCTTCCCACGCCGCGCCGGGGGTTGTCAAGGGATAAATGCGACCTCTTTAGGGTCGTTTCAGCATCCCCCCAGCGCGTCGGCGAAGGCGGCCACCGCGTCGGGGATACTCGGCGCGGCGAGGATGGCGCGGATGACCGCCACCCCATGCGCGCCGGCGTCCCGGCAGGCGGCCACGCGGTCGGGGGTGACGCCGCCGAGGGCGAAGACGGGGATGCGCACTGCCGCGCACACCGCGGCCAGCGCGTCGAGGCCGGGTGGGTCACCATATGCAGCCTTGGAGGGGGTGAAAAAGACGGGGCCGAAGGTAAGGAAGTCGGCGCCGGACGCCTCCGCGAAGCGCGCCTCCACCAGCGTATGCGTGGACGCGGCCACCAGCGCGCCCGGGGGTAGCGCGCGCCGTGCCGTTGCGGGGGTCAATCCCGCGCCGGGCAGATGCACCCCCGCCGCGCCTACCGCCGCCGCGATGTCCGCCCGGTCGTTGAGCAGCAGCCGCGCCCCCAGCGGGTCGAGCACCCCGCGCACCTCCTCGGCCAGGTTATACATCTGCCGTGGCGCCAGCTCCTTCTCGCGCAACTGCACCGCCCGCACCCCCGCCTGCGCCGCCGCCTGCAGCGCCGCCACCAGCGGCCTCCCCGCCGTCTGCGCGCGGTTGGAGATCAGGTACAGGCGAAAATCGATAGGCATATAGGCTCCTTTGGGAGAGACGGAAACCACAGATTGCACAGATTTTCACCGATATTTGGGCCGGGTGGAAGGGTGGTCACCGCTCCGGTTTGGTCTTAGTCACCGTGTGGAACAGGGCGGGAGCCCGGCCCGGCCTTCTGCAGGGGTAAGCAGACCAGCACCGTTTGGAAGCATGACGGCAGTCGCGCGCCCGGACGGAAATGATAATGCCCGTGATCGATTCCCAGCCTCTGCTGTGGTGAAAATCGTTCACAGGCATTGCATTATTACCGGGCGCGGGGTTGCCGCCGACCTTCCAAACGGTACTGTTGATCCTACCCTTATATAATCAGCCGGGCTCTTAGCCCCTTTCCAAACAGTGACCATCAAGCTACCAGCAACCCTAACCCCTACACATTGAACCGGATATTCAAAATCTCCCCGTCTTCCACCACGTGGTCTTTGCCTTCCAGGCGGAAGAGGCCGGCTTCTTTGACGGCGGCGACGGTGCCGAGGCGGCGGAGGTCGGCGTAGGTGAAGGACTCGGCGCGGATGAAGCCGCGTTCCAGGTCGCTGTGGATGCGGCCGGCGGCCATCGGGGCGGTGTCGCCGCGGCGGGTGGTCCAGGCGCGGCACTCGTCCTCACCCACGGTGAAGAAGCTGATCACGTCGAGCACGTAGTAACAGGTGCGGATGAGGCGGTGCGCGGCGGGCTCTTCGATGCCCATCGCTTCCAGGAAATCGGCCACTTCCTCCTCGGGCAGTTGGGCGATCTCTTCCTCCACCTTCCCCTGGAAGGCCAGCGCGGAGTTGCCGTTGACGCGCAGCACGCCGTCCACCGTGTCGGTGGGCAGCCCGGTGAGCATGGACGGGTCGAACGCCTGCCCCTCGCCGAGGTTGATGGCGTAGACCAGCGGCTTGAGCGACAGGAAGGTGTATCCGCGCAGCGCGTGCTTCTCCTGCTCGCTGAACTCCAGCGCGCGCAGGGGTTGCTCGCCCTCCAGGCACGTCTGCAGGCGCAGGAAGAGGGCTTGCTCCTTCTCGGCCTCGGCGCGGTTGCGGCCCTTGGCGATGTCCTGCTGCAGGCGCTCCAGGCGCTTTTCCACCACGCCCATGTCGCCGAGAATCAACTCGGTATCCACGGTATGGATGTCGCGCACCGGGTCGATGGTCTCGTTGGGGTGCGGCACGGCGGGGTCGTCGAAAACGCGCACCACGTGCACCAGCGCGTCCACCGCGCGCAACGCGGCGAGGAACTGGCTGCTGAAGGCGTCCTTCTTGGTGGCGCCCTCCACCAACCCGGCCACGTCGACGAAATTCACCGTGGCGTAGGTGGTCTTCTTCGGATGAAACTGCTCCGACAGCCACGTCAGCCGCGCGTCAGGCACGGTGGCGACGCCCAGATTCGGCGCGTTGCCCGCCGCATACCCGCCGGTCTTCACCCGGTTGCGCGTCACAATATTGAACAGTGTCGTCTTCCCCACGCTGGGCAAGCCGATAATACCGATTTCCATGCCCTAATTGTCGCACGTCAGCGAGGTTGGGGTCAAGATAAAGACGGTCGGGTTGCGCGGCGGAAACGATGGGCACACCAAGATCGATCTGCTATACTGACCGTATGGATGCACACCCGCTGTGGTGCCTGGGATTTCCGCTGGTCGAGCAGCGGTCGTTTACGATCGAAGAGGCGGCACGGTTGCGCTTGCAACGGCGCAACGCTTACCTCTTCGCGGTACTGGTGGGACTCCTCGGCAGCGTCAGTTCCTTTTCCGGCATGCTTGCCGGCTTGATGGTGTTCAGGGATAATCTGGGCCTCTGCGCGTTGTCCTTTATCGCGGGAATGCCTCTAACGGCATGCTGCTTCTTCCTGGGATATCGTTGCCTGCTGCACGGGAATATGGCCGGCAGGGAGCTAAAGCAGGGAACGCTACAGTGTTTTGCCGGTACCGTGCATGTGACGCATCTGATGCAGTTGAAGAAGATCGGTAACGCTTTAAAATTCCCGGTCAATAATGGCGATCCGTGTGAAGTATGGGTCTACAGCGCCACCGGACGTCTGCTCCATATTTCCGGCCATTACTATCGGGGTTGGGAGATTGCGCCACCGCGTTATGCGACGGCGGCGCTGCCGCCCTCGGCGGCCATCGCTGCCGAGTGGCTGGAAGAAGTCGGGACCACTGATACCGGCGACCCGGTCTTCGCCGGTACGCGTGAACTGTCGGTAGAAGAGCTGGAGGAAATACGCCTCGCGGCGAATCATGCTTGGTGGCACCCCCTCCAGCGTCTGCTGGGTATCGCTATTCTTCCGGAGTTATTGCTCATTGCCGCTATCGTGACACGTCATCCGTACCAAGTGCATCTCTGGTTGCTCTTCATCATCTATGGCTTGGGGGCGATTACAATTCTTCGCGGCCTTGCTATTGCGGCGCGGCTCACCCGCGGACGCCGACTCGGTCGTGTTGGCATGCTACGCATCGAGCCGACTTCCCCAGAGGGGGCGGAATCGACCGCCGAAATCCTGATCGGCGCGAACCTATTTTGGTCGCAGGATGGACGGCCCGCCGTCTGGCGGGGGATTCCCACCGTGTAATGCGCGGTTCTCTCCCGCGCGCCTTGACGAAACGGCCAAAGTCGGGTATTTCTGTTACGATGAATAATGACGTGGCAGGGCGCATACGGGGCGTGTTTACCTTCACCGTGCTGGCGTTCCTGGTATTGCTGGCGTGGCAATCATATTGGCACCTGGGACGGATCGGGTGGCTGCAGAAGCGGCTGGACGACCGTGCCGTCGCGCGGGGGGAGGCCTCGACGCCGCGCGGGGCGATCTTCGACCGCAACGGGGTGAAGCTGGCGTGGACGGAGAACGGCGTGCGCAAATACGCCGACGGGCGCGTCACCGCCGCCGTACTCGGCTACCACGACCCGCTGCGCCGCGGCAACACGGACGTGGAGAAGGCGTGGGACACCGAGCTGACCGGCTATGCGCGCAGCACCACGCCGGAGGAAGTGAACCGCATTCTGCATCACGAGCCGCGGCACGGGAAGGATCTCGTGCTCACGCTGGACCTTGGACTGCAGCGCGCGGCCTACGCGGCGCTGGCGGGGCGCAAGGGCGCGGCGGTAGTGCTCGACCCGAGCACCGGCGGTATCCTGGCGCTGGCCAGCTACCCCACCTTCGACCCCGCCACGCTGGACACCGATTACGATACCCTGACCAAAGCCGACGACGGCGCGCTGCGCAACCGCGCGGTGCAGGATCTCTATCCGCCCGGCTCCACTATGAAGCTCGTTACCGCCTCCGCCGCGCTGATGCACGGTGTAGCGCCGTCAACCACCTACACCTGCACCGGCACCGCGCGCATCTTCAACGTGACGGTGACGGATTTCCACGGGGAGCGGCACGGCACGCTGGATATGTCCCGCGCGCTGGCGGAGTCGTGCAACAACTACTTCGCGCGCACCGCGGCGGCGCTGGCGTGGCCGGATTTCCGCGACACCGCGGCGGCGTACGGCTTCGGGCGGCGCTGGTGGGACGCGGACAAGATCGACGACCGCCTGCTGCCGTTACCGCTGACGCCGGCCAGCCTGGTGCCGCATCCTGAGAAGGAGCCGCCGAAGGGCGAGCGCGCGCACATGGGCTTCGGGCAGTCCACCGTGGTGGTGACGCCGCTGCAGATGGCCATGGTGGCGTCGGCCATCGCCAACCACGGCACGCTGCAGATGCCGTACCTGGTGCGCGAGGTGCGCCGGGGCGGAGACAGCTCGCCGCAGGCCACCTTCACCTCGTCGCCGCTGGGTTTCCCCCTCGACGCATCCACCGCCGACACGCTGACGGCCATGATGCGGCGGGTGGTGACCGCCGGCACCGCGCGCGGCGGCGACGTGCCGGGGCTCACGGTCTACGGCAAAACGGGCACCGCGCAGGTGGCCGACGGTGAGGATCACGCCTGGTTCGTCGGCTTCGCCGAGCGCAACGACGAAACCCACGCCCGCGTCGCCTTCGCCGTGCTCATCGAGCACGGGGGCACCGGCGGCCGCGTGGCCGTGCCGGTGGCGAAGGAAATATTGCAAGCGTGGGCCGCGTCGAAGTAACCCGCGGGTTAGCGCACGTGCGGCGCCTGCCAGCTCTCCGGGGTGTATTGGTGCAGCTCGATGCGGTTGCCGTCCGGGTCGGTCAGCCAGGCTTGCCAGCTCTGGTCGCTGCCCAGCGAGATCGGCTCGACCGCCGCACCTGCCGCGGTGATCGCCGCCGTGGTGGCCTGTATGTCATCCACTTCCAGGCATAGATGCCCGTACGACTGCCCATCGACGCGATCCGCATGCGCCCCCTGGAATAGTTCGATGAAGCTCCGCCCGCCCACGTGCAGATAGATGCCGAAACGCACGCCGTCGTCTTTCACAAAGTCGAACGCCGGCGTCAGCCCCAACTGGTCCACGTAAAAATGCAACGCCGCGTCCAAATCGCGCACCACATAGCAGGTGTGCGCCAATGCGGTAATCATGAGATAGTGTCCTCCTGAATAATGAGTAACGGTTGTGCCCTTTGGGAGGGCGAGCGTACCCGCGAGCTTCGTGCGAGGCATCAATCTTTGAAAACAGATACGGACTGGACGTGTGACCTGTTCACACGCACGGACGTTTTCCATTTTCGATAACGGCATCTCCGCGCGCGGCTCGCGGGTACGCTCGCCCTCCCATACGTCAATCGATCCCTCTTACGCTTCCGGCCACAATTCCCCGGCCAGTTCGCGCAGTTTGTATTTTTGGATCTTGCCGCTGGCGGTCATGGGGAATTCGGTGAGGAAGTGGACGTATTTGGGGATTTTGATCCAGGCGATTTTGCCCCGGCAGTAGTCCGCCACGTCCTCGGTGGTCACCTCGGCGCCCTTTTTGCGGATGACGAAGGCGCCGGTGTCCTCACCGTACTTTTTGCTCGGGACGCCCACTACCTGCACGTCGCTCACGCCGTCCATGTGGTGGATGAAGTCCTCGATCTCCTTGGGGTCGATATTCTCGCCGCCGCGGATGATCAGGTCCTTCAGGCGCCCGGTGATGGCGAAGTACCCCTGTTCGTCCATCACGCCGATGTCGCCGGAATGCAGCCAGCCGTCGGCATCGATGATCCGCGCCGTCTCCTCGGGCTGGTTGTAATAGCCCTTCATGATATTGTAACCGCGCACACACATCTCGCCGGGCACGCCCGGCGGGCACACTTCGTGCGTCTCGGGGTTCACGACCAACACTTCCATCCCGGGCATCACCTGGCCGACGGTGGAGCATTTGCGCATCAGGTCGGGCTCGTCGTAGCGGGTCTGCGTCATGACCGGCGAGGACTCGGTGAGGCCGTAGCAGATCGTCACCTCGTTCATGTGCATCTTTTCCACGCACTCCTTCATCGTCTTCACCGGGCAGGGGGAGCCGGCCATGATGCCGGTGCGCAGCGAGGAGAAATCGAATTTGGGAAAGAGCGGATGCTCGAGCACGGCGATGAACATGGTGGGCACGCCATAGGCCGCGGTGCAGCGCTCGCGCTCGATGGACATCATCTCCACCACCGGGTCGAACTTCTCCATCAGCACCATGGTGGCGCCATGGTTGACGCACGCCAGCACGCCAAGCACGCAGCCGAAGCAGTGGAAGAGGGGCACCGGCAGGCAGACCCGGTCGACTGGGCTGAGGTTCTGGTTCGCGCCGATCCAGTAGCCGTTGTTGCCGATGTTATAGTGTGTGAGCTGCACGCCCTTGGGGAAGCCGGTGGTGCCCGAGGTGTATTGCATGTTCACCACGTCGTGCGGGCTCAACGTGTCCTGGCGCGCCTGGAAGTCGTCGTCGCTCACCTGCGCGGCCATCGCCATCAGCTCGGGCATGCTGTACATGCCGCGATGCTTTTGCGGGCCGAGGTAGAAGATGCGCCGCAGGTGGGGATACTTGGCCGACTTCAAGCTGCCGCGCGGCTGCTCGCGCAGCTCCGGCACCAGCTCATAGAGGATGCCCACGTAGTCGGTGTCGCGCATGCCGTCGATGAGGAAGAGCGTTTCCATCTCCGACTGGCCCAGCACGTACTCCATCTCGTGCGACTTGTAGTTCGTATTGATGGTGAGCAGAATGGCGCCGATCCTGGCGGTGGCAAACATCAGCGTCACCCAGTGCGGCACGTTGGTGGCCCACACGCCTACCTTGTCGCCCTTCTGCACGCCCAGCGCCATCAGGCCCTTCGCCACGGTGTCCACGTCGGCGGCGAATTCGCGCCACGTCTGCCGGTAGTCGCGGTCCACGTAGACCACCGCGTCGTTGTCCGGACAGCGTTCCACCGTTCGGTCGAGGATCTGCCCCAGCGTCAGCTCGCGAATGAGGACGTCGGGTTGTACAACGGTTGTCATGGTCGTCTCCCTGGTCAAAATCGTGCGCGAAATCGAGAAGTGCGCGGGAAGCCGGCACTTTCGATTACGATTACGCGCACGAGCACGATTACGCGTTAGAACGGCTGGAACACCACGGCGTAGATCTCCGCCGGAACGTCGCCGGCGGCGCTCACGCTGTGCGGCATGATGGAGTTGTAATACGTGCTGTCACCCGGTGCCAGCGTCTCCGTCCGCTGGCCGTAGCGCAGCAGCACGGTACCGGAGATGACGATGATGAACTCCTCCCCTTCGTGCGACGAGGGGGCGTCTTCCTGGTGCGGATCGATGCGGATGAAGAAGGGTTCCATGTGGCGGTCCGTCTTGCCGCGGCCCAGCGGGAAGTAGCGGTACGGCGCCGGCACGTCGCCTTTGTGCGGGGCCAGCTCTTCCTTGCGGTCGTCCTTGCGCACCACCAGCGGGTCGGCGCGGAACTGATCGTCCATGAAGGTGCCCAGGCGCTGCCCGAGGGCGCGCGACAGCTTGACCAACACACCGAGGGCGGGGTAGACCTGCTCGTCCTCGATGCCTTGTACCAGGCTGACATCAAGTCCCGCGGCGCGGGCCAACTCCGCCTGCGACAGCTCCAACCGCTCGCGGAACGTCTTGATGCGTGTACTTAGCAGATGCTCCATGATCGATGCTCCTTCAAGGGCAAATGGGATGGCGATGGGCGCCGAGGCACGGCGCATCAGCAACTTAGAAACTATCTCAAAACGCCTCGCAGCCGCCTCGCGGGTCTTCTCCGCGCCTGGCGTTGTTCGCTTCGCGACCCCAAGCCGTTTCACTGCGTGAAGCCAGCGGGTTGGATTTTCTAGCATGTATGACCTCATACACTCCCGAAAATCCGCCTAGCCAGTCACGAAGAATCCTCCCCGATCCGGCTACGATGCATTTTGAGATAGTTTCTTATTCGTTGTTAACATGCAGATTCCTGCCCTTTACGGGGCGTGGCGACAGGAATTCCGCGCGCGGGAGCGAAAAGATGCGGTAATGACCTCTTCTGCGACAAGCACGACCCGTCGCGGCTGGTGGCGCCGGCACTGGCGCTGGCCGGTCGGCGGCCTGATCGTGCTCGTATTGCTGTTCCTTCTCTTCGACTACTTCCTCTACCCCGGCTGGGTCACCTTTTCCGGCCCGTTGCCGACCGCAAAAGCGAACGGGTTGTGGCTGCGCTACACATGGTACTTCGGCCAGGCGCGCGAAGATGAATACGCGGCGCTGCGCGTGCATCTGCGGCAGGGACACATACACGACCTGTACGCCCACGTGCGCCACATCCGCGCCAACGGGCATCTGAAGTTTCACTACCCCGCCGAGGGGCGCCGCTTCACCGACACCATGCACCGCACCGCGCCGGGCACGCGCGTCTTCGCCTGGATCTATGTGGATCGCAAGGACGTGTGCGTGGCCGACCCGACCATCCGCCGCGCGATGGTGGCGGAAGCGGTGTGGCTGGTGCGCCAGTGCGGTTTTGACGGCATCCAGTGGGATTATGAGGTGAGCCTGCCCGGCGACTCCGCACTGTTGCGCCTGCTGGAGGACACGCGGAAGGCGCTGCCGCAGGCGCCGCTCTCCGTCTGCACCGGCCTGTGGTACCCTATGCCGGTGACGCACTGGTACGGGTGGAACGACCGCACCTTCACCAACGTGGCCGCGCGCTGCGACCAGGTGGTGGTGATGGGCTATGATTCCGGCGTCTTTCTGCCACGCGCCTACGTCGCCTTCCTGCACCGGCAGGTAGTGCATGTCACCCGCGCCGTGGCCGCCGTCAACCCGCGGTGCCGCGTGCTCATCGGCGTGCCGACCTACGACGAAGGCGGCGGCTGGGGCCACGACCCGCACGTGGAAAACCTGACGCTGGCGCTGAAAGGCGTACGCGACGGCGTGACGGACCCCCAGGCTATGCCCCAGGCCCTCGCCGGCGTGGCGCTCTTCGCCGACTACACCACCTCATCCGAGGAATGGCAAACCCTCGCCCGCGACTGGGCCGGCACGGAGCGGTAAGGCTTCCTTTTCACCTGTAGCGCATGGGCGCCGTCCCATGCCTGCCCGCCGCAAGTCTATGCCGATGGAGCCCACAGAGAAACGCTGCGACACCAGTGGGAGGGCGAGCGTCCCCGCGAGCCGCGAGCGAGGCATCCGCAAATGAGATAGAAAGACGGTCTGTATGTGTGAATGGTTCTCACGTACAGACCGTTTTCTGTTGTCGATCCCGGCTCATTCGCTCGCGGCTCGAGGGGACGCTCGCCCTCCCAAAGCCTTCGGCGGCCTTTCCCCTTTACTTTATCGGATCAAGCAGTCGTAACCAGGCATGTGACGGCGCCCATGCACTACAGACCTCCGTGCTTTCCGCTTGTCCCTTATTCCACCTTCGCCGAACCCCAGTATTTCGGGTAGAGCCGCGACTCGGTGGGCAGGTCGTCGGTCATGCTCGTCTCCGGGTGGGTCTGCGTGTAGAGGTAGTTGCGCGCGATGGTTTGTAGGCCGCGCGCGCCCTGGCCGGAGAGCAGCACCTCGACCTCCGCCGCCAGCGTGGCGCCGGGTTGGAAGGTGACTTCCAGGAAGGCGCGCGGGACGGTGAAGAGCGCCGTGTAGCCACCGCCGTCGGCATCGGGGACGAAGCGCACGGTGCCGCCGGGGATCTCCCCCACGAAGTCGAACTTCACGTCGCCGCTGGCGGGGGTGAAGTAGTGCTCGGGCTGTTTGTCGCGCGCGCTGTGCGGTTTCATGGCGACCAGCCGCGGCTGGCCCCCGATCAGCGCGGCGAGGATGCGGACATCCCCGAGCGCGGGCGTTTCGCGCGCGCCGGCGGGACCGAGGTCGATGCCGACCGCGTCACCGCCCTTGAAGATCATCCCCACGGTGTCGGCGCTGTTGCGCAACGGCGAGGCATCGACGACGTGGATGCGTCCGTAGAGGTTTTGGGCGTCATAGGCGAACTGCGCGGTGGCCAGCGGCGCCTTGTTGCGTGACAACTTGCTCTGCGGCACGGTGCTCCAGTCGGTGGCGGCATCGCCGGCGTGGGCCAGCGGCACGATGCGCAGCGGGCCGGCGGCCTCTTCCTCCCCCGCCAGGGCGTAGACCTTGTCCAGCGTGACCGTGCCCGACAGGCGCTGCTCGTCGGCGACCAGGCCGTTCTTGGTGAAGCCCTGCACCTTGTAGCACAGGCCGCAGGAGTACGCCCACACCTCGCCGCGCGCGGGATAGTATTGCACGCGCCCGCCGAAGGTTTCGCTGCCGAAGGTATACGGACCGGCGGGCGGCGCCAGACCGGGGTTGTTCATCAGCGCGTCGACATAAAAGCCGTCCGCGGTATAGAAGTAGATCTGCCCCCACTCGCTGCAGCCGGCCACATAGTTGTCGCCCACCAGACCGCCCATCACCCAGAAGTGGTACATCTCGCCCGGCTTCGCGGCGGCGGTGGCTTTGCGCCCGGCCATCCAGCTCAATGAGCCGTCGGGCGCGTATTTGGCAATCTTCACCGCCGTGGACTCGCTGGTATGCCCCAGCCCTTCGTGCATCTGTTTCGTCAACGCCGGGGTGGCGTAGGGCGCTTCGGCGTTGAAGCAGGTGTAGAGATTTCCCTTACTGTCCTGGCGCACGCCCCGCACGCCCGCTCGCCAGCCGCTCCACAGGTTTTGCCCCATGGACGCGAGTACGGTGGGCACGGCGTAATGGATCGCCGCGGTGTCCCACACCACCGCCCCGTTCGCCAGGAAGCCTTTCGCGGGGAGACAGATGATCTTGTTGGCGTGGGTCACCAGGAAGGCATCGCCGTGCGCGTTCATCCACAGCGACCCGGTGAGATCATTGATCGCCGGCACCGGTTTGCCCTCGATGGTGGTGATGATGGTGACTTCGTCCGGCTGCAGGTGGTGGTCGCCGTTGCGGTCCGTCCAGATTTCCAGCCGGTACGTATTGGCTTTCCAGTCGTCGACGTTCATGATGCGCCCGACGGGGAGCATCTTATCGCCATCGAGCAGGCAGACGCCGCGCGGGTTGGTGTCGCTGACGAAGTAGCGGCGCTTATTCACCGCGTCCACGATGAAGGGTGCGGCGATGTAGTTGTAGAGGGAATCGACGTCCTGATATCCCGCGTCCTTCATCATCCACTGGGCGGTGGGCACGGCGACCGTGCCGGGTTTGGCGAGATGGGCGCGCACCGGGACGTTCTCCGCTTCCAGCGGGTAGTAGACCGTCCAGGGGTCGCGCGGGTCGCCGAAGTTCGCGCCGGCGTAACCGATGGCGCCGTACCAGCGCTTGAGCACCGCGCGGGTCGCGGTGTTGAAGCGGGTCATCACCTTGGGGGGCGCCGCTTCCGCCACCAGCAGCCCATCCTGCGCGTCGGCGGCGATGCCGATGGGATTACGCAACCCCGCCTGGTCGTAGGCGCCGAAGGTACGACGACCGCCCGCTTTGCCGATGGCATGCAACGGCTTACCTGCCGGCGTGAAGGTCGTCACCTGCTGGCGCGCCCCCTGTTCGCTGACGTAGAGTACGCCGGCGGCATCGACGGTCACGTCATACGGCGTGTCCAACCCGCTGACGACGGTCACGCCGGCGCCGGTGGCCCCGGTGAATTTGAGCACGGCGGGCGCGCGGTCGGCGGCATAGGAGACGGCGTACAGGTCGCCGTGGGCATCCAGTGCCAGGCCGCGCGGGCCGGGGCAGGCGATATCGCGCACCTTCGCGCCGGTGGCGGCGTCGAGTACGCGGATCAGGTTGTGCGTGTAGAGCGCGGCGTAGACTTCCCGCGCGGTGCAGGCCAGCCCACTCGTCTCCGACGGCTCGAAGCCGGCGAAGTGCGCGGGCGGTGCGACGCCCGGCGCGTCATCCGCGCCGAGGATGGGCGCCGTAGCGACCTTACCATAAGTCAGCAACTGCCCGCTGGCGGCGTCGAGGTGGAAGAGTTCGGGGCGATCTTTCCCGAAGGTGATGAAGACCGACGTGCCGTTGGCGGCGACGGCATAGAGCGGGCCGAAGCCGCCTTCGACGAAGGGATTCTTCCGCCAGAGCACGTTGCCGGCGTAATCCGTCTTCACGATGGCGCGCCCGGCCTCGGCGCTCAGCCAGAGGAAGTACAGCCCGGTGGCATCGGCAGCCACGTCGACCGCCGGCCCGTGATCGGCGCCCCAGCCACCGCGGCCGTTCTCCGTCTCATACGGCGGATCGCCCGAGGTGCCGGCCATGCCGACGTACTCCGCGCGCAGCCCTGGCGAGATGTAGGCGCCCCAGTGGTACGCGCCCGGCGTCAGCGGGTTGCCCCACCCGTCGCGCCCGTCCCAGGTGAGGGTCAGCGGGCCGGCGTCGTGCTCCTCCCCGCCGATCAACTCGCGCAGCACTTCGCCTCGCAGACCGAGGATGTTGACGGAGACCTTCCCCTTCTTCGGGAGCTGAATGGTAAAGGACATGCCGGTGGGCTGCTTGGCGGCCGCGGCCAGCGTCTCTTCCATCGTCGCGTGGCGCGCGGGCAGGTTCCCCGTCGCGCTGAACTCGAGCTGCCCCCACGTCTGCGGCTGGCTGAAGGCAAAGGAGCCGGGGTTGATGCGGTAGATGCCGGTCACCTGTGTTTCGCCGCCCCAGTGGAAGCCGGCGACCAGTGTCATGCGCCCGCCCGCCGTGAAGGGGTTCTTCCCGCCCGGCACGTTCAGCACGCTCCAGGGGATCTTCCCCTCGATCACGTAATAGCCCTCATGTTCCTGCAGCGCCACCTGCGTGCCCGGCGGGTTGACCACATTCCCTTTGTCCAGGTGCGTGCCGTAGGTCAGGTTCATATAATCGAGGCGCGTGGCGGTATTCTTCCAGATGGTGATATGGGCCACGCGCATGGTGGCCTTCGCCGCGGCATTGCCGCCGTCCAGCGGCCAGGGCAGCGTCGGATCGGCGGCGATGCGGAATTCCAACTCGTCGCCCCACCAGAAGCCGTCCACCGGGTTGTTCGGGTTGCGCAGCGCGCGGTGCGGCAGGCTCACCTTGGCACCGATATACAGCGCCTCGTCGTCATACATATAGGCCAGCGAGGCGTGCAACTCCGCTGCGGTCTCGTTGGAGATCCACATCGGTTCCGCCGCGGAGAGATCCCAGTCGCGCAGATCGCCGTCCACCGTCGGCGCTTTGCCGTCCTTCACCGGCACGGCATACATCGTACCGCCGGACAGGTCGATGGCGTACGCGGCGCCGGCGATGATGCCGGCCAGCGCGACGAAGAGCAGGAAACGCAGGGTATGCCAATCCATATCGGACTCCTTGGGTGTAGTTGCTACAGGGTCAGGCGGTTCACTTATACGAAGCGTTCGCCTGTTTTCCCACCCGACGATAAATCGTCAGGCTATCGGCTGCGCCCCATGAATGGGGCTTTGGCAGGCTGCGAAATGGTTGGGCTGGGAATGCCGCACGGATAATTATTTCGAAAAGTAGCCATCTCGGGCATGTATCCAGCGTGCCGGCATGAATTATTCGGGTTATGCACGCTTGACAAGCCCCTTTCAAGGGGCGCAGCCGGTAGCCCGACGATTTATCGTCGGGT
>CAIYQO010000145.1 GCA_903928345.1 uncultured bacterium | reverse complement strand
TGGAAGGTTGTGACAGACACCAGTACGATACCGATTGGGCCGCCATCCATACTGGACAGGCGGCCCACATGCTTAGAGGAAGATGCGCACAGAAAACCCATCTGGAAAAAAGAGCCGCGGACGGTTTATCTAAACTTCAGAGAGGAGAAGTAGGGCTTTATTCAGTCAGGAGGACGCACCGATGTATCCCGATCAATCCTACATCACTCCGCCGCAAGGGTTAGATGCCTTCGGCCCCTGGTTCAACGAGATCTTCCGCGTGTGGGGCGCCCGCTGGGGTACCTGGGTATTGATGACGCTGGTCTATTTCAGCATCATCGCCGCGCCCATACTCGTGCTCTTTGCGGTTTTCGGGTCAGTCGCGGCGCTGCATACCGGCAGTTCCGGTGCAGTCTTCGCGGGGATGATCCCACTCTTCATCCTCGTCTACCTTGCGATCTTTGCGGTGAGCTTCCTGCTCATGCCGGGCTTCCTGGTCGCCGCGCTCAAGCAACTGCGTGGACAGGAGATCTCTGTCGGCGACCTGTTTTCCGGGACGCGCCATGCCGGCGCCTTCTTCGTCATCGGCCTTTGCGTGGCATTGGGCATGTTGGGCTGTGTGATCGGCGTCTATGTCACAATGGCCTTCTTTTACCTCGCCTTCCCGCTGGTGGTCGACCGCGAGATGTCCATCGGCGACGCGCTATCGACCTCCTGGAACGTGGTGAAACAAAACTTCTGGCTATACCTGCTCTTCGCCTTCGTCGTCAACCTGCTCGCCAGTGCGGGCAGTTGGGCGTGTTACATCGGCATCCTCGCCTCCTTCCCGTGGATGTTCATCGGGCAAGCGATCGCCTACGAACGCACCTTTAACCCGGCGGAACAACCCTACGCCAACTATCCCACGCAACCGCCCCCGCCGCCGTATATGCCGCCCCCGCCGTACAACCCGCCCACCATCGATACGCCGCCCCCGCCGGAAGCGTGAGGCGCTCGATACCCTGGTGCAGGCACCATTTATTGACAGAACGCCGCCGCTCGGGTAGCATGAAACGGAATTTTCGCGTTTCCACCCGTCACTCCCCCTTCCCGCGAGGGAGGGGGTCGGGGGGTTAGGTCCGCCGGAGTACCCGATGTCGCTGCCCTACGAATTGATCTCACTCGACCTGGATTTGACCCTGCTGGATGCCCACCACCGCATCAGTCCGCGCAATAAAGCCGCCGTGCGGCAGTGCGTGGCGCTGGGCGCGCAGGTGATCATCACCTCGGGGCGCATGTACCGCTGCACATGGGATTACGTGTCTGAGTTGGGGCTCACCGCGCCGGTGATCGCCTACAACGGCGCGTTCATCAAGCACGCGGGCACCGGCGAGGTGCTGCGGCACGCGCACCTGGACGCCGCCACCGCGCAGGAACTGGTGGGCATCAGCCAGGCGCTCGGCCTGAACCTGAACTACTACCTGGACGACAACCTGTACATCGCGGCGCCGAACCCGTGGTCGGACCTGTACGCGCGGCGCACCGGCGCCCCGCTCAACCCCGTGGGCGACCTGCGCTGTTTCGCGGACCGCGCGCCGACCAAGGTGCTCTTTGTCGCCGCGCCGGAGCGCATCGCCGCGCTCCACGACGAGTTGGCGCCGCGCTTCCGCGACCGCGCCTACGTCACCATCTCCAACGTGGAGTACCTGGAATTCATGCCGCAAGGCGTGGACAAGGGCAAATCGCTGGCGGTGGTGGCGGACTATTTCGGCATCGCGCGTGAGAAGACCATCGCCTTCGGCGACGCGAACAACGACATCCCCGTCCTCGCCTGGGCGGGCCTGGGGGTGGCGATGGCCAACGGCAAACCCGACGCGCTGGCCGTCGCGGGCCGCATCGCGCCCACCAACGACGACGACGGCGTGGCGCAAGTACTCGAAGAGTTGTACGGCTTCGCGCCGCTGCACATCTGAACGCCGGCAGGAAAAGTCGGGACTGCCACCACTTTTCCAGCAACAGGAACCGAATTCTCGCATTCCATCGCGGAAAAGTGGTGGCTGTCCCGACTTTTCATCTTTCGCGGACGCGCGGTACCCCGCTTCGGGTACCAACCTAAATATGAAAATGCATGTAGGAGTCGCCACGGTCAGCCTGGAAGTTACGGACGCGCTGACCTTGAAGGACAAACGCCAGGTGGTGCGCAGCCTGCTGGCACGTATCCGCAACCAGTTCAACGTCTCCGCCGCCGAGGTGGGCAACCTCGATGCGCACACCCTCACCACGCTGGGCATCGCCGCCGTCGCCAACGACAAAGCCTACGTGCACGGCCTGCTCGAAAAGGTCGTCGACCTGATCGAACGCGAACCCCGCGCCCTGGTGCTGGATTATGCGACGGAGCTTGTGTAGTGAATGCAGAGTTGAGCATGCAGAATGCACAATGGAGAATCGCGGATAAGGGATGATTGTCAACAAATACTTCCTTGTCCCTCATTCGGCATTCTCCTTTCACCATTCGGCATTCTCCATTGCCCGACAGGGCCAGGCTTGACCACCGCCCGTATTGGGCAACATAGAGCGAGGCATACTTATGGGATCGACACGACTGCAGAAAGTCTCACGCGTCATTAAAGAAGAGCTGAGCCGGATTATCCGTGAGGAGATGAACGACCCGCGGCTGGGGCTGGTGTCGATCGTCGATGTGGAGATGACGCCGGACCTGAAGATCGCCCACATCTACGTGAGCGTCTACGGCGAGCCGGAGGAGCAGGCCAACTCGATGAACGCCCTCATCAGCGCCAGCCGCTTCCTGCGCGGCGAGTTGGGCAAACAGGTGGAGATGCGCCACACTCCCGAGCTGCATTTCCACCAGGACCGTTCCATCGAGCGCGGCTCGCGCATCTTCGCGCTGTTGAAACAGGTGCAAACCGAGGAGCCGCCCCATGATAAATCCGCATCCTGACGCCGCCGCGGTCGCCGAGGCGCTGCTGCGCTTCCCCGCCTGCCTTATCGCCACGCACGTCAACCCCGAGGGCGACGCCATCGGCTCCATGCTCGCGCTGGCGCTGGCGCTGGAGGAACACGGCGTGCAGGTGACCTGTTACGACCGTGACGGCGTGCCGGAAAACAACCGCTTCCTGCCCACGGCGGACCGCGTGGTGACGGCGTTGCCCGCCGCGCTGCCGCCGTGCATCGTGATCGTGGACGCCGACCGGCTGGAGCGCGCGGATCTGACACCCGAGCAGTTTCCCGACGCGCAACTCTTCGTGCGCGTCGATCACCACGTGAGCCGCGAGCCCGACCTGGGCCCGGCGCTGGTTTCCACCCGCGCCGCCGCCACCGGGGAACTGGTCTTCGCGCTGCTGCCCTCCCTGGGCGCCACGCTCACGCCGGAGATCGCCACCTGCCTGCAAACCGCGCTGATGGTGGACACCGGGCGCTTCAGCTACACCAATACCACGCCGGACACGCTGCATATCGCCGCGGAGCTGCTTGCCGCCGGCGCCGACGTGCCCGCCATCGTGGATAACATCTGGGGCTCCATGCCTTACGCCGCACTGCGCCTGCAAGGGGCGGCGCTCAGCGCGTTGCAGCACTCCGCCGACGGCCGCGTCGCCTGGGCCGTGCTACGCCACGCCGATTTCCTCGCCGCGGAGGCCACCCCGGAGGACACCGAAGGAATCATCGACCTGGTGCGCGTCACCCGCGGCGCCGAAGTGGCGCTCCTCTTTTCCGAAAAACGCGGCACCGTGCGCGTCAGCCTGCGCTCCGCCGGCCACGTGGATGTCGCCGCCCTCGCCCGCCGCTTCGGCGGCGGCGGCCACGTCAAAGCCGCCGGCATCACCTTCGACGGCCCCCTCGACTACGCCATCGCCGACGTGTTGCGCGCGGTGGACGAAGCGCTGACAACATCGTAAACGCTTCTCCTGCTCCGAAGGAGCCGAAAATGCTAGCCACGGGCGCAGCCCGTGGGAGAGTCGGATAGAAACCCATGAGCCCTGAAAGGGCGGCAGATCATAGTTCTGCCGCCCTTTCAGGGCTCATGTTATCCTACGACCATTTCCACGGGCTCACGCCCGTGGCTAGCATCTCCGGCCCCTTCGGGGCAAATGGATATACCGCACCACCACCGCTCCTATCCCCGTTCTTGCACGAAAATCTCATCCCTCCCCTACTCTTCCGCCATAAAAACCGGTATCCTTGGCACATGACGACCGACGACGTGCTGGCGGTGATTCCTCGCGTGGGCGAATTGCGCGCGGTGCTGCGGGAGACGGGGGCGGTGGTGTGGGTGGTGGGCGGCGCGTTGCGCAGCCTGCTGCTTGGGCAGGCACCGGTGGATATCGACCTGGCCACCCTCGAGCCGGAACCGTTGGCGCGCCGCTACGCCGACCGCATCGGAGGCGCGCTGGTGGCGATAGATCCCACGCGCGGCATCTGGCGCGTGGCCCTGCGCGGGGCGTCGTACCTGGACTTCTGCCGCTTCCGCGCCGACGATCTCCATGGTGACCTGCGCGGGCGCGACTTCACCGTGAACGCCATCGCGCTGCGCCTGCCCGACGCCGACGACCCGGGCGGACTCGTCGACCCCTTCCACGGCGTAGACGACCTCAACGCCCGCGTACTGCGTATGACCGCGCCGTCCGCCTTTGCCGACGACCCCTGCCGCATCCTGCGTGCCTTCCGCTTCCTCGCCGAGTTGGACTTCTCCCTCGAGGACGCCACCTGGGCGGCGCTGGTGCGCGAAGTGCCGCTGCTGACGGAGGTCGCGCCCGAGCGCTTGCTCGCTGAGTGGTGGAAGCTCTGCGGGGGGGCGCACGCGGTGAAGGCCATCACGCGCATGGACGAGGCCGGCGCGCTGGCGACGCTCTTCCCCGAATTGCAGGGGGCCAAAGGCGTCACGCAGAACGGCTATCACCACCTCGACGTGTGGGAGCACTTGCTGCTCGTTACCACGTATACGGCGCGCTTCCTGCGCCACCCGGCGGAGGCTTTCGGCGCGTTGGCCCCCGCCTTCGCCCCCGTGACGAGTGACCCCCACCGCGCGGCGCGGTTGGTCTTCACCGCCTTGCTGCACGACGTGGGCAAGCCGGAAACGCGTACCGCCGAGGGCGACGCGGTGCACTTCTACGGGCACGAGACCGCCGGGGAGGCCCACGCGCAGGCCATCGGCCATCGGCTGCGCATGAGCCGCGCCGACCAGAGCGCCCTCGCCGCCATCATCCGCCACCACCTGCGCCCGCTCTTCCTGCTGAAGGCCCACCTGCGCGGGGAGCTGTCCGCGCGCGCCATGCTGCACTACTTCGAGGCCGTCGGCCCCTACGCGCTGGACGTGCTGGCACTGGCGCTGGCGGACAAAGCCGCGGCACGCGGCCCGGCCGCGGAGCCCGACGTGGAGGACAAGCTGCGCACGCTCTACGCCGAGTTGCTCACCTTCCGCGACACCCAACTCGCGCCCGCCCTCGCGCGACCGCTGCTCACCGGGTTCGACCTCACGCAGACGCTGCGCGTCGCCCCCGGCCCCCACGTCGGCCGCCTCCTTGCCCGCGCCCGCGAGTTGCAAGTCCTTGGCACCCTGCGCACCCGCGAAGACGCCCTCCGCTGGGCGGCAGAAGTGGCAAAACAGTGGGGGTGAGGCAATTTTGGATTGGAGGACGACGCGGGGCTTTCCATGTTTCGATAACGTTGGGGGTTGATAATTCACAGGAATGAAAGGGATATTGAGGATTTTTGGGGGATGGCACCGTGGATGAGCTACCCGGCTTTCCTGTGGTCACTACCGAGCCATTTATCCACAAAAATCCCAACCATCCTCTTCATCCCTGTGAATTATTCTCCCACCGTGCTATCCGAAAGTAGATGCCGGCAAAACCGTTCCCCCATCGAGAAAATCCCGTAATCCCCCCAAATCCCGGTTCAGACTATTCTCCAATCGGGCACGCCGCTCCCGTCGGGTACGGCACCTCGTTGAGGTTGACGGGCGGGCGGACGAGGACGGCGGGGGTGTGCAGACTGTCGATGATGTCCTCCAGATCGATATCCGCGCGGCAGGTGTATTGGTCGGCGGCGCCATAGTAGATGCGCACGACGGACTCGTCTTCCACCTCGGTGACGACCGCGCCGCAGGTAAAGACCACGTTGCCGAAAAAGCCGGTGCGCTCGTATTCCGCCTCCGGGATGAGGAAGGGCAAGTTCGAGCGCGCCAGGATCTTCGACGGGTCCTCGAGGTCGAGAAGCACCGCCCCCAGGCAGTACCCCTGCTCATCGTTCACGCCGTGGTAGATTTCCAGCCAGCCGTAATCCGTCCGCATCGGCACCGCGCCCGCGCCGATGCGAATGCTGTCCCACATGCCGGGCCGTTTGCCCATCAGCGGCGTGTGCTGGCCCCAGTGCAGCACGTCGTAGGAATAGGCGAGCCACATCTGCTGGCCGCCCAGGCCGGTCGTGGCGGGCCGGTGGATCATCACAATCCGGCCCCCGATGCGCTCGGGGAAGATCACCACGTTTTTGTTCTCCGGCGGCAGGATGATCCCGTGCTTCTCGTAGGTGACGAAGTCCGACGTGGACGCCAGCGCCACCGCCACGCCGTAGCGGCTGACCGCCGTGTAGTTGATATACACCCGCCCCTCCAACACCGTCATGCGCGGATCTTCAATGCCGTACTCCTCGTACGGCTCGGTGGGAAAGAGCGCGGGCTTGGTGTCGATGGCGAAGTGATACCCGTCCTTGCTGCGCGCCAGGCGCAGATGCGAGAGCGAGCTGAGGAAGATCTCCCCGTTAAAGAGCACCGCGCGCGGGTCGGAGGTGTCGAGTCCGGGCTGGTTCCGCTTGAAGCGGCGCACCTCCACGTGCGCGCTGCCATCGACGTGCGCCACAATCGGCACCGCCACTTCGTCGTCGGCCACGTTGCGCGGCACCTCGGCCACACGCAGCATGAGCAGGGTTTCGCCCTCCCAGCTCACCGCGGCGGCGTTGAAGGCACTCACGACCTGCATCTCCGGCGACGAAGGCGTCACGTGAATCGGCGAGATGATCGGGTTCATCTGCGCGCGTTCAATGCGCATGGCTGTAACCTCTACCATAAATGTCCGCGGCCTCCGCGGCGGCTTCACCTGCGGTATACCCACCAAAGACGTTGCCACCGACGGGTACCGGTGGCAAATGGACTCCATATGCGTGTGCGCATGTGCGCGTATCAATCGCCCGCGGCTAAAGTCCGGGGGGTTTCCTCCCGGCCTTGCTTATCTCCACTCCGCGTTGAACCTCACCCCGGCTACGGGTGCCATTCCAAATGCACCCGCCGCGTGCCGGGGAGGATGCGCGCGGTGGCTTTGCCTTCCAGCGTGGCGAGCAGCGGGCTACCCAGCGCGTCCAGGCGCCAGCCGCGCGTGAGGGGGATCTCCGCCTTCTCGCCGTTCATCACCAGGGCGGCCAGGTCGCTGCGCGTGGCGACGAGGCCGGGCGCCACGGAGAGTTCGTCAGCCAGCGAGCGCAGGCAGAGCACCAGGAAATCTACCGTGGGCTCCAGCGACGACGGCAGCGCGGCGTGGCGTTGCATATGCGGCGGCGGGTTCAGCTTGCCGCGGTTGGCGGCTTCCAACATCCCCGCGCCGAAGCGCTCTACCTGCTGCGCCTGCAGCCCGCGGATCTCGAACAGTTCGCGTACCGCCTGGCGCGGACGGCGTGCCAGCTCGATAATCACCTCGTCGCGCACCACGCGACCCACCGGCATGTTGGAACTGCGCGCCGTCTCCTCACGCCAGGCGGCCAACTCGCGCAGGGCGGCCAGCGCCGCGCCGCGCACGCGATCCACCCCGCGCAGGCGCAAATACTGCTGCTGCGGATCGACCGGCGCGTACAGGGTGGGTGCCTCCATGCGCGCCATTTCCTCGCGCGCCCATTCCGTGCGACCCCGCGTCTCTAGGTCGTGCATCTGCGCGGCATAGACCGGCGCCAGCAGACGCACGTCGTCGAGGGCGTAGTCGATCTGCCCGGGCGACAACGGGCGGCGCAGCCAGTCGGTGAAGCCGTGCGCCTTCTCCAGCCGCGTGCCGGTGATGCGCTCTACCAGGTTGCCGAAGGAGATCTGCTCGTCCCCACCGAGCAGCGCCGCCACCACCTGGGTGTCGAAGAGCGGCGTCACCGGTTGCTGGAAGAGGCGGTAAAAGATGTAGAGATCCTGCACGGCGGCGTGGAAGACCTTGGTGACGTTGGGGTCGACGAGCAATTCCCCCAACGGTGACAGGTCGTCGACCGCCAGCGGGTCGAGGATGGCGGCATCGGTGAAGGAACCGAGCTGCACGGTGCCGAGTTCGGGGTAGTACCGGCTTTCGCTGACGAATTCCGTGTCGATGAAGACCGCCGGCGATTCCCGCAGCAGCGCACAGAACTCCACCAGCCCCGCATTAGTGTCGATAAGCATAACGGCTTATTGTACCGGAATGCGCGCGGCGTGGAAAGAGCGCCGGGAAGGAAGGAGTGGTATTTTGACAATGGCAGGAAGTATACCGGTAATGGCGAATGTGAACCTATCCCCTTTGAAGGAGTTATCGATGCGACATCCTCTGCTCTGGTGTGCCCTGGCGCTGGCGGCGTTGAGCGCGGCGTGGGGCGACGTAAAATTGCCCAGCATGTTCGGCGACAATATGCTGCTGCAGCGCAACAAGCCCATCGCGGTGTGGGGCACGGCGGCCCCGGGTGAAGACGTCACCGTGACGCTGGACAAAGCCACCGCGAAAGCGACCGCCGACGCGACGGGCGCGTGGAACGTGGCGCTGCCCGCGCTGGCGACCGGCGAGAACCTGACCCTCACCGTCGAAGGCAAGAACACCCTCACGCTGAAAAACATCATCATGGGCGATGTGTGGGTCTGCTCCGGGCAGTCCAACATGGAATTCACCCTCAACGGCGCCATGGGCGCGGCCGACGATATGTGGACTTTCGCACTTTCCGATCTGACTTCCTGCTGACCGGGGGCTTGTGTCCCGCTCCGGCGTTCACGCAGCGCGGGCCGCGTGGTCGATGAGCAGATCCACGTCGGTCGGATTAATGGCACGAGCGGGGTCCGCG
>CAIYQO010000144.1 GCA_903928345.1 uncultured bacterium | reverse complement strand
CGCGGACCCCGCTCGTGCCATTAATCCGACCGACGTGGATCTGCTCATCGACCACGCGGCCCGCGCTGCGTGAACGCCGGAGCGGGACACAAGCCCCCGGTCAGCAGGAAGTCAGATCGGAAAGTGCGAAAGTCCACCAGCAGTGGCGCGTCCCAACTGGCCGCGGCGGTGAAGACGTCGGGAAAGCGCGCCAGCAGCGACACCGCGCCGAAGCCGGACTTGCTGAATCCGAGCAGGTAGCGCGCCGTGGTGGTGGGGAAGCACGCGTCGAGGGTGGGCAGCACCGCGTGCACCAGATGCGCATCGTGCCGGATACGAGGGTCGGCGACGTGGCTGCCGTACCAGGGTAGCGTGTCGAAGGTGGGCGCCGCCACGATCACCCCGTAGCGGTTCGCCAGGTCCAACGCACGCGCCAGCGCCAGCCCATCGCCGTAGTAGAATTCCCCCGCGGCCTCCACCGGCAACACAAAGAGCACCGGCCAGCGCGTGCCGTGCGTCGGCAGCAGCACCTCCAGCGCCCCGGCGCCGACGTACGGGCTCGCCACCGCCACCTGCCACGCGCCGCGCGCACTATCGAAAACGGGTGAATGCATGCCGCTATATTTCGCGCGGCGGGCGGAAACCCTTCCCACGCTCTCCCTACGCCGCCTCTTCCCCCGCCCGTTCGCCGGCGACGCATTCGGTGCCGAAGGCTAGGGTGTAGACGGCGGTGCCGGGGGTGTGCAGGCGCAGGCGCAGCTCGTGGCGGGCGAAGTGCGGATTGGCGACGAGGTGGTACAGGCGCGGACTCTCCACCCGGAGCACCATGGCCCCGCCTTCCGGGTGCACGTCGGCGCCGCGGGCGGCGAACGCCAGCGGCGCGCCGTCCTGCTCCACCTCGAGGAGGGCGGGCGCGCCCGCAGGGGGCTGCAACACCGCCTGCACCTCACGCGCGCGGTAGGTCAGCAGCAGCGCGCCGATCTCCCCCACCAGCGTCACCGCCTCCGGGTCCACGCGCCAGTAGCCGCTGAGGTAGGGTAGATCGGGCTTGCGCAGGGTGGGCTCGGCGAAGGGTTGCGGTTGCCCGGCGTGCGCTGCCTCCGCGTTGCCCAGCGTGCCGCGCAGGCCGCCCAGGTAACGCTCCGGCGTGCAGCGGTAGCACACCGCGTCGGCGGCGTCGGTGGGGCGCAGCAGGGGGAGCAGCGGGCCCGGCGCCTGCAGGAGATCCTGCACCGCCCGCTCGACGCCCGCGTAGTCGCCCTCGCCGAAATGGAAGTAGCGCAGCAACCCCGCGCCGTCGGCCACGTAGGTCGCCGGCCAGTAGCGGTTCGCCCAGGCGTGCCAGTTCTGCTGCGTGTTGTCCAGCAGCACCGGAAAATCGAGGCCTAGCCGCGCCACCGCCCCGCGCACCAGCCCGGCATCGCGCGCGAAGGCGAACTCCGGCGTGTGGATGCCCACTACCACCGCACCGAGGGCGCGATAGCGCGTCCACCACCCCTGCAGATACGGGAGCACGTGCAGGCAGGTGAGGCAGGTGAAGTCCCAGAAGTGCACCACCACCACGCGCCCGCGCAACGCCGCCAGCGTCAGCGGCGCGCTGTTGATCCACTCGCCCGGCGCGAATTCCGGGATACGTATCGGTTCACGGACGGCCGGCATGGCGTGGATGCCCTCCGGATATGGTATGCGGCGGCGCGACATGGGGTAAACGCCCGCGTTGTGCCGCGCGCCCGGTCGGCGGGGAAAGGTGCACGACCGACACGCGCGCCGCATCCTTGCCGCGGGCGCGGAAATCTGTTAGGCTAAGAGCCACTTTGACCCGGAGGAACATCTCATGGCGCTGCGCGGTTTCGCTCATATCTACGGCGATCACGTCGATACCGATGTCATCATCGCGGCCCGGTATCTGAACACCACTGACCCGGCGGAGCTGGCGAAGCACTGCATGGAAGACGCGGGGGACAATTTCATGGCCCGCGTGCAACCGGGCGACCTGATGGTGGCCGGCGAGAACTTCGGCTGCGGCTCCTCGCGTGAGCACGCGCCCATCGCCATCAAGGCGGCAGGGGTCTCCGCGGTGATCGCGAAAAACTTCGCGCGCATCTTCTTCCGCAACGCCATCAACGTGGGGCTGCCCATCCTGGAATGCCCGGAAGCCGCCGACGACGCGCAAGCCGGCGACACGCTGGAAGTGGAGCTGGAGACGGGCGTCATCCGCAACGTCACCCAGGGTAAAACGTACCAGTCCACCCCCTTCCCCGAATTCCTGCGCGCCATCATCGACGCCGGCGGCCTGGTCCCCTATGTCAAAGCCCAACTCCCCGCGCAGGCATGCTGCGGCCAGTAATTTTGGATTTTGGATTAGGTGGCGGGGGGAAGAACGCTCCGCTAGTTGATACGCAAAGAGGCGGTCTGAATTCACATTCAGACCGCCTCTTTGCGTATAACCCGTCTATGGAACAAGCTTTTTGCGGCTACGGTAGCAGGCCTGTTCGCTTGGCCCGTAGGGTATGGGCGCCGTCCCATACCTGTTCACGATAGCCTAATCCGATGGAGCAGCGAGCAAAGGATGGCGAAATTTTTGGGAGGGCGAGCGTCCCCGCGAGCCGCGAGCGCGGCAACCGTAGATGCTAACAAGACGGTCTGGATGTGAAATCCATACACACATCCAGACCGTCTTCTATTGCCGATCCCGGCTCACGCGCACGCGGCTCGCGGGGACGCTCGCCCTCCCAAAGCTCTCACCGCGTTTCTCTGTGGGCTCCATCGGCATAGAATTGCGACGGGCAGGTATGGGACGGCGCCCATACCCTACAGACCGAAGAAGAAGCGTGCCGGCGACATCAGCTCACACAATCCGTATAGACAAGCGGTGCGCCCTTCCCCCCGCCACCCTAATCTAAAATCCAAAATCCCCAATTGCCCTCACTCGCGCAAATACGCCAGCGCGAGGATGGCGGGGTCCAGCGTGAGCAGGCCGGCGAGGCGGGCGAGCAGGCGGTCGATCTGGTGGGTGACGGCTTCGTCGGTGGCGCCGTCGGCGCGGGCGCGCTGGGCGGTGCGCGCGATATCTTTCAGCGATGCCTGCACGAATTGCGCACGCGCCAGCGGGGAGGCGCTCCGCGGGCCCAGCCCTTCCCACGCGCGGTTGAGCGACTCCTGGCAGCTTTCCCACACGGTGCCCACCGGCGGCGGCGCGACGCGTCCGGCCTGCAGCGCCTCCCGATGCCGGCGGCCCGCCTCCTCGTCCGCCTTCAACGTCTCCCAGTCGTGCCGGGTGGCGCCGTTGATGACGCGGTAGGTCAGCGGCTGTCCGCTCACCTCGGCCAGCAGGCGCCGAATCAGGTTGCCCACGTCCGTGCCCACCAGGTAGCTGCTGAGGTGGGCGTGTTCGGTGGCCAGCCCGAGCACCAGCACCATCTCCTCCACCGCCAGCGGGATCGCCGCGCGCACGGCGTCCAGCGCCTGGGTGTAGCGGGTGGTCTGCGCGAAGAAGCGGGCGTCCACCTGCCCCCACAACGCGGACAGGTCGATGGCGAGCATCGCGTCGTACTGCGCGCGCTGTGCGGGATCGGAGAGCACCTGGTTGGCGCGCGTGAAGGCGCGCAGTTGCGCGGCCACCTCCGGCTTGTCGGCGTTGCGGGCGGGGTCCAGCGCCAGCGCGCAACGCCGAAAGGCCAACTGCACCTCCGCCGCCGTCGCCGTGCGGGACAACCCGAGCAGGTCATAATAGTTGGATTGTGATGCTGTCTGTGTCATTTACTCTGCCCTCGCCTACCGTCGGTGCCCTTATTGTAGCAGATTTCCGCATGGACCGCTCCGCTTGCCTCCGGGGGTAAATGCGCCTACAATACGGGCAAACACTCGCTCGCATCGGAGGCCGACATGCAGGACGCAACCCAACCCGCGCGCAAAGTGCTCCCCGAAGTGGTGCTCATCGGGGTAATCCTCGCGGTCTCCGGCATCGCGACGGTTTTTGCATTGCCCGCGAATATCACGAGCCTCGCCCAACACCTGCACGCCGGCAAATGGAGTATCGCCCATTGCTGGAATGTGTTCGTGTGGCTCCAGGTCGTGGCACGCTGCCTCGTGGGGGTCGCGCTCCTCTGCCGCCTCCGCTGGGCGCGGCGCGGAGCCGTGTTGATGCTCGCGATTCAGATGGGCGTGCTGGCCATCAATTCCACTAAAGGCCTGTTCACATCGGTGCCACTACCATTTCCAGTGCCGATGAGCTTAAAACTCACTGATCTTCTTTCTGACTTGATTACCATTGGCAGTTATGGCGCCATGGTGTTAATTCTGGAGACGACCCGCGTCCGTGCCGTCTGGACGGACGGCACGCCGCGTCGGCGGCTGACCCTGTGGGCACGGCGGGTATTTGGGTGGGTGCAGCGCGCCGGATATCCACTGTGTTATTTCGTTATACTCCTCCAACTACTGCTCTGGTTGCTCCCCGACATCGGAAGTCTACTCAGTTATTATTACGTATTCCACCTGCCTATTTCTGCGCGATATATTCAAGATTATAGCCGTCAAGTCATGTGGACGTATTGGATGTTATCAGGTGAAATTATCGTCCTACTTGCGACCATAGTCATCTTCTTCGTGAAAACTCGGTGGGCGCATTACAGCGTGCTGGTCGGCTTGTCGGTGCGAACTCTCGAAATCGCAGCATGGTTTGTCTTCCTAATATGGACACTAATCGATGGTCTATGCGAGCACCAGACGGACCATCACTATTTCCTGGAGGCACGAGATGGGTTGGGAGGAACTATCGAATTAGTCATCGTCTACGCGGCGGTACTCCTCATCTTCCTGCGCAATCGGCCCGCCTTCATGAACCCCCTGCCCACGCCCCCGCCGCCCGCGGACCCGGATGGTGAGGTGCTTGCGGCGCAAGGAGGCTCGGTATGACGGACGACACCCGCGTGACGCGCAAAGTGCTCCCCGAGGTGGTGCTGATCGGGGTGATATTGCTGGTTGACGGCATCGGGAATGCGATTCTGGTGGCGGCGAATCTGCGTGCCGTTTTCGACGCACCGGGCCGGCTGCCCATGGCGTATTACGATACGCACGCCCTCTTCGGCGTCCTCGTGCATTGCGGCGAAATCGCCATGGGCATCGGCTTGCTGACGCGCGAGGTGTGGGCGCGTCGCGGGGCGATCTGGGTGTGTGGCGGGCGTGTGCTCTACGATACTATCTTCCTGTTGGTGCCGCCGTTGTTACTCGGGCATGCCGTGGGGCGCTATGTGGTGACCCATCTGTCTACACTGGGGTTGATCCTGGCTTCGACCCTCTACGCCCTGGTTTTAGAAAGCACCCGCGTGCGCGGTGCCTGGCACGACGGCACCCCGCGATGGCCGTTCACCCTGTGGGCACGCGGATTGTTGCGGTTCTGGCAACGGCACGGCGCTCCACCGGTGCTATTGGTCATCTCTGCCGTCATGGTGATCTGGTCATTCCCGATGTTGAGTAATTTCATCCAGGAGAGCTTGCACTGGCATGGCGTCCGTGATCGGTTGCTACTGATTGAAGTGATGGGCATCGACCTTCCCATCTTCTTTGGCCTGTTCATCGGCGCAGCCGCACTACGGTGGAATACCCGCTGGTCGCGCATATTGGCGGTGATGGCGCTCATGGCCAATGCGGCGCTGGATATCCTGCGCGCTCTCGGGAAGATATGGGGTGCCCTCCATACCTCCGGCTTCTCATCCCATACCGTTGCCAGTGTCATGAGTGGTGTCCTGGGCTTGCTGATCGGCCTCATCGTCACCGTGGCGATGATCGTCCTGCTGGACCGCGCCGGCGCGCGGGCAACGCCCCCTTTGTCCGCCTAATTCCCCATCCGCGGGCAGGAACCGGAGGCGGGGCGGGCGAAAGGGAGTAGACGTGCGGTATGCTTGCCGTGAAGGGATGCTTTGATGATGCGTGGTAGCCTGCTCCTGCTGGTGTGTCTGCTCTGTGTCGGCGCGTATGCGGCGCCGACGGTGGTCTCCGCGGAGAAGCTGCCCGCGGCGCTGCAGGAGGCCGTCACCACCCCGCACGGCATCTATCTGCTCTACTACCGCACCCCCGCCGTCGATGCCGACCTGGCGCTGCCCGATTACCCGCGCGGCCTCACGCTGGACTCCTTCGTCTACCACGTGCGCGACCGCAAGCACCGCGACGTGGCGCGCTACGCCTGCCGCCGCTTCACCACCACCGCCGGTATTGCCGAGGTGACGGCCTACTTCCGCACCCTGCTGGGGCCGGGCATGCAGACGGAGGCCCTGCCCACGCGCACCACGCTGGTGGCGGGCACACTGGCGCACTTCCGCATGATTACCCTGGTGCCCGTCGCCGGGCATCTCACCGTGCGTGAGGAGCAGGTGGAAAAGTTCACCATCCCGCCGCGCGTCTACACGGCGGAGGAACAGCGCGTGCTGCGCGTGGTGAACACGCTGGCCCGCGACTACCGCACGCTGGCGGGGCTCACCTTCGACGCGGCCTGGACGGCGCAAACCGCCGCGGCGACGGAGCCCCCCGCCCCGGTGCTGACCTGGCACGTCGCATACCTGCGCCCCGCCGAGCTGACCGCCACGGCGTCGGTGGGGAAGATCGTCGCGCTGCAATATGCCACCAAGGCGCGCACCCTGCTGGTGACGCGGCAGGACGGCAAAACGGAGACGCGCCCGCTGGACAAGGAACTCACGTTAGACGCCATTCCCGAGCTGGGCGACGACCCCGCCATGCACCTGCTCCTCGGCGACCCGCTGGTCACCCCCGCGACGGACTACCTGGCCTTGCTGCCCGTGCCCGGCCACGAGCTGGACGATCAGGTGCAGGTGGTGCTGACCTTCCCCGATGACCGCGAGACGCTGCGCCTCACCATCGACCGCCGGGCCAACACCCTCGCGCGCAGCGAGGTGGAAAGCCGCGACGCGGAGGGTCACGTGTCCACCATGACGCGCACCTACGACTACCCCATCACGCTCCCGACCACGACCACACCGCTGCCCGCACCGTCCCCGCGCACTGCCCCCACCGCCGGCCTATGACCCTCCCCGCGGCTCGCCGGCACTACCGTTGGAACTTCAGTCTATGGGTGACGGAGACCGCCGCCTGGATGGTTGGCACCGCCTTCATCGACAGCACCACCGTGCTGCCCGTGCTCATGCTCACCCTCACCGGCAACCCCGTGCTCGCCGGGCTTGTCATCTCCCTCCGCTACGCCGGGCAGGGCATCCCGCAGCTCATCGCCGCCAGTCTGGTGTCGGGCCGTCCCAAGCGCAAAGGCGCCTACATCTGGTTCACGCTGCCCGGGCGGCTCAGCCTGCTCTGGCCCACGCTGCTGCTGCTGCTCGGGGTCACGCGGGTCACCGTGGTGGTGCCCGCCATCCTGCTCGCCTATGCCGCCTTCTGGATCAGCGAAGGCCTGTCCATCGTGCCGTGGGTGGATATGATGGGCAAAACGGTGCCCCCGCTGCGCCGCGGGCGGCTCTTCGCGCTGATGCACGTGATGGGCGGGCTGCTCGGTATCGGCGCCGGCCTGCTGGTACGCCAGGTGCTGGGCACGGGCGCCTTCCCCGCCGGCTACGGCCTGCTCTTCGCCTTCGCGCTGGGCGGCATGCTGCTGTCCACCCTTACCCTCGCGCTGCTGCGCGAGCCCCCTGGCCCGCCCGGCGAGGAGCGCTACTCCACCCGCGCCCTTATCGCCGACATCCCCAACCTGCTGCGCGCCATGCCGCAATTCCGCCTGCTCGTGCTGCTGCAGGCGCTCTTCGGCTTCTCCGTCCTTCCCGCGCCCTTCTACATCCTCTATGCCTCCGAGGCCTTGCGGCGGGCCATGCCCGGCGCGCGGGGGGAGGAGTCGCTCGGGGTGGGCGTCTTCCTCGCCATCCAGACCGCCGGCATGATCCTGGGCAACGCCGTGTGGGGACACCTCAGCGACCGCTACGGCAACCGCCTGCTGCTGCGCGTGCTGGCCCTCACCCACACCGCGGCGCCATTGCTGGCCGCATTGGCGGGCTGGCAGGCGCACGACGTGCCGCCGCTGTCGATCTACCTCCTCTTCGCCCCCACCTTCTTCCTCTACGGCACCCTGCAAGGCGGCACCTGGATGGGTATCACCAACTTCCTGCTCGAACTCGCGCCCCCCGACGACCGCCCCGCCTACATCGCCGTGATGAACGCCCTCAACCTGCCCGCCATCGTGCTGCCCCTCCTCGGCGGCCTGCTGGTGCGCCGCCTCGGTTATCTGCCCCTCCTGCTCCTCGCCGCCGCCGCGCTGCTCTACGCCGCCTTCGTCACCCGCCGCCTCGCCGAACCCCGCGCCATGCTCACGCATCACCATAAGCCGCCGGAGGTGTGGTGAGGGGACGGGGGACGGGGAACGGGGATGACAAGGTGAAGGGGTGAAGGGGTGAGGGGGGCAAACGCGTTAATTTACAGTTAGGGCTGGTCTGTTCTCCGACCCGACGATAAATCGTCGGGTCGGAACCCATTCCCCCCGTCACCCATTCCCCCCTTCACCCCTTCACCTCTTCACCCCGTCACCGCGTCACCCCATCACCACCCCCAGCCGCCGGGTGAGTTCCACTTTATCCGTCGGCCATTGGGGGGAGAGGCGCAGTTGGAAGCCGTCGGCGGTGGCGAGGGCGTCGAGGATGGCGTGGTTGTCGGGGCCAAGGGTGAGTTGCCCCAGGCAGTGGGTGACGCGGTCGCCCGGACCCAGGCAACCGCGCAGGGCGTCGAGCCCGATGAGGTCGGTGACGGCGGCGCTGACGGTGCAGGTGTAGCCCGCGGCGGGCAACGCGGCGTCGCGCACCGCCTGCAGCAGCTCCAGGCTGCGGATGGGGCCGACCCGCCGCCCGGGCACGCGGGTGGTGGCGATCCAGCGGCTGTCGCGCGTGCCGGGCTGCGCCAACGCCGTCTCGGCCTCCTGCAGGCGGCGTAGCAGCGCGTCCGGGGCGTCGGGCAGCTCGCAACTGAAGGCGCCGGGAAACTCCTGGTTGTACCCAGTGGCGTCGCTGAGCCAGAGTTGCCGCTCCTCGCGGTGGTACAGGTTCACCGTGCCTTCCCACAGCGCCAGCCGCAGCGGCAGGCGGGCGGCGCGGATCACCCCCGCCAGCATCTCCTTGCGCGAGCGCAAATCGTAGGCTGCGGGCGAGGCCTCGGCGGCGTAGGTGAAATACGAACGTCCCGCCCGGCGCGCCACCCCCAGCCGGTCGCGCCCGCGCTCCCCCGTGCCGCGCGGGATCGGCTGAAAGACGACCTCCATCGCCAGCCACCCGAGTTCCGCCACCGCCGCCTCGCCGCGCCCCAGAATCGCGGTAAAGTCCGCGTACGCCCCGGCCGGCGCCAGGTGGCCCATCAGCGTGATGTCACCGTACCCGCCGACCCCCGGCAACCCCGCCAGCTCCGGCAACCGCGCCGGATGGCAGATGAGCACCTGCGCGCTGGAGGCGGAAAACCCAAAGAACCCCGCAAACCCGCCCGCCGCCCGCGCCAGCACCGCGCGCACGTCGTCCAGCGACAGCCCCGTGGGTGAAAAACAGTCGAGTGTGAGACCCATACGTAATACCGGCAATTTCCTGGGAGCGCGAGCGTACCCGCGAGCTACGTACCCCGTTACTCGTCCCCGAACACCATCAACCGGTTGCGGCCGGCTTGTTTGGCGGCGTAGAGGGCGATGTCGGCGTATTGCAGCAAGGCGTCGAGGGAGGGGCAGTCGGGGGCGAAGGCGGTGATGCCGATGCTGGTGCTGACGGGCAACGGGCCGGCGCTGGTAATCACCGGCTCTTTAGCGATCACCTGCAGCAGGCGGTTCGCGGCGATCTGCGCCCCGGGGATAGTGTCCTCCAACAGCGCCACGAACTCCTCGCCGCCGTAGCGCCCCACCAGATCGGAGACGCGCAGGGCGGCGTGCAGGCGGGTGCCGATTTCCGCCAGCACCTCGTCGCCCACCTGGTGCCCGTAGCGGTCGTTGATGAGCTTGAAATGGTCGATATCCAGCATCACGGCGACGAGGGGGTGGCCGTAGCGCACGGAACGGTCGTACTGGCGCGCCGCCAGGTCGAAGAAGCCGCGGCGGTTGTAGAGCCCGGTGAGGGGGTCCACCATCGCCAGCCGCTGCACCTCCTCGTGCAGCCGGGCGTTGCGTAGCGCGGCGGCGCCGGTGGCCGCCAGGGCTTCCAACAGATTCAGGTCGGCCTCGTTGAAGGCGTGGGGGTTGAAGGCGGAGAGCATGAGTGCGCCGACCAGCGCCCCGTCCACCCGCAGCGGGGTAACGAGCAGCGCGCGCGCCGTGTACCCCTCGGGGATGGCGCGCCAGCAGGCGGCTTGCGCGTCGTTGCGCAGGTCGGGGATATTCACCACCCCGTCGCACGCCGTCACCGCGTCCCAGATCTCCGCGGACAGGGTGAAACCCAGCGCCACCGGTTCGGCGGATTCTAACCGCCAGCCCACCTCCGCGCGCAGCACGTCTTCCTCGTCGCGCAGCATGATCAGCCCGCGCGTGGCGGCGGGGATGCCATGCACCGCGTTCATCAGCACGTGCTCGAGCAGCGTGCGCAGGTCGAGGGTCGTCACCAGGCTCTTCATCGCCTCGTAGAGCGTGTTCAGCTCGCGCACGCGCTGCTGCTCGCGCTCGAACAAGCGCGCCATCACCGCTTCCTTGGTAGCCAGACTCTCGTGCGTCCCCGCCATAACACTCCCAATCCCGCTACGCTGCTCCCGATTCCCCGTCTCCTATTTCCTCTTCCCGCGCGCCGGCGCTGGCGGCGCAGACGTAAATGGCGGGGGTGAGGTTGACGGCGGCTTCGTAAGCGGGGGCCACCGCGGCGACGAAGGCGTCGGCGTGTTCGGCGGCCACCAGACTGATGGTGCATCCGCCGAAGCCGGCGCCCGTCATGCGCGCGCCGTAGACGCCGGGCTGACGGCGGGCGATCTCCACCATCGTGTCAAGCTCGCGGCAGCTTACCTCGTAATCGTCGCGCAGGCTCTCATGCGACGCGTTGAGCAGGCGGCCGAGGGTAAGGAGGTCGCCCGCCTCCATGGCGCCGACGGCTTGCAGCACGCGGGCGTCCTCCGTCACCACGTGGCGGCAGCGGCGGTAGACCATCTCCGGCAGCAGCGCTTTATGCGTTGCTAACTGCTCCGGCGTCACGTCGCGCAGCGCGGTGATGCCGGGCAGCACCGTCTGCAGGATCGCCACGCCTTCCTCGCACTGCCCGCGCCGGGTGTTGTACTCCGAGGAGACCAGCCCGCGGCGCACGCCGGTATCGCCCACCACCAGCTTTACGCCGGGGGGCACGGGAATGCTGCGGTGCGCCAACGTGCGGCAGTCGATGAGCAGCGCGCGGTCGGCCTCGCCCAGCGCGGAGATGAACTGATCCATGATGCCGCAGCGCGTGCCGACGAATTCGTTCTCCGCGCGCTGGCAAAGGCGGGCGATCTCTTCGCCGGGCACGTCGTACTCCGCCAGCGAGAGGAAGGCCGTCGCGGTGGCCACTTCGAGCGCGGCGGATGAGCTGAGGCCCGAGCCGATGGGCACATCGCCGCCGAAGATCACGTCCGCCCCGCGCAGGTGGAAGCCGGCCTCTTCGAGGACGAAGCACACCCCGCGCAGGTAGTTGCTCCACGGCTGGGCGGGATCGTAGCCGATCTCGTCGAGGGAGAAGGTGGACACCCCCTCGAAATCGAGCGACACCAGCGTCACCGTGCGGCCCCCGTGCGGGCGCACGGCCATCAGCACGTCGCGGTCGATGGCGGCGGGCAGCACGAAACCGTCGTTGTAGTCGGTGTGCTCGCCGATCAGGTTCACGCGGCCCGGGGCGCGGAAGAGGCGGTACTCGTCGCCCAGTTCGGGGGTTACGCGTCGTTGGAACGCTGCGAGGTCCATGGATTCAACTCCCATTGCATGTGCAGACGCATGACCGTCCGCGTTGTTGCCGTCATCTTTACGCGGTCGGCAATGCGAAATCCTGCCAGCCAGATAATTCCGGCGCTATCTTCTACCACCGGCACCTGCCCGCGCAACCGCCGCGGCACTCCGGCGTCGGTAAAGATGTCCTGTACGGCGCGCGCGCCCGGCGCGTTGTAGGGGCAAAACCGGTCGCCGTGTTCCCACGGACGCACGGTCAACGGCCCCTGCACCATGTCCGCGTCGAGCATGGCGTCGTCGCCGCCCACCGGGGGCGCCAGGGGGGCGAATTTGGCGCTCAACGCGCCGATACCCGGCCAGCCCGCCCGGCCCGGCACGGCCAGCGGGGCGGTGGTCAGCGCCGGCTGCGCCGCGTCGCGGAAGAAGAAGAGGCCGTCCTGCTCACGGCGCACCTGCACGCCGGGCAGCGACACCGCGCGCCCCACGGGCAACGCGGCCACCGCCGCCAGGTGCTCAAAGCTCACGTCCGCCAGCGCGCCGGTGAGCGCCACCACCGCCGTGCGCCACACGCGGCGCTGGATGGCCGGGGGCGCGTCGAGGGGGGGCACCAGCACGCCGCCCGCCTGGGGCCGGGCGTGAGCGCGGAACTGCGCCTGCGCCTGCGCGTCGAGCACGGCGTCATCCTCGCGGGCGAGCAGCGCCAGGTGTGCCAGCCGGGCGCGCAAGCCGGGGGCGTAGAGGTATTCCAACTGCGGCAGCAGCTCCAGCCGCAGCCGGTTGCGCAGAATGTCGCGGTCGGTGTTGCTGATATCGCTGCGGTAGGCTAACCCTTTGGCGGCGATATACCCCTCGATCTCCCGCCGCCACAGGGAGAGTAGCGGGCGGATAATGATGCCGCGGCGCGGCGGGATGCCCGCCAGCCCGCTCACCCCGGCGCCGCGCAACATGCGCATGAGCACCGTCTCCGCCTGGTCGTCGGCGGTGTGCCCGGTGGCAATGCGGGTGGCGCCGGACTCCCCGGCCATCTGCTCCAGCGCGGTGTAGCGCAGCGCGCGCGCCGCTTCTTCCAGCGACTCGCCGCAGGCGGCCATGCGCGCCCGCACGTCCACGTGGCGCACGTAAAACGGCACCCCGCAGCGTGTGGCGAAGTCCGCGGTGAAGGCCATATCCGCCCGCGCGTCGTCGCGCAACCCGTGCTCCACGTGCCCCACCACCAGTTGCAGGCCTTCCGTCGGCGCCAGGGCGGCGAGCAGGTGCAGCAGCGTCACGCTGTCCGGCCCACCGGACACGGCGACCAGCACAACGTCCCCCGCCCCCCACAACCCTTCGGCATGCGCGGCGGCGCACACGCGGGCGACAATATCGGTGTCCGGCGAGGTCACGCGTTTTCTCCTTGCACCCTGGTGCGGTAATCCGTGCGTCGATGGGCACGCGGCTTCCGCGTTATCTTCCGTCGCGCGCCGGGTATCCTCTCCCTGCCCCGCTCGGAGAGATGCCCCATGCTTCTGCAAAGTTGGCGCCGGTATGCGCTGGCGGTATTATACCGCGTTTGTGGCCTTCCCCGCGAGCCCTACCCGCCCCGCGTTTATCGCTATCGGCGCAGCGCGCGTTTTACCGTCACCATTCGCAAGTCAGCCTGCACGCTGACCGTCACCGCCGCCGCTGCGGACGACCGCGCGCGCTTCGCGTTGCCGCGCACCTGCCCGGTGGCGATCGGCGCCAATCCGGACGGCGCGGACAAGCAGGCGGTGGGGGACAAGCGCACGCCGGAGGGGGTCTTCCCGATCTGCCAGAAGCTCCGGCTGGCGCCCCCGCACGGCGGCTTCGGCAGCCATTGGCTGCGGCTGGACACGCGCCCGTGCTGGGAAGGCATCGGCATTCACGGCACCAACAAGCCCGCGTCGCTGGGCACGCGCGCCTCCGCCGGCTGCCTCCGCATGGCCAACGCCGACGTGGCCTGGCTCTACCGCCTGCTCCCGCTGGGCACCCTGGTGGTGATCGAGCAATAGCCTTCGTCCACGCTCTCGGCACACCGCCTCGTCATTGCCAGACCGCGGGAAAAAGCATATACTGCCAACCGCAAATCGGACTGGAGTGTAGATACCAACCTGATGACGGAAGCTTCGACAATCGACCCTATGTGCCCCCGTTGTGGTGAAACGATCGCCGACGGGGAAGCGCGCGTGATCTGCGACAAGTGCGGCGCGGCCTATCACCCCGCGTGCTGGGAGGCGGGCGGGTGCGCGGCGTGCGCGCCGGCGTCCCCGACGGCCGCCACTAAGCGCGCGCGGCTGGCGACCTCGGTGGTCACCGGCGCGTCGATCATCTTCGCGGGGATGCTGCTCAGCCGCGTGCTGGGTCTGGTACGCGAAAACCTGCTCTTCAGCACCTTCGGCGACTCCAATACCGCGGGGGCCTACAACCTGGCCTTCGTCTTCCCCGATCTCTTCTACAACCTCCTCGCCGGCGGCGCCATGAGCGCGGCGTTCATCCCCGTCTTCACCTCGTACCTGTCCAAAGATCAGGATGAGCGCGCGCACGAGGTGGGCAGCACGATCTCCACCCTGCTGCTGATCTCCATGCTGGTCTGCGTGGGCGTCGTCATCATCTTCGCGCCGCAGGTCATCGGGCTGCTGCAACTCTTGCAGCCGCCGGACAAGCGGCTCGACCCGCAATCCATCGCGCTCACCGTCTCGCTGACGCGGGTGATGTGCTTCATGCTCGTCTTCACCGCGCAGTCCGGGCACCTCACCGGCATCCTGCAGTCGTTCAAGCATTTCCTCACCCCGGTGTTGGTGTGGCTGGTATACAACGTGGCGATCATCTTCGGCATCGCCGTCTTTAGCAAAATGGCCCTCTTCCACGGCTCGCCGCAGAACCCGAGCATCTACGGGGTGGCCTTCAGCGTGATCTTCGGCGCGGCGTTGATGACCGCCATCCAGTTCCCGGTGGCCATCCGCCACGGCTTCAAATTCCACTGGCGGCTCGACTTCAAGCACGAAGGCGTGCGGCGCGTGATGAAGCTCTTCGTGCCGGTGATGATCAGCCTGGCGCTGAGCCAGGTGAACCTGATGCTGCTGCCGCTCATCCTCGGCTCACGCTTCGGGCTGCCCGCGGTGACGGACATCCGCGCCGCCAACCGGCTGGTGCTGCTGCCGCTGGGGCTCTTTGCCATCGCCATCTCCACCGCGGCCTTCCCCAAGCTCGCGCAGATGATGGCGCTGGGCGAGAAGGCCGAATTCCGGCGCACGTTGTCGCAGGCGGTGAAGATGATCATGCTCCTCTCCGTGCCGTCGGCGATGATCCTCTTCGTGCTCGCCGAGCCGATCACCTATCTGCTCTGGGGCGGCGGCAAATTCGGGCAGCAGGGGGTGCAGGCCAGCGCCTTCGTGCTGATGTTCTTCGCCTGGGGCCTGCTCGGGCTGGGGCTGGCGCAGATCATCACGCGCGCCTTCTACTCCATGCACGACACCCTCACCCCCACCGTGGTCGGCGTGGTGATGGTGCTGAGCAGCTTCGCGCTGTCGCTCTACTTCGCCACCCGCAACAGCCTGGGCATGGACTACGCCAGCGTGGCCTTTGCCACCACGGTGACCACCACGCTGAGCACGCTGCTGATGATGGAGCTGCTGCGGCGGCGCATGGGCGGCTTCGGCGGCTGGAGCATGGCAGGCGCCACGCTGAAGATCCTCGTCGCCTCGCTGGTGATGGGCGTCGTGCTCTACGTCGTGGCCAAGGGGCTGGCGCCGCATTTCGCGGGCGTTCCCCTCGGCCCCGCCTTCCGCTGGCCCGCGCCCTTCGTCCCGCATGAAAAGGACGTGGCCGGCATCGCCGCCATCCACGTGCCCCGCCTGCGCCTGGCCGTCCAGGTCGGCGCCAGCCTCCTCATCGGCGGCGCCGCCTACGTCGGCATGTTATGGCTGCTGAAGGTAGACGAGTTGCACCTGGTCATCGACCGCGTCGCCGGGCGGCTGCGGAAGAAGGCAACGGCGTAATCTATCCCCCCCCGACCCCCTCCCTCGAGGGAGGGGGTCGGGGGGTAGGTCCCGTGAAAGGATCATCCGATGGAAAAACATCCGCAGCTAACCCTGGAGCGCATTGGCCGGCTGGTCGGCGAGTTGGAAAAGGCGGTGTGGGACGATCCGCGGCCGTTGACCGTGTCCGTCTACCAGTGCCAGGAGCCGATCTCGTACGACGAGGCGTTGCGGCAGACGTATCACCCGGTGGCGCCCGGCTTCCCGTGGGGGCCGGTGTGGTCGACGGCGTGGTTCCACGTGACGGGCGCGGTGCCCGCGGCGTGGGCGGATGACACGGTGGCGCTGCTCCTGGACACCGGCTCGGAGGCCCTCGTCTGGCAGGACGGCGCGCCGGCGCAGGGGCTGGACCCCAACCGCCGCGACTTCGTGCTTCCCCATGCCGGCCCCATCGACCTTTACGTCGAAGCGGCGGGCAACAGCCTCTTCGGGGTGGCCGGGATGGATCAGCCCGCCCCCTTCACGCTAAAAACCGCCCAGGTGGCGCGCTTCAACGCCGACGCGTGGGATTTATACCATGACCTGCGCGTGCTGCACGACCTGGCGCTGCGCCTGCCGGAAGACTCGGGCCGCCGTGCCGGCCTCATCACTGCCTGCAACACGGTGGTGAATATGGTGCGTGCCGGTCAGCCGCTGCCCGCGGCGCGCGCCGTCCTCGCGCCGGAGTTCGCCAAGCCCGCCGACGCCTCCGTTTCCGACGTGGCGGCCATCGGGCACTCGCACATCGATACCGCGTGGCTGTGGCCGCTGCGCGAGACGTACCGCAAATGCTCGCGCACCTTCAGCACGGTGCTGAAGTACATGGAAACGTACCCCGAGTACCGCTACGAGCAGAGCCAAGCGCAGCTCTATGACTTCGTAAAAGGCCGCTACCCGCAGCTCTACGCCCGCATCAAGCAGGCGGTGGCGGAGGGGCGCTGGGAGCCGCAGGGGGCGATGTGGGTGGAAGCAGACTGCAACATCAGCTCCGGCGAGTCGCTCATCCGGCAAATCCTCTACGGCACGAAGTTCTTCCGCGAGGAGTTCGGCGTCGAGAACAATATCCTCTGGCTGCCCGACGTCTTCGGCTACTCCGCCGCGCTGCCGCAGATTCTGCAGGGTTGCGGCATCCCGTACTTCATGACGCAGAAGATCTCCTGGAGCCAGTTCAACAAATTCCCGCACCACACGTTCAACTGGGAAGGCATCGACGGCACGCAGGTGCTCACGCACTTCCTGCCCGCCGACAACTACAACGGCTTCTACACGCCGGAAGAGATTGTCCGCGCGGAGAAGAACTATAAGGACAAGGGGCGCAGCGACTCCTGGCTCTACCTCTACGGTTACGGCGACGGCGGGGGCGGCCCGACCAAGGAGATGCTGGAGTCCGGGCGGCGCATGACCAACACCGAAGGCCTGCCGCGCGTGACGCAGGAGTTCGCCGGCACGTGGTTCCCGCGCATGGCCGCCAACGCCCGCGACCTGCGCACCTGGGTGGGCGAGTTGTACCTGGAGCTGCACCGCGGCACCTACACCACGCAGGCGAAGAACAAGTGGGAGAACCGCCGCTGCGAGCTGCTGCTGCGCGACGCGGAACTGCTCGCCGCCATCCACCCCGGCGGCATCGCCGACTACCCGGCAGAGGATTTGGAAACGGCGTGGAAGCTGGTGCTGCTCAACCAGTTCCACGACATCATCCCCGGCTCGTCCATCCACTGGGTTTACGAAGACTCGGCGCAGGACTACGCCACCGTGCATGCCATCGGCGAAGGCGTCTGCGGCAAGGCGCTGGCCGCCTTCGCCGTGCAGATCGACACCCACGCGCTGGCGCAGCCGCTGATGGTGTGGAACACCCTCTCCTTCGCGCGCAGCGGGCTGGTGCAGATTCCGTGGACGAGCGGCGACGCGGTGGCCCTCACCCCGCGCGGCCAGGGTCTGCGCACCCAGCGCGTCGAGGACGGCCTGCTGGTGGAAGTGGCCGACGCCCCGGCGATGGGCTACGTGGTGTATGACCTGCGCGACGCGCTGCCCGAGGGCGCCGCGCTGCTGAACACCGAAGAGGTGACCGCCACCGACCGCGTGCTGGAAAACGACTACGTGCGCGTAGAGCTGGACGACTTCGGCGGTGTGGTCTCCTGCTACGACAAGCAGAACGAGCGCGAGGTGATCGCCCCTGGCGAGGTGGGCAACCGCCTGCAGCTCTTCGACGACCACCCGAACAACTGGGACGCGTGGGACATCGACATCTTCTCCGAGGAGGTTATCACCGACGTCGCCACCCCGGCGATCCTCACGGTGACGGAAGCCGGTCCGCTGCGCGCGTCGATCCGCGTAGAGCGCGCCCTCACCCCGCTGGCGTCGATGGTGCAGTACATCCGGCTGGAGAGCAACAGCCGCCGGGTGGACTTTGAGACCCACATAGAGTGGCAGGAGGCGAAGAAGGCGCTGAAGGTGGCCTTCCCGGTGGACGTGCTGAGCCCCCGCGCGACGTACGAGATTCAGTACGGCCACGTGGAGCGCCCCACCCACCGCAACACCTCATGGGACTACGCGCGCTTCGAGGTGCCCGCGCACAAGTGGATGGACATCTCCGAGAGCGACTACGGCGTGGCGCTGCTCAACAACGGCAAATACGGCCACAACGCGCTGGGCAACACGCTGCGCCTCACCCTGCTGCGCGCCCCGAAGGACCCCGACCCCATCGCGGACATGGGGAAGCATTACTTCACCTACAGCCTGCTGCCGCACCGCGGCGAGGTGGCCAGCAGCGGCGTGCCGCTGGCGGGATACGACCTGAACGTGCCGCTGCTTCACCGCGGCCTGCCCGTGCAGGAAGGCGTGCTCGCGCTGGCGCACAGCTACTTCCGGCTGGATCGGCCGAACCTGATCATCGAAGCGGTGAAGCGCGCGGAGGACGGCGACGGCATCATCGTGCGCCTCTACGAAGCCTTCCACCGCCGCGGCGACGCGCAGCTCATCACCAACGGTCTCTGCAGCCGCGCCACCCGCACCGACCTGCAGGAGCGCAACGGCGAAGAGCTGAAAGTCCAAGGCGGCGCCGTCCGCTTCACCTACCGCCCGTTCGAAATCATCACGCTGCGGCTGCGGTAAGCGGCGGGAAGAGAGATGGCGATGGAAACGCCCCTGGTAGTCGATATCTTCTATTACGACGGGAACTTTTACCTGCCGACCAGCGTGTATTCGGTCGACGGCGTGCCCGGGATGAGCGCTCCCGTAGCGATCATCCCAGCGACGGAGCGCGCGACCCTGGCGGAGGCTATCGAATTCAAGGCCATCGAAGGCAACGCGACACTATCGCGCGCCGACTTTCGCCTGTTTTCGGAAAAGGCGCTGCTCGCCGCCATGGGCCTGCGCAGTCGGACCAGCTTCTTCGAACTGACGAAGCGCTGGGCCATCGTCGCGCGCGGTGACGGCTACGTGCTCTACCCGCACAAACCGTCGGAGATCCGTGGCGTAGTGCGCGACGAGGCACGTGCCGAATCGCTGCCCGCCGCCACCTTCGCCGCGGACGCGGCCGCGCGGATGCTGGCCCAACTCCCGGGGTAGCGCCCCGGCGCCGCCTTTGTGCTATACTCCGTACCGATGACGCGCGGCACGAATTCCTCCCTCGCTCCCCGCGGGTTGGTGCACCAACTCGCGGCGGAGGCCTGTGCCCTCCGCGACACGCTGACCGCCGCTGGCCACCCCGACCCCGACACCGAGGCGCAGGTGCGCGTGCTCGAGGGCGTGCCCGACGTCCCCTACGACCGCTTCCTGGCCGCGTATGACCCGGCGGCGCGGGTGCGCTACGGGGCCTTCGAAACGCCTGCCGCGGTGGTGGACTACCTGGTGCGCGGCGCCGACGCGCTGCTGCGCGGCCTGGGCGCCGCGCTTGCAGACGCGACCGTGCTCGATCCCTGTACCGGCAGCGGTGCCTTTCTGCGCGGCGTGCTGGATCTCGCCCCCGACCACCCCGCGCTCTTCGGCTACGAACTCCTCCCCGCCCCGCTGCGCCTGGCGGCGGCGCGCTACCCCGCGGCGCGCCTCACGCGAGGCAGCGCGCTGGAGCTGGGGCGCGATTTCCCCGCCACCGCACCCCTCGTTGTCCTCGGCAATCCCCCCTACGCCGGGCATTCCGCCAACACCGGCGCGTGGATCACCGCCCTGCTGCACGCCGATGACCCGCCGCCTTTCTTCCCCCCCAACGGCGCCGAGGCCAACGTGAAGTGGCTGCTGGACGACTACGTGAAGTTCCTGCGCCTTGGCCAGTGGCTGGTGGCGCGGGCGGGTGCGGGCGTGCTGGCGCTGGTGACGAACCACGGCTACCTGGAAAACCCCACCTTCCGCGCGCTGCGCGCCAGCCTGGCGGCCACCTTCGATGCTTGCTACCTGCTCGACCTGCACGGCAACCGGCGCCGCGACGGCGACGAGAACCTCTTCCCCATCCGCAGCGGGGTGGCGCTCGGGATTTTCGTGAAAGACCCTACCCGCCGCGCGAAGGGGGTCTTCCACGCCGCGCTGCACGGGTCGCGCGCGGAGAAGCTGGCGTGGCTGACCACGCACACCTTCGCCGATACCCCGTGGATGCCCGCCACGCCGACCTGCTTCGTCCCGCGCGACGCGACGCGGGCGGCGGAATACGCGCGCGGCGTGCCGCTGCCGGCGCTCTTCCCCGTGCACGCGCTGGGGCTGCTCACCAAACGCGACGCGCTGGTGGTGGGCACGAGCGCGGAGGAAGTGCTGGAGCGCCTGGCGCGTTTCGCCGATCCCGCGCGGGGCGACGCCGAGGTGGCGGCGGCCTTCCACCTGCCGCTGCACGACCGCGACCGCTGGCGGTTGCCCCGCGCCCGCGCCGCGCTGGCCGGCGGGGTGGACCCGGCGTTAATTCGCCCCGTGAACTACCGCCCGCTCGCGCATCACGTGCTGTACTACCACGACATCCTGGTCGCGCGCCCCAACCACCGCGTGCTCGACCACCTGCTGCATCCGAACATGGCGCTGGTGGTCGGGCGGCAGGGCGGTGCCACGGGAGCGCCGGCGTGGGACGTGGCGTGGGTGGCGGACACGCTGGTGGACCAGAACTTCTTCCGGCGCGGCGGGGCCACCGTCTTCCCGCTCTACCTCTACGGCGACGGGCGCACGCCCAACCTGGACCCCGTGCACCTCGACGCGTGGGCGGCACGTCTCGGCTTCCTGCCCGCGCCGGAGGCGGTGCTCGCCTACGTCTATGCCCTGCTGCAGGCGCCCGCCTTCGGCGCGCGCTATGCCGACTTCCTGCGCAATGACTTCCCCCGCATCCCGCTCACCGCCGACGCGGCGCGCTTCCACACCCTTGCCGTGCTGGGGGCGGAACTTGTCGCGCTACACCTGGGCCGCACCGCCCCCGCCCCGGCGGACACGGCGGGCGTCGCCGCCTTCACCGTGGGCGGCCACCACCCCGCCGCCCACGGCGCCGCCCCCGCCCTCATCGCCGCCACCCTGGCGCTGCGCTGCCGGTTGGATGCCGCCATTAGCGACTGGTGATTTATATTTGACTTAAACGTTACAAATTATTGCCATCGAGCGCTTGCCCCGGTATAATACCATGTCGTCTCGGATACCTTACCGGTACTCGTATGCTCTATCCAATTTTACTCACCCTCGCCAGCCTGTATAACCTGATCCTCGTCGCCATCGTCCTGCGCGCGGCGCCGGTGCTGCGCGAGCGCTGGGGCTATGCGTTCTACCTCTTCTGGGTCTCCGCCTGGGTGGGATGCGTGGCGGTCGGCACGTGGCCCGGCCTCGCTCCGCACGTCGAGCTGTTCGTGTTGCGCGCCACCTTCTGCTGCGCCACCCTCTTCGGCATGGGGTGGGTGTGGTTCTGCGCCTCCTTCCCGCAGCCGTCACCGAGCTTCCGCCCCGTCGCCCTCGTCATCATCGTCATCAGCACCCCCTGGCTCGTGCTGGCGTGGGGCGACCACCTCCTGCTCTCGGTCGGCCCGAGCACGCCCCTCTGGGCACATGCGGAAGCCGGGCCGCTGCTGGGGGTGTACGGCATCTGGAACGTCGTGTGCGTACTCGTCGCCGAGGTGTATCTCCTCTGGCGCATGCGGCGCCTCACCGGCCTGGAGCGCATGCAGGCGAACTACGTGCTCCTCGCCTCCACGGCGATGATCGGCACCGGCCTGGTCTTCAATGTCCTGCTGCCCGCGCTGACGCACAGCACGCGCTTCTCCCCGCTGGGGCCGCTCGGGTCGCTCTTTCTCTCCACCGCCACGGTCTACGTCCTCGCACACTACCGGCTGCGCGACATAACCACCGTGCTGCGCACCGGGCTGGCCTACTCCATCACCGTGGGGATGGCCACGCTGCTCTTCGCGCTGGTAGTGCCGGTGCTCGACCACCTGCTGCCGCAGCAAGGCATCTCCCACGTCGCCGGCTTCGGCGCGGCGCTGCTGCTGGCGCTGGTCTTTCAGCCGCTGCGCGTGCGGGTGGGCGAGCTGCTCGACGCCTCCTTCTTCCGCTGCGAGTACGACTTTCGCCAGACCCTGCAGGAGACGAGCCGCCTCTTCGCCGCGATCCAGGACACCGACTCCGTGGTGGACGGGCTGTCGAAAACGATCATCCGCACGCTGAAGCCGCGCATCACGGCGGTGTATCTGCAGGAGCACGCCGACACGCTGACGCTGGTCTCCTGCTCGCCCTTATGGGGTGAACTGCCGCGCACGCTGGCGAAGACGGACCCCCTCTACGCCTACCTGGCGACGAACGACGCGCCGCAGCCGGCGGGGGAGCTGGCGCGCTGGCCCGAGCCCTACGCTGCCATGGGGAATCTGCTGCAAAGCTGGAGCATCGCGCTGGCACTGCCGCTGCTGACCGGGGAGCGCCTGTGCGGGGTGGTGCTGCTCGCCGCCAAACTCTCCGGAGACATGTATACGGCGGAAGACCTGGCGCTGCTCACGACCATCGGCAAGCAGGCGGCGCTGGCGCTGGACAACGCCCGCCACTACGACGCGCTGCGCCGGGTGAACGCCACGCTGGACGCCACCGTGGCCGCCCGCACGCAGGAGCTGCACGCCACGCTGACCCGGCTGGAGCAGGAGCAGGCCTTCCTCGACTCGGCCATCGAGCTGCTGCCCATCCCCATCGCCTTCATCTCGCCGGAGCATCATCCGCAGCGCAGCAACCCTGCCTGGGAGCGCCTGTTCGACGGCTACCAGGGGCAATTCACGCGCTACGATACCTTTACGCATACGGAGGCGCCGTGTGCGGACTGGCCGGAAAGCCGGGCCCTGGCCGGGGAGACGGTAGTCGCCGCCCCCAGTGTGCTCATCTTCACCAATGAGCGCGAGCTGCACGTGCTCACCTATGCCGCGCCGGTGTATCACGACGGCGTCGTGGTGGCCGCCCTGCTCGCCGTGCTCGACGTGACGCCGCTGCACGAGGCGGACAAGTCGAAGGAGGAGTTCCTCGCCGTCCTCTCCCACGAGCTGCTCACCCCCCTCACCAGCATCCTCGGCTGGGCGGGTCTGGGACGCGACGGGCTGCCGCCCGCGCAGGCTCAGGAGGCCTTCGAGACGATCGAGCGCAACGCGCGCCGCCAGCTCGCACGCCTCAACGATTTGCTGGATATTTCGCGCATCACGCACCGAAAGATGCCGCTGGAGCCCGCCGCGACGGACCTGCGCGCCCTGATCGACGCGGCGGTGGACGAAGTGGACGACCGCGCCCGCACCCGCGGCATCACCCTGCAGGTGCATCCGCCCGCGGAGGCGATGACGGTGTCGGTGGACCCCGCGCGCCTGCGGCAGGCCATCGGCATCCTGCTGTCCAACGCGGTGAAGTACTCCGCCGCGGGCGGGAAGGTAGTGATCTACGGTGCCAGCGAGGCCAACGTGGTGTGGGTCTCCGTCTCCGACACCGGGCGCGGCATCCCGCACGACGTGCTGCCCTACCTCTTCACCCCCTTCCTGCAGGTGCAGCGCGACGAGAGCCAGGGGGGATTGGGGCTGGGCCTGGCGCTGGCCAAAGGTATCGTGGAGCTGCATGGCGGCCGCCTCCAGGTTGCCAGCCGCGGTGTGGGCCAGGGCAGCACCTTCACCATCATCCTCCCCCGCGCCGACGCCCCCCCCTCCCCGACGCGGTGGTCGACGCCGTCTGATCCGCCTACCGCTCCCCGTCTGCCCCTCCCGCCACAGGACGTTACACGTACGGGGGCCGGGCATACGCGTCAACTTTCCGTGAACGCTTGTCGCTTCTCCGACCCGACGATAACTCGTCGGGCTACCGGCGGCGCCCCATGAATGGGGCTTTGGTATTCTCCGCAAGGTTGTGTTCACGTTTAGAGGGGCTTCTCTGAGTTCGAAAAGACCGTTCCTCTCGCAAATCTATCAGGCTCATGATTACAAAACCCGGTGTGCGCATACTTGACAAGCCCCTTTCAAGGGGCGCAGCCGGTAGCCTGACGATTTATCGTCGGGTCGAAAAACTGGCAAACGATTATTATATATCGACGCCCTCCCCCTCCCCGACGCGGTGGTCGACGCCGTCTGATCCGCCGACTTGCGCCCCACGCGGACGCGCGGTAAGATGGGGCGATTGCATTCCATCCACGAGGTAAGCTCCATGAAGGCTCTCATCTACGACGCGCCCGGCGTCTTCGCGGTGCGCGAGGTGCCCACGCCGGCGCCGACGGGCACGCAGGTGCTCATCCGCGTGCGCGCCTGCGGGGTGTGCAAGACGGACGTGCACATCCACCACGGGCAGTTCTTCGCCGCCTTTCCCCTCATCCCCGGCCATGAATTCGCCGGCGAGGTGGCGGCGGTGGGCGACGCCGTGACGCGCACCGCGGTGGGCGACCGCGTGACGGCGGACAACGAGCGCCAGTGCGGCCACTGCTACTTCTGCCTCCGCGGGGAGGCGCTCTTCTGCGAAAACGTCTACGCGCAGGGAGTGAACGCGCCGGGCGGTTTTGCCGAGTACGTGCTGGTGGAGGAGGGGCAGGTCTATCCTTTAGCCGCGGAAATCAGCTTTCTGGAAGGCGCGCTGATCGAGCCCACGGCGTGCGCGGTGCACGGCATGGACGTGATCGCCGCGCGCACCGGCGACGAAGTGCTGCAGTTCGGCGCCGGGCCCACGGGACTCATCCTGGCCCAGTTGCTGCATCACCGCGGCGCGGCGCCGTTGGTGGTGGCCGACCTGTCCCCCGTGAAACTGACCCAGGCGGCGCGCTGGGCGGGCGCCGAGACGGTGCTGGTGCGCCCCGACGACCCGAGCGCGCACGCGCAATTCATCCACGAGCGTTGCCCGCGCGGCTACGACATCGCCATCGATGCCACCGGGGTCAGCCGCGTGGCCGCCGGGCTGCCGGAATACGCCAAGTACGGCGCGAAGATCGTCTACTACGGCGTGGCCCCCGAGGAAGACCGCGTGCAGGTCAGCCCCTACGAGGTTTTCCGCAAAGAGCTGAAGATCCTCGGCTCCTTCTCCCAAGCCCACACCTTCGCCCGCGCTACCGCCCTGGTCAACACCGGCGTGGTGCGCGTGCACGAAATGGTCACCCACACCTTCCCGCTGGAAGCCTGGGCCGACGCGCTGAAAATGGTCACCGGCACGGGGGACCATATCAAGCTGGTGATGACGCCGTAGATTGCTTGGGAGGGCGAGCGTCCCCGCGAGCCGCGAGCGTGGCATCCGCGATAATATTGTGAGAATGGAGGGCAAGGCATGCCGAAAAACCGTTTCTCGATACAGCTTTTCAACGCGGTGCGTAAGAACCGCATCGATAAAGTGCAGCGCCTGCTGACACGCGGGGCACGGGTGAATTATCGGGATAACAGCGGGCATATCCCGCTACATTTCGCGGCGTCACCGGAAATCGCCAGTTTACTCCTTCGTGCTGGCGCAGATGTCCATGCCCGCGATTGCGACGCGGATACCTCACTCCACGGGACGATGACAGTGGAACTCGCCAGCCTTCTAGTCGAACACGGAGCGGATATCAATGCCGTTGACGACATCGGCTATACTCCGCTCAGCTATGCCATTGATAACGATAACCTAATCATGGCACAGTTTTATCTGCAACACGGCGCGTTGCCAATGCCGGTTGGCGAGAGAGATCAGACCGCATTGCATGGGGTTCAGAGTCCGGGGATGGTTGACTTTCTATTACAGACGGGCATTCCAATCGATCTCCCCGATGAATATGGTGATACGCCACTTCACTGTGCCGCTCAAGAGGGGAGCGAAGAGGTCGTTGCAAGCCTGCTGGCACATGGGGCTAGCATAGAAGCTAAGAATGCTGGTGGGCAAACGCCTTTGTATAAAGCCATCGGAGTCGGCGCGGCAGAGGTGGTAAATCTCCTTCTCACATACGGCGCGCGCGTTGACATAGAAGATCATCGCGGGTATACACCACTACACCACGCGGCGATATGGCATGACGAAGATATCATCGCTCACAAATCCAGCATGGATACGGCGGCAACGATTCCAAAAGCCTTTGCCGATCATGCCGTCATCGCAGAATTATTGCTCAAACACGGTGCTGATCCCAATGCCACAGGCCAGGATATGCGCACACCACTGCATTGCGCCGTTCTCAATGGCTTTAGAGCTGTTGCGCAGAAATTGCTTGACACCGGCGCGAACCCCGCGTTGCGAGACCGTGAAGGACATACGCCGCCGGATTATATCGCAACTCCTGTACCATTCCTGCATTGGGAGGGTGTAAGAAAAGATATCAGCGGTTTGCAACGTCTTTTCGTATAACGGACGGTGGATTGATCTGGTTCCCGCGGATAGCGTGGCACGCGTGATGATGCTGGAGCAGGTATACCAGAAGCTCATTTAAACAACAGACGGTCGGTGCACCACGCACCGACCGTCTGCCTTGTTTTATCCGAAACCAGCCCGTTTACTTCTCGACCATCACCGCCCCCGTGGTGCGGTTGTAGTCGACCGTGCCGACCAGCGGTTGGGCGGCTTTGTCGGTGGTCACCACGTGCACCTGGTAGCGTGCCAGAGTCGGTGCGGCGTCGGGCAGGGGGGCGATGCCGGTCACGCGCACGGGGAGCCCTTGCGCGGCGACGGTGGAGAGGATCGCCCGCTGACCGTTGTCGTCCCGCCCAAAGTCGTGATGGGTCGTCGTGCCGCCGTCGTGATGGCCGGCGTTGCCGGCAGCATGGTCGTCGTGCCCGCCGTTGTCGTGGTTGTCGGCATTGCCATTGCCGTGGTCGTCAGGCTTCCCGTTACCATGGTCGTCGTGTCCGCCGTGGCCGTGGTTGTCGGTGTTCCACCCGCCGTGGTCGTCAGGCCGGCTGCTGCCATGGTCGCCACCTGCGTCGTGGCCGTGCCAGCCGGGATTGTCAGGATGGAACCCGTATTGATCCCACCCGTTGCGTACGCACCCGCTCATCAGCAGCGTGGTGCAGAGTGCCAGCCCGATCATGGCCAGTACATGCGTCAGTTTCATCGTCGTCGTCCTCCTTGTCGAGCGTCTATACCTGTCAATACGGCGGAAGCCGTCAGGAGTTGCAAAAATCTGCGGCGCGCGTTATAAACCCCGGAACCCCGCCAGCGCCGGGTGCCCCATCTCCGCCGCCAGCGTCCGCCAAACCGCCACGCTGTCGGGCCGGTCGCAGGCGGGGGTAAAGCCGAAGTCGAGGTAGATGCCGATGGCGCGGCGGCAGCCCGTGTGGGTGGCCAGGTACGCGCGGGCGTGGGAGATTGCCAGCCGCGCCAGCACGGCGGCCACGAGCGGCTTGCCCAGGCCGCGCCCGTGGCAGGCGGGATCGATGGCGATCCAGTGCACGCGCCCAGCATCGGCGCCGTAGAAGGCGCGGTCGTACCACGCCGTGCCCGTGCCGATGGCCTGCCCCGCGTCCGTCTCCAGCATCAAGCAGCGCGACGCCGTCTCCGCCGGCTCCGGCAGGAACTCGCGCGTGAAGCGCGCCAGCGCGTCCGCCTCGGTGGCGAACTCCCCCACCCGGTGCCACAGGGTGGCCCACACCGTCTCGTCCCCTGCCCGAAACCCGCGCAGCCGATATCCCGCCGGCAGCGGACACACCGGCAACCCCGCCAAATGCGGGCGCACCATCAGCAACGGAACGTGTGGCATGTCTCTGGTATTCGGCGCCACCGGCCGTTTTCCTGCGCGCGTATGAATGGGGGAATGGGAGAATGGGGGAGCAAACAACCAAACCTGGTCAATAGTCGCACTTCCACACCCTCTTCCCCCCCAGTCTCCCTTTCCCCCATTCCCCCACTCACGTCTTCTGGGCAAAGCAATTTAAACAACCCGCACACAATGCACAGCAACCTTTTCCGAGGGAGGGTATCAAACAGGAGTGGAGGGCAGTAGTCATGGTTGGCATTTCAGCGACCGCGACCCAGAGACGACGCTACCTGGATCGCTATGCGGACGGGTTCCATATCTCGGCGCGGCGCAAGCAAAAGGCGGAGATCCTGGCGGAAACGCTGGCGGCGTTGCTGCCGGACGCGGACGCGCTGGAGCTGGTGGACTTCGGCTGCGCCGACGGCGCGGTACCGGTGCTCATGCTGCACGGCCCGCTCGGTGCGCGCATCCGCCGCGCCACCGGCATCACCCTGCTCGACTACAACGACCTGCCCGACAAGCCCGCGCACCAGCACCAGCGCTTCCTGCGCACCATCGGCGATCTGGAAGGATCGCTGGAACACCTCACGCTGCCGTGGGGCGCCTGCGATGCCGTCACCGCCACGGCCTTCTTCCACTACTGCGACCAGCCGGACATCCCCTTCGCCCACGCGGCGAAGCTGCTGAAGCCGGGCGGCTACCTGCTGGCGGGGATGCCCGCGCCGTGGGTGTTGAAACTGCGCAGCCGCGGGATACCGGGCGTGCTGCCGCGCAACGGGCGTATCCGCACCATCGTGCCCCTCGACCTCTACCGCCGCCTCGCCGCCGCCTTCGGGCTGGTGGAAGTGAGCCGGCAGGCGGTGCAGTGGGCGGGCACGGAATGGACCACCGGCCTGGAGCGCACCCTGCGCCACGCGCACTTCCCCTACTTCGGGGCACAGCACCTGGTGGTGTACCGGAAAGCGGGAGAAGAGACCGCCCCCGCCGACACCGCGGACACCGACTTTCACCGCCTGCTGGACGGATTAGCCGGCAGGTAATACGGTCTTCCTCATTTTGCACTCCACCAAACACACACGGCCCCCGGGCGCACACCCGGGGGCCGTGTCTTGTATGGGGCGAGATCAGCGCAGGGAGCGGCCGATCTGCGCCATGTCGTCGCCGGACAGGGCGGCGGCGAAGGTCGTATCGCACTCGGCAATCACCGAGGCGATCTCCGCGGCGTTGCCCTCCGCATCGCGGATCGCCGCCACTTCGTCGGGCATCAGGTCCACTTTGTCGGTGGTGCTGCGCGCGATGGTACAGATACCCGTCTCCGGACAGACGGAAATCAACAGCTCATCAGCCATGGGAACCCCTTCCCCCGGCTTCGCCGGGATCAAGTTGAAGGTTGAAAGTTGAAAGGGGTATGACGTTTCGGTATCTTTCAACCTTCAACTTTCAACTTTCAACTATTTCGCGTATTTGCCGGCCAGGTACTTGGCCACGCCCTCGGCGGTGGGCGCCATCGCCTCTTCACCCGCCTGCCAGTTCGCCGGGCAGACATCACCGTGCTCTTCGGTGAAGTGCAGCGCGTCGATAAGGCGCAGCGCCTCGGGCACCGAGCGGCCCAGCGGCAGGTCGTTGATGAGCTGGTGGCGCACCACGCCGTGGCTGTCGATGAGGAAGAGGCCGCGCAGGGCCACCTCGCCGTTGAGCAGCACGTCGTAATCGCGCGCGAGCTGCTTGTTCAGGTCCGACACCAGCGGGAAGCCGACCGGCCCGATGCCGCCCTTCTCCACCGGCGTCTCGCGCCAGGCGAAGTGCGTGTAGACGGAGTCGACGGACACGCCGATCACCTCGGTGTTGCGCGCTTTGAATTCCGCCAGCTTTTTGTCGAAGGCGAGAATCTCGGACGGGCAGACGAAGGTGAAGTCGAGCGGGTAGAAGAACAGCACGACGTATTTCCCGCGATAGCTCGCCAGGGACAACTCGCCGATATTACCGTCGGGCAGCACGGCCTGGGCCGTAAAGGTCGGGGCTTCTTTCGTAACCAGGGTCGCCATGGGTGTCTCCTTTGGATGTGTTGGGTTGTTCCCGGACGTGTTCTCGTCATGCGGAACCGGAAAATATCGTGCGCGTTCAAGGCTCAAGGTTCCATGGATGCTTGGGTGCGCAAGGCTTTGAACTTTGAACTATACCGGTTCACACCGGTAGCCGGTTCTGATCCTTTGCCGCCAGGTCGGCCAGCGTGATGGAATGGAGCCGGGTGTGCAGCGCCTGCTGAATGTCGGCCAACTCGTCGTGGATCACGCAACGGACGGCACGGCTGCACACTTCGCCTTCGGCCAGGCAGATGTTGAGCATGATCGCCTGCGGGTCGGCGGCCTGCACGATCTCGTACAGCGTCGTCACCTCGGCGGGCTTCGCCAGGCGTACGCCGCCGTATTTGCCGCGCGCGCTCACCACCAGCTTCATCTCGCCCAGCTTGAGCAGGATGCGGCGGAGAAAGCGGTAAGGGATCTCCATCTGGGTCGCCAACACCGACGCGGATACCCAGGTGTTGGGCTTGCCGCACGCCAGGTACAGCAACGCGCGGATCGCATAGTCCGTTTCGCGAGTGATCATATCGCCTCCGTGTAATGTAGCCGGTGGGAGAGAACTGATACACAAATGGTATCAATCCTTATTTCCCCTGTCAAGGTGTAATATAAACTTTTTTGCCGCGATCTGGCAAATATAATTGGTTGGTGGGGGAAACAAGCGGCGGGGAGAGGGGCGAAGAGCAAGGAGCAATAATGGGGACGCGGGCACCAATAAGGGGGCTGGCTGCCCTGTCACCCTTCTCCATGCTTGCCAAACGCAAAAATGTTACAATAATAGTAGGGTGAGTTACTCCAGTCTGTGACGGCGCGAGGATGCCGCAAGTCAGCAGAAAGGCGAGCCGTGAAAAGACATCCAGGGAACTGTCGATTGGTGGCGTTGATGGTACTCACGCTGATTGCTTTGCACCCGGTCGGCGCGCAGGCGGCATCGGGAACGCCGACGGATGCCCCACCGGCCAACACCGGTCAGATTGGTGAGACGAAGGGCAACGTCGTGCTGCCGGTACCGGCGGCGTATGTGCTGGATGCGGGCGGGAAAGTGACGGCGGTGTTTGGCGCGCCGGGGACGCGGGGGCGTCCAGGCCGGTGCGACAGCCCGGACGTGCCGCGGGGCGCGGTGGTCGGCGTCGTCGACCCCAACCCGCTGCAGGCGGCCCTGGACTTCGCCTCCGAGCACCACGCGCGGGAAGTCCGTCTCGACATCGGGGAATACACCTTCGCCACCCCGCAGAAGTCCCACAGCGGCACCATCGGCTTCTACGTGCCGTCGCACATTCATCTCAAAGGCGTGATGATCGGTGACGCGCCGGGGACGGTGCTGATGCCCGCCTATTCCCTGGTCGGCGACGGCGTGGCGCCCCAGCGTCGCTTCGAATTGCTGATGCTGACGTCGGGCAGCCTGACCGATCGGAGCATCCCGCTGATCGACACCACCATCGAAGCCGTCATGCTTGACGCGCGTCTTGGGGGCGGCTGGTGCCTGTTGGCGGGCGGCGGGACGGGCTTGAAGCTGCTGCGGGTGCATGCCATGGGCCCTCTGGCGACCGCCATGGTTATCGGGTGTTGGGACATTACCCGCGAAGACCCCGATCGCCCCGGCGGGGCGACGATCTATTATCAGCACGATTTCGAGATTGCCGAATGCCACATCCACAGCGTTCATGGCGACGGCATCTGTACCATCGGCTGGGACGGTTATGTCCACGACAACATCATCGAGAACTGCACCTCTAACAACAACGCCCTCACGCCGTTCATCGGGTCGCGGCGCATCCGCTTCATCCATAACACAATCATCAATTATGGTGTGGCCTTTGGTCTAGATGGCAGTTCGATGCCGATGATGGGGCGGTCCTCTACGGATGCTCCCGCACCGGAAACGCCTGCGGAGTTCGAACCCGATCCTGACAAGGAAGACACTACCGCACCACCGCCACCCTACAAGGCTCCCATCACGGCAGATCAGGCCAACCGGGCGAAGCTCTACAAGGACTCTCGTGGCTGGGACGGTTACAACCGCGACCATGAGATCGCCTTCAACACGATTCGCAACTGTTATCGCGGGATCGTGTTGAACCGCGCCGACGGTATCCGCATTCATGACAATACGATCATCGGGCGAGGTCTGTGTGATGGCATCTCACTGGGGGAGTCGAGCTACTGCATCGTGTGGCGCAATACGGTTCATGGCTGGCAGTACGGGCTGATGCTCTACGCACATCGCTTCTCCAGGCTCATGGATGACGGCCGTTTGATGGGCACGTCGTTCAATAAGATCGGCTTTGATCCTGAAGGGCATAAGATCGGCAACGACTTCAGCGGCAACACCATCGGCATCGCCTATCATAAGGCCGTGCCCGAGACCCGCCTCAGTCACAACGACCTGGCTGCCAACGACACCTCCGGCTGCCTGGTGCCGGTAGAAGGCGCGCCAAGCGAGTAATGTGCAAAGGGGGGCCGGTTCCCCGGCCCCCGTTCCGCAATCCAAAATCCGCAATCGAATTACCCTTCCACGCGGATGACGCTGGCGATTTCGTCCACCACGTCGATGTCTTTCAGGGCGCGGAGGGCGGCTTGCACTTTGGCTTCCTGCACCACGTGGGTGATCCACACGATCTCCGCGCCGCCGGTGTCTTCGTGCTGCGGCTGGAAGATGGAGGTGAGGCTCACGCCGTGCTCGCCCAGAATGGTGGCCATCTTGCCGATCACGCCGGGCTGGTCCTTCACGCGGGTGCGCAGGTAGAAGCGCGTCTCGACGGCGTCCATCGGCTGGATGGGCAGGTCCAGGTAGCAGCGGCAGGGTACACGACCGCTGGCGCCTTTGTTGATGTTGCGCGCGCAGTCGATGACGTCGCCCACCACGGCGCTGCCGGTGGGGCCGGAACCCGCGCCGCGCCCGTAGAACATCAGGTCGCCCACCGGTTCGCCCTGTACGAAGACGGCGTTGAAGACCCCGTGCACCGACGCCAGCGGATGGCCGAGGGGCACGAAGGCGGGATGCACGCGCAAGTCGAGCGCCCCGTTGCCGCGCGCGCCGATGGCGAGCAGCTTGATCTCGTAGCCGAGTTGCTTGGCGTATTTGATATCCGCCGCGGTGATATTGGTGATCCCCTCGTGGTAGATCTTATTCACGTCGATGTGGGTGCCGTAGGCGATGGAGGCGAGAATGGCGATTTTATACATCGCGTCGAACCCCTCCACGTCGGCGGTGGGGTCGGCCTCGGCGTAGCCCAGCGCCTGCGCGTCAGCGAGCACCTCGCCGAAGTCGCGCCCCTCCTGCGTCATCGCGGTGAGGATGTAGTTGGTGGTGCCGTTGACGATGCCCACGATGCGCTGGATGCAGTCGCCGGCCAGGCTCTCCTTCATCGGACGGATGATGGGGATGCCACCGCCCACCGCGCCTTCGAACATCAGGTCGACGTTGGCCTCGGACGCCAGGTTGAGCAACTCGGCGCCGTGCTTGGCGATGAGTTCCTTGTTCGGGGTGACCACCGACTTGCGGTGCTTGAGCGCCTCGCTCACCGCGGTGCGCGCGGCGCGGATGCCGCCGATGGCCTCGATGACGATGTCGATCTCCGGGTCGTCGAGCACGGCCTTCATGTCGGTGAACTGCTGATCCTTGCGCACGGTGTATTCGCGCTCGCGGTCCCATTCCAGGTCCACCACCACCTTAACGTTCACGCGCGAACCCACGCGCTGCGCGATCCAGTCGGCATTCGTCTCCAGCAGGCGCACCGCCCCGACCCCCACCGTGCCGAAGCCCACCACGCCCACGTTAATCTGCTCTCGTGACATGATCCTACCCCCCTGCCCCCTCCCTCGAAGGAGGGGGAGCCGGTTCCGTTGACCTACCCCTTGCTACCCTCGAGGAAGGAGGCAAGAGGTAGGTCTAAAAAACGGGGCAGACGTTCCGCCTGCCCCGAATACTGCCGCACACATCCCCGGGTGTGTTATGCCTGGGGTTCGAGCACCATCAGCGGCTGATCCACCTGGACCAGCTTGCCGTTCTCCGCCGGGATGGCTTTCACCACACCCGCGTGATCGGTGGTGATCTCGTTGAACACCTTCATCGCTTCCACGATACAGATCGTCTGCCCGGCCTCGACGGTGTCGCCGATCTCCACGAAGGCCGGCGCGTCGGGGGACGGGGAGCGGTAGAAGATGCCCACCAACGGTGACAGGATCGGGTAGCCCGTCGGCGCCGGCGGCGCGACGGGCGACGGCGTGCCCGTGGCCGTCGTCGCGGTCACCGGCGCAGCCACCACCGCCAGGCCCGGCGCCAGGGTGACGATCTTTACCGAAAATTCCGGCTGTGTGATGGCCAGCTCGCGCACCCCACGGTCATGCGCCAGTTGAAACAATCGCTGCAGCTCGATCAATTGTGCATCGTCCATAGCGGGAAGGCGTGCCCTTGTATCACGCGGGAGCATTATAGCATAAGGCCCGGCGCAGGTGAAGGGGTGGCGTGGTCGGAAGTAACGCATCGTAGCGGAAGGCAGCCCTACCACTGGGTAAACGCAAACTTCAGCGCACTCAGGTAGATCCGGTAATCGATATAGCCGTTGCCAGCGGAATAGATCACCAGCGAGGCCGGCGCCATGGCGCTGCCGGCGGGAGCGCCGGTGCCGGACTTCCCCTTGTAGCTAAACTTCACTTTTCCCTGCTGATAGACCAGGGTGAAGGGGTTAGCGCCGGTATCGATACCGCCCGCGCCGTTGGGGTCACCGGTATTGGTTACCAGGCCGGTGCCGGCCGGGAACTCGATCCGTCGATACGTATAGTTGCCGGCGAAGTTGACCTGGGTGATGGCGGTGCCGCCGGCATCGAGCACCTTCATGTAGTCCGCTTCGCCATATTGCTGATTGCCGGGGACATAGTAGCGCAGGTTGCCCGAGAAGCTCCACCCGCCCGGGGTCGGGGTGGCGGGCGCGGCGATCAAAGCGCGGGTGGCGGTTTGTGACCCATTGCCCACGTTCAACGGATCGATGTAGCGGAATTGCACCATCAGCCCGTTCGTCGTGTCATAGGTGACATCGGCATAGGCCCCGGCGCCGGTGGTGGTGTCGACCGCGGGGTTACGCGTCCAGCCGTTCGCATTATTCGGCACGGTGCCGGCAGACAGGCTGGAGAACAGATCGGCAGTAACCAGCGGGGACGCGAGTACCGTGATACTCGCGGGATCAGAAAGCATCGCATGCCCATCCAGGAACGCGGCGATGACCTTGCCCCCGTGGCGCGCGTCGAGTTCGGAACTCCACGACGCGGTGTTGGCCACGTTGCTGGTGCAGATGCCGTCCACCGTTACCATCATCGACGTGGGGTCGGTCACGTCACCCAGCGCCAGGCCGCCCAGGTAGCGGTGATACAGGTAGCCGTTGGGGTATTTCGTGCCATAGGTCGGGCAAATCAGCACCCCCTTGTCCATGCCGATGGCGCCCCACACGGCATCGGCCGTGGGGCACAGTTCGTCGTGATCCTGCGCATACATCAGCACCGCGGTGCAGATCTGCCGCTGGTTGTTCAGGCACGCCGTCTGCCGCGCCTTCTCGCGCGCCTTGGCGAACACCGGAAAGAGGATGGCGGCGAGAATCGCTATGATGGCGATGACTACGAGTAATTCAATCAACGTAAAGCCCCTGTGGGCACGCGGAGCGAACATCGGCAACCTCCTATACGGATAAAGATAGCCTTCTCGGCTGAATAGCGGTCGGAATGCTAATCAATTTAAACCTATAACCTGGAAGATGTCAATGGGCGCTTGGCAAGAAATATCCCTGTTTACCAAAAATTTACCGCCATTATTGCTTCTCCCGCCACGGCACGCGGTTCCCCCGGTTGCCGGAGCTATGGTTGGTAGGCACGGTGGCTTTTCGGCGGTGTGCCGCGTCCCATCCCCCCGTCGCCTTGCCACGCGCCGCCGGACGCGGTATCATCGCCGTAAGGGGTGGCGTATGCGGCGAATTGTTCTCTGTGCATGGGTGCTGGCACTCGGTGTATTGGCGGGGGCGCAGGCGGTGCGGCCCTTCGTGCACCCGTTGTTCACGGATCACGCGATCCTCCAGCGCGGCCCCGCGGCGCCGGTATGGGGGTGGACCACGCCGGGCGCCAAGGTGACGGTGCGCCTGGGCGCCGTGCAGGCGGAGGCCACCGCGGACGCCGACGGCAAATGGCTGGCGAAGCTCGGTCCGCTGGAGGCGGGCGGCCCCTTCACGCTGCAGATCGACGGCCCGCAACACGTGACGCTACAGGACGTGCTGGTGGGCGACGTGTGGCTGTGTTCCGGGCAGTCCAACATGCAGATGGGCGTGAACGGCGTGCAGAACGCGCAGGCGGAGATCGACGGCGCCGACCTGCCCCACATCCGTCTCTACACCGTGCCCGACCGCCCGGCCTTCGCGCCGCAGACGCTGGTGACGGGGAACTGGTCGGTCTGCACGCCGGAAACGGTAAAGAATTTCAGCGCCACCGCCTTCTTCTTCGGGCGGATGCTGCACCAGGATCTGCACGTCCCCATCGGCCTGCTGCACAGCTCGTGGGGCGGCACCATTTGTGAGGCGTGGGCCAGCGCTGACGCGTTGCGCGCCATGCCCGATTTCACCCAGGCGCTGGACGAATTGCCCCACGACGGCGGCGATGTCTTCGGCCCCGACGAATTTCCCGCGAAGCTGGATGCCTGGCTGGCGGCGCACGACCCCGAGCCGACCCCGGCGCGCTCCACGCCCGAATTCAGCGACGCCAAATGGGCCACCCTCACCGTACCCGGTGCGTGGTCGGCGGGCACGCTGGGCGACTTCCGCGGCGTGCTCTGGCTGCGCCGCACCTTCGACGTGCCCGACGAGGGGGACGGCGTGGACCTGACGCTGCACCTGGGCACGATCAACGGTGACGCCGTCGTGTGGCTGAACGGGACGAAGCTGGGCGAGAAGGACGACGTGAAGACGGAACACGACTACGCGGTGCCCGGCAAGCTGGTGAAGGCCGGGCGCAACACGGTGGTCGTGCGCGTGCTCGCCACGGAGGCCGGCGGCGGCTTTCTCTCCCCGGCGAAGCGTCTGACGGTGGAGTTCGCCGCCCCCGACCTGGAGCCCCAGCCGCTGGACGGCCCGTGGCGCCTGCAGGTCGGCGTGGACGCGCGCAAAACCCCCGGTCTGCCGCGCAAGGCCGACTGGACGCCCAACCGGGTGAGCGTGCTCTATAACGGCATGATCGCGCCGCTGCTCCCCTTCGCCATCAAGGGCGCCATCTGGTACCAGGGGGAGTCCAACGCCGGGCGCGGCAAGCAGTATCAGACGCTGCTGCCGACGATGATCAAGGACTGGCGCGCGCGCTTCGGCGTGGGCGACTTCCCCTTCTACATCGTGCAGATCGCCAACTTCATGGCCGTGCAGGACGCACCGAGCGACTCCGCGTGGGCCGAATTGCGCGAGGCGCAGTGGTTCACCACGCAACGCGTGCCCAACACCGGCCTGGCGTGCCTCATCGACATCGGCGAGGCGCAGAATATCCACCCGCGCAACAAGCAGGAGGTGGGCCGCCGGCTGGCGCTCAACGCCGAGGCGCTCACCTACGGGATGAAGGTGGCCTACTCCGGCCCGACGTTCAAAGCCCTCACCCTTGACGGCAACCGCGCGCGCCTCACCTTCGACCACGCGGAGGGCGGATTGAAGGCCAAAGGCGACAAGCTGACCGGCTTCGCCGTCGCCGGTGACGACGGCAAGTTCGTCTGGGCCGACGCCGTCATCGACGGCGCCACCGTCGTCGTCACCGCCGCCGACATACCTCACCCCACCGTCGTACGCTACGCCTGGGCCGACGACCCCGTGTGCAACCTCTACAACGCCGCCGACCTGCCGGCCGTGCCGTTCCGGACGGATGGGAAGTAGGGAGCGGAGGAATTGCGGATTTCGGATTGCAGAATGCGGATTAGAAGCGTACGTCGATCCCATAATCCGCATTCCGCATTCTACATTCCGCAATCCCGCAGCAGCCCCAGCGTCTCCTCCACCAGCACCTGCCCCACGTCGGCGCGGAAGGGGAGGCGGCGGTAGATTTCGGGGGTCATTTCGCGCGGGTAGCGGCCGAAGTCGTTGCCCTGGCCGCGCGATTCGAAGACGGCGGCGGTAGGAATGTACCCCACGTCGTCGTTGGCGAAGCTGGCCACAAAGGTTAGCGGGTGCGGGCTGCGCTGGCGCAATTCCAGGCCCAGCTCCACGAAGATCTCTCCCGGCCAACCCACCAGGCGCGCGTCGCCGATGGTGAGCACCTGCAGCGGCGCGGCGATGGGCAGCGCGCCGTCGGCAAGCAGCCGCAACTGCTCCTCCGCGGCGTCCACCTCAAAACGTGCCCGACGCCACCGCGTCTCCTCCTCCGTCTCACGCGTCAGGCGCGCGTGCAGCGGGGGCAGGTCGGCGAGAGTGCGGCTGTCGGCGAGAGGCCGGTACTGCGCGATCCGCGCCTGCAACGTCGCGGGGTCGGGCGGCGCGATAGGCAGCGCGATCTCCCGCCAGGCGGCGGCAAGGGGCACCTCGGCGGTGACGATGCCGCGCAGCGCGGGGAGGATCTGCGCGCACAGGTGCAGCGCGGTGTCCCCCACGCGCATGTCGCAGCTCACCTGGTTGCGCCGCGGGTCGGTGCGGTCGAAGGTCATGGCGTGGCCGTTCAGGTTGCCGCACGGGCCTTGCAGGAAGAGCGCGGCCTCCACACCGAGTGCCTGCTCCAGATGCGTCGCCGCCATGCCCGGCCAATCGGCGCTGATGCGCGTGGTGAAGGGGTAGCGCACCACCGCGTGGGCACCGAAGTTGAAGAGTGCCGCCAGCGGTTGGCCCGCCGCGGTATCCACGCGCAACAGTTGCGCGGCGGTGTCGAGGGGGCCGATGGCCGGTTGCTCGCGGTTGATGCCCACGCCTTCCACGCGCGCGCGGCAGGCGCCCACCCGTGCGGGCACGGCGGCGGCACAGGCAGCGGCACCGGCCTCGACGAGTTGTGCCGTTAACCACGCGCGGTACGTGGGGTCCACCGCACCCCACGCCACGGTATTCAGCGTGGCCGGGCCGGAGTGCGTATGGGTGGCGACCAGCATGATCGCCGTGGCGGGCAGCCCACAGCGCGCTGCCAACTCGGTTGCCGCCGCGTCGCGCAGGGCGCGGTCGAGCATGCACAGGTCGGCGCTGACGATGAGCAGCCGCGCCTCCCCGTGCGCCAGCCATAACGCGCGGGCATACAGCGGGTCGAGCACCTCGGTGCACTGCCGCTTTTCATACGGCCCGTACCCGCACATCTCCACCCCCAGCGGCGGGGTAATCTCCACCCGCGCCACCCCGGCGTGCAACGTTGCCATGGCGGCCTCCTCTCGCACGACGCGAAAAGTGGGGACAGGCACGCATTTTCCAATAGCTGCATCGATATTTAACTGCCGGCTACTGGAAAATGCGAGCCAGTCCCCATTTTTCGCTCACCCTTACGCTTCGACCGGCACGAAGTCACGCACCGCGTCGAGGTTGGCGGCGATTTTGTGGATGGCGGCGATTTGCTGGTCCATCAGCAGCGGCGACGGCACGGCGGGCATCTGGAAGACCATCATCGTGCGCTTGATGACCTCGTTGTTCGGCAGGCTGCCGGCGGGCAGCGGGCGGAACTCGGCGCCGTTGGCGTGCTTGTACGTGAAGAGTTGCCCGAGCAGGCGCATGTCCTGCAGCACGGGGATCTGGCTCCAGTCGCAGTAACCCTCGCCGAACATATTCAGCCCTTCCGCCTGGCACGCCTGCACGAAGCGGTCGCGCGAGACGCCGGCGGCCTTGCTCTCGTCGTAGAACGCCGGGGCGCCGTACCAGCCGCGCACCGAGCCCGCGTCCAGCGCCGGCCAGGAGATGAAGGGCACGTCGGCCAGGCCGTCGCGGAGACGCGCCAGATTCGCCTCGCGCGCGGCGTTGAGGGTGTCCAGCTTGGCGAGCTGCGCGGTGGAGATGGCCGCCGCCACGTTGGAGATGCGGTACATGTGCATGCCGCCCGCCGCGGCGAAGGGTTTCACCTCGTCGCGCATCATGTCCAGCCGCAGGCGCTGCGGGTGGTTGCCCGGCACCAGCGCACGCTGGTAGATCAACTCGTCATTGGTGATGAGCACGCCGCCTTCGCCGCCGACGATGGCCTTGCTCCCCTGCAGGCTGAAGCACCCCACCGCGCCCAGCGTGCCCAGCATCCGGCCCTTATACTTGCCGCCGTGGGCGTGGCTCACGTCCTCCAGCACCGGCACACCGATCTTCGCCGCCGCTGAGAGGATGCCGTCCATGTCGGCGGGGATGCCCCACAGGTGGGTGGCGATGACCGCCTTGGTGCGCGGGGTGACCTTGCGCAGAATCTCCGCCGGGTCGATGGAGAAGCTGCCCGGCTTCACGTCGCAGAGCACCGGCACCGCGCCGGCGTGGAAGACCGCCTGGATGGCGGAAATCCAGTTGTGGTTGGCGCAGAGCACCTCGTCGCCCGGCTTCACGCCGATTGCAAAAAGTCCGCTGTGGATGGCCCCGGTGCCCGACGCCAGCCCGAGGGCATACTGCGTGCCGAAATACGCCGCGAAAGCGTCTTCCATTGCCGCCACGTACTCGCCGCGCCCGCAGTCGGAGAGGAACCCCGACATCACCACCCGCGTCGCCGCGCACACCTCTTCCTGGTCGATTACCGGATACCGCGGCCACGGCACCGTCACCGCTTTGTCTCCACCCAGAAGCGCTAATTGCTCGGTCATCGGAAGAACCTCCCCTTGCGTATTGATATTATGCCTGCCGGTAGTCGTGCCCTCACCCCCCGCCCCCTCATCCCATTGGGAGAGGGGGCGGGGGGGGTGAGGGCACGCGTTTCTACCCTGCCCAGCCTACCACCGTGCAGCCCGTCCGCCAAGGTGCTATAATTGCGGCGGGTTGACCATTCTTGCGCTTTTTCGAGGTGGGGGATGCAGCATCGCTTCTTCTCGCTTGCGCAGCTCGCGCTGCTGGGGCGGCCGGAAACATGGCGGTTGATCTCCGCCGCGCTGCCGGAAGAGACGGCGCCGGTGGCGCACGCGCGGCATACTGGGTGGATGCGCGCCAATACCCACGCGCACGCGCACCAGGAGCTGCTCTTCGTGCTCGCGGGCGAGGGGCAGCACGGCTACAACGGGGATGTCTACCCGCTGGCGCCGGGCACGCTGCTGCTGCTCGACCAGCTCGAGCCGCACGATTGCTTCGTGCCCCCGTGGGCGCCGGACGCCGATCACCTGTGGATCATGGTGGTGCAGGACCGCTTCATCGTTCACCTGCTCTCCGTGCGCGACGGGGCGCTGGTCTGGTCGAAGGCACTCGACCTGTGGCTTACCCAGGAGAGCGTGGGGGTGCTGGCCGACCGCTGCCTGGCGGGGCTGCACGCCCCCGTGCCGCCCGCCTTTCGCCGCCCGCGCGTGCTGGCCGCCGCGTCGGCGGTGCTGGCCGCGGTGGTGGAGGCGGGCTTTGGTCCGGATGAGGTGGAGCGCCGCGACGACTTTCAGGCGCAAGTGGTGCGCACGGTGCAGCAGCACATCCGCGACACAGCAGGCAAGGGGGTGAATCTGGACCACCTGGCGCGCATCACCGGCTACAGCAAGTTCCACTTCCTGCGCCTCTTCACGCGCTATACCGGCCTCACCGTGCATGCCTACATCGACCGCTGCCGTCACGAGCGCGCCCGCGCCATGACCGACGCCGGCTACACCAAAACCGCCATCGCCGACGCCCTCGGCTTCTCTGCCTTGTCGGCGTATTCGCGGTGGGAAAGGCGGGAAAGGTAAGCCTATTTGGAGTGCGGCAAGAATTGCCGCTTTCACTTTGTGACGATCTTCCCCACCGTATGCGCGTGTTTCAGAGGGCCCAGGCAGACGAAAGAAAGAAAAGCGGCAATTCTTGCCGCACTCCAAATGGGTTTGACGCCCCCTGCCGTTCCCGCTATAGTACCCGTAAGGCAGGAGGAGAGTGTGGCGCATCAGCAGCAAGTCGTGTCGCCGAAGGAGGCCGCGCAGTTCGTGCAGGAGCTGTGCCGGCGGTTGATCGGGAACATCGAGACGGTCGTGATCGGCAAGCGCCCGGTCATCACCAGCGCGCTGGTGTGCCTGCTTTGCGAGGGGCACGTGCTGTTGGAAGACGTGCCGGGCGTGGCCAAAACCGTGCTCGCCAAGTCCATCGCCAAGTCCGTCGGCTGCCATTTTCAGCGCGTGCAGTGCACCCCCGACCTGCTGCCCAGCGACGTGACCGGCGTCTCGATCTTCAACCAGAAGACCGCCGAATTCGAATTCCGCCCCGGCCCCGCCTTCGCCAACATCCTCCTCGCCGACGAGTTGAACCGCGCCACCCCGCGCACGCAGAGCGCGCTGCTGGAGTGCATGGCGGAGGGGCAAATCACCATCGACACGGTCACCCGCCGCCTCGCGCGCCCCTTCATGGTCTTCGCCACGCAGAACCCCATCGAATACGAAGGCACCTTCCCGCTGCCCGAGGCGCAACTCGACCGCTTTGCCATGCGCCTGAAGATGGGCTACCCCGACGAGGCGACCGAGCTGGCGATGCTCGAGCGCCTGCGCGCGCATCACCCGGTCGACAACCTGAAACCGGCGGTGTCGGTGCACGACGTGGTGCAGGCGCAGGCGGTGGTGCGGCAGATCTTCGTGCACGACGAGGTGCGCGCCTACATCCTGAAGCTCGTGCGCGCCACGCGCGGGCACGCCGAAATCGCCGTGGGCGCCAGCCCGCGCGCGTCGCTGGCCCTCTTCCACGCCGCCCAGGCGGCCGCCGCGATTCGCGGTTTCGACTATGTCCTGCCCGATTTCGTCAAGCTGCTGGCCCCCAGCATTCTGGAACACCGGCTGATGTTGAAGCCGGAGACGCGGCTGAACCAACGCACCACCGCCCAGATCGTGTGGGAGTTGCTGGAATCGGTGCCCGCCCCGGCCCTTAAAGAGAAGGCATGCGCGTCCTGATCGTCGTCGGTGTGCTGCTGCTGGGACTCATCGCCGCCGAGATGTCCCAGTCCTGGGTGGTGGCCTGGCTCGGGTACCTGCTCGCCGGGCTCATCGCCGTGGCCTTGTGGGTCACGCGCAAGCCGGCCAAACTCGTCTCCGCGGGGCGCACGGTGGGGCGGCACTACGTGACGATCGGCGAGTCCACCAGCGTCAACGTGACGGTGAGCTGGGATTCCGCCACCGGGCCGGGGTGGATCCTCATCGAGGACGCGCTGCCCGAGCACCTGGACAGCGTCACCCCCAGCGGCTACCTCACCGCGTTGGGCGCCGACACCGGCACCGCCTTCTCCTACCGCGTCACGGGACGGCGGCGCGGCTACTACCGCATCGGCCCGGTGACGGTGACGGTGGGCGACCTGTTCGGCTTCCGCCAGGTGAGCGAAAAGGGCAGCGACGCCGCCTACCTCACCGTGGTGCCGCAGATCGTGCCCGTGCCCGCGCTGCGCATCCCCTCCAACCGCCCCATCGGCGACACGCGCTCCACGAAACGCATGTACGAAGACACCACGCGCATCGTCGGCGTGCGCGACTACGCGCCGGGCGACACCTACTCCCGCATCCACTGGAAGACCACCGCGCGCACCGGCGCGCTGGCCACGAAGATGTGCGAGCCCAGCACCTCGGTGGAGGTGAACCTGCTGCTCAACCTGTTCTACGGCGACTACCCCGGTCCGGGTGCCGAGGTGGAGCTGGCATGCGCCACCGCGGCCTCGGTGGCCGCGAGCCTGCTGGCGGACAAGCACCACGTGGGGCTGCAGACGAACGGCTTCGACGCCGCCTGGCACTACCACACCGACCTGAAGCGCGCCTGCTTCTCGCTGAAGCCGGACAAGGGGCCACAGCAACGGGCCTCCATTTTGAGCACCATCGGGAGGCTGGAACTCTCCGACGGGCTGCCGCTGGCCAAGTACCTGACGCAGATTCACGCCTTTCTGCCGTGGACGGCTACCACGCTGGTGGTAACGCACGCGCTGAGCGAGCAGGCCGCGCTGATGCTCGATGGGTTGAAACGCTCCGGCTTCGAGCTGGGGGTGATTATCGTGGGCAGCGGGGAGCCCGCCGACCTCGCGCGGATGCGCGTGGCGGCGCTGGGCATCCCGGTGGCCCTGGTACAGAAAGTGAAAGGGCTTGGTGACCTCGAATTCTGGCGCCCAGGGCTCCCCTGACGCGCTGGTGACCTTCCATATTCCGCTCCTCGCTCTCACCACGACGGCCCTGCCGGTGCTCTACGTGCTGACGCGCGGCTTTGCGCCGTCGGTCTTCGTCGACTTCGCCCTCGCGCAGTGCATGGCCGTGGTGCTGCTGTGGGCCGCGGTCAACGGCGAGTCCGGGGCGCAGCGCGCCATCGCCATCGTCGGCAACCTGGCGCTGCCCATCTGCCTCATGGTGCTGGGCATCCGCGGCCACGAGGAACTCGGGCGCCACGGCTACGCGCTGCTCATCCTCAACGGGCTGGCATGGCTCCCCGCACTGATGGTGCAGGAGATCAGCGGCCCGCTGCTGGTGCTCTGGCATGGCGACCCGAAGGCCAACCCGGTGCACGGCAAGCAGGTGGGCTCCTGCATACTGGTGATCCTGGTGCTGGTCATCGCCACGCTCATCTTCGCCGGCGCCGGGTTGGAAACGGAGGAGGTGCCCAGCCACACCTTCGTCGTGGTGCTCTTCGCCATCCCGTTCTACCTGGTGGGCTTCGGCCTGCTGTCGCTGGCGCGCCTGCTGCGCCGCATTTACCTGCGGCCCGACCGGCCGCTCACCATCTCCACCGCCTTCGTGGCGCGCTGGGGGGCCAGCCTGCTGCTGCTGCTGCTGGCGTGCGCGGGGCTGGCGCTGCTGCTGCCGAAGTTCCCGCTGCACTTCGGCGATAGCACGTCGCACACCCAGCAGGCGAGCACCCCGCACACGAATGGCTGGAACGACCGCCTACCGCCGCGTCCCGGTCCGCCGCTGCCCGGCCAGCGCACCACCGACACCCCCGGCAACGGCACCGGCACCACCCGCACGAACGGCCATGCACAGGGCAACCCCGACGGCAAACAGAACGGGACGGGCAAATCGAGCGGGAAATCCGGCAGCGCCTCGCAAAAAGGACCATCCGGCGACGCGCAACAGAGCGGACCGGGCGGACAACCCGGTACCGGCGGTCACGGCACGAGCGGGCAAGGCGGCAGCGGTGGAAAATCCGGCGGCGGGCAAGGCACCGGCAGCGGGAAAAGCGGCTCCGGTGGTTCCGGCTCCTCCGGCGCGGGGGGCAAGGGCACGGGTAAGCCGCGCGACCCGCTGGCGCCGCCGGCGCCGCAGGTCTCCGCCACCGCACCCGCGCCGCACGATCCCTGGTACCTGCGCCTTGCCGAGTCCGCGCTGGACCTGGCCCTCCGCACCGCCTACCTGGGCGAGGAAGCACAGATCTTCGTCGAGCACCCGGATGATTTTTCGGCGGAGATTCGCCCGCGGCTGGGAGAAAAGACCCTCTTCCTGGGGCAGGCGATCCGGCACAACCCGCTGCGACTGCTGAAGATACTCATCGTGCTGTTGTTGCTGCCCGCGAGCCTGCTTTACAGCATTGTCCGCACGGTGCGCGGTTGGCGGCGCGGTGCGGTGGCCACCGCGGCGGCGGCGCCGGGCCTTCACGTGGTACCCGTGCTGGACCCCTTCGCCGATCCCTTCCCGGGGCTGGAAGCACTCACCCCCGAGGCGCAGGCGGAGCGCGTCTACGCCTCCTTCCTGGCCTACTGCTGGCTGCAAGACTACGCGCGCCGCCCCGAGCAGACGGAATACGAGTTCGCGTTGTGGCTGGAGGCCCAAACGCACCTGGACACCCAGGCGGTGTGGACGCTCACCCGGGGGTGCGCGCAGCTGCGTTATGCCGGGGTGCTCCTGTCGGCGGAGGAGCTGGCGGGGCTCCACGCGGCCTGGGACACGCTGCGCGGGCAACTCAGCGACAGCCTGCCGGAGGCGGTGCGCGTGGCGCGCATGGCCACCTACCGCACGCACGGCATCCGCACGCCAACCGCACAACCGGCGACAAACTAAGAGAATTCGTTGATTTTTCGTACAGATAAGTGGCGGAAAATCGGGAATACTTAGTTACCGCTACGGGACCTGCCCCCTGCCCCCTCCCGCGAAGGAGGGGGGAGTAAATAGTGCCAATATACTGCCGGGCGCATGCGCTTCACCCCTTCCCTTGCGGGAGGGGGCTGGGGGGTAGGTCCCGCAACCGGTCTTTTTTCGGATTTATCCGGCGGATGAGTTGTCAGAAGCGGGCACGAGTGGTATATTCAATGACCGAGGAGACGCGTAAGCCGGAAAGCCGGTGAAACGGATATTATGGGCGTCAGCGCACTCATTATTGCGAAAGACGAAGCCGACCGCATCCGACCCTGCCTGAACTCGATTACGTGGGTGGATGAAATCGTGGCCGTGGTGGATGACTCCACGACCGACGACACGGCGGCGATTTGTCGGCGGGCAGGAGCCCGGGTGATCGAACTCCCCTGGATGGGCTATGCCCGGCAGCGGCAACGCGCCCTGGAGGCCGTCAGCCAGGAATGGGTGCTCATGATCGACGCCGACGAGCGCACCACCGCCGAGTTGCGCGACGAGATTCGCGCCCTCATCGTGGATCACCCCCAGCACGACGCCTACTACGTCAACCGCCGCACCCTGCTCTGGAACCGCGAGATCCGCTGCCGCTACCCCGACGAGACGACGCGCTTCTTCCGCCGCGACGCCGGGTACTTCCCCGAGCGCGCCGTGCACGAGGGCTGGACCCCCCTCACCCCCGGCATCCCCGTCGGCCACCTGAAGCGCGACCTCATCCACGACAGCTACCGCAGCTTCCTGCACCTGGTGGACAAATTCGACGAATACGCCGAACTCGCCGCGCAGGACATCCTCGCCTCCGGGCGCCCGGTCAGCATCAACCTGGCCTGGCGACGCTCGCTCTTCACCTTCTTCAAATACCACGTCCTCAAAGGCGGCCTCTTCGACGGGTCGGCGGGACTGGTGTACAACTTGGCCCACGCCTACTATGTCTTCCTGAAATACGCCCGTGCCTACGAGATGACCGTGCAGCAAGGCTCACCCGGCCTCCCCCTGCCCGTCTCCCAACCCGCCGTCGACCCCCCGCGCGAGGTTTCCTCGCCGTCGTCCACGCGGTAAGGCGAGGGTGGAGATTTAACACCTTTACGGCCTGTGCGGGGGTTTCCCGCACAGGCCCTTTTTTCGTAATTCGGCGACCGACCAAAAGCAAACGGCCCGAGCGGGCTTCCGGCCGGCTCGGGCCATCGTGTTTGCGTCGTGCCCCAATACCGTTCAATTGCCGCGGTACAATAGGGACGTGGCACGGGCGTCTCGCCCGTGGGTCTCCCGTGCCACGGGCGTCCCGCCCGTGACGACTCATGGCCGAGACGGCCATGCCACATTAGCTTTGAACGGTATTGCGTCCTGCCCCGTTACTTCTCGAAACCGAACTCCACTTCGTTGGCCCAGGAGCTTTCCCAGTCGTTGTGGAAGGCGTAGTTGTTCAGCTTACTGACGCTGCGGTTCATCGCCAGTTCGTAGGCGGGGGTGCGGCCGTTGTCGTTGACGCGGAAGGAGAACTTGATGAGTTCGCCGGCATCGAGCTTCTTCTTTACGTCGGGCAGCTCCGTCCACGGGATGGCGCACTCCACCACGCGGCCCGCGGCATCCTGCACGATGGCGAGCTTGCCGTCGACCGCCCCGCCGTCGATGGTGCCCTTTGGCTGGCGCGGGAAGAAGTGCTTGCGCACCATGCCCGGCGCGAAGAGACGCCAGATTTCCGTGCCGCCGCCGTACTTGGGCGACACTTTGTTGAGCGCATACTCGTAATTGGTGTCGCGGTAGTTCATGAAGCGCGGCATGGTGCCCGGCGGGTTGGGATACCAGCCGTTATTGGTGATCGGCAACACGTTGAAGGCGAGCAATACGTTGTCGGTGCCGCTGCCGCTGGGCAGGTCGGGCGCTTTGCGGTAGGAGAAGCGGCGCACGCCTTCCGGCCACACCTCGTCCTTCTTCTCCACCTGATCGGGCACGGTAACCTGGGCGTAGGCCGGGTACTTCGCCTCGGTGCCGATCACATTACAACCGTCGGCGCCATAGACACCGAGCCAGTTGCCGAAGGTCACGTCGTCGAACTTCACGAAGTTGGCGGCGGTACCCGCCTGCACCTTGCCTTGTGCCACGGGATCGAAGAAGATGCCGTTGAGCGCCGTGCTGAGCCAGTTATTCGAGCTGAACTTGATGCGCACGTTGCCGCATATATTGAACACGGCGTATTTGCCTTCGGCAGCGTTGTTCAGGTCCTGCTTGGCGAGCACTTTGTTCGTCGCCGGGTCGATAATCTCGATGTGCATGCTGCGGCGCGCCATCGACTCGCCGTCGCGGCCATACAGCGTCACCTGGTGCGGCTTGCCGTCGGTCAGGTTGAGGTCAATGGCGAAGGCCTTGTAGAGCGCTTCCCAGCCGCCGACCACGCGGTCTTTGCCGTCGGGGGTCTGCAGCGCGTGGCCGTCCTTCTTCAGCTCGGACCACGTCCAGTCCTTGTTGTCCAGCGTCAGGTCCTTCTTGGCCAGCGTCTTATCGACGTCGATGAGGAGGCTCTTCTCCGGGTAGAAGTACGCGTCGTCGTCGCGCGTGGCGAAGCGCACGCCGCCGTCGGAGGGGGTGTTGTCGGCGATCTTCGCGGCGAAGTAGAAGTTGGCGTCGTCATAGGCCAGGTAGCCGATGGCAAAGCCTTTGCCGACCGGCGTATCCAGCTTTTCGAACGGGAACCACGCCTTTTCGGTGAGGTTCGGGTTGGGTGTGTCCTTGCCGGCGACCGGCTGCGGCAGCACGTCCTTCCAGTCGTCCAGTTTGCCGTCCACGGTGATGGTGCGCTTGGCGATGGCGTTGACGTGCAGCGTCTCCTGCCGGGCCGAGGTGCCGTCGGCGCCGGCGTCGAAGGTGAGCGCCAGCGGGTAGCTGTTGTCCGGGGCCGCCGCGCCGCCGGTCACCGTGCAGGTGATGACCTTCGTCTCGTTGGCTGCCAGCGCCACGTCCTGGGTGGGCGGGTCGAGGGTCAGCGCGCCCAGCTTCACCGCCAATGTTCCCTTCACAGGGCGATTGAGCACGTTCGTCAGCGTCAGGCGTAGCGCCGGGTGGGTTTCCACCCGGGCGGTCAGGTCGTGGGCGGCCACGTCGAGGGGCTCCAGGCCGTCGAGCCGGGCGGCTTTCACCGCGTCGAGCAGTTTGGCGAAGGAGCCCGGCGTGCCGTCGCTGCGCAGGAAGAAGCCCAGCCCGTTGAGGGGCACGCTGATGGTACCACCCTGCGCGGGCTGCGGATTGCCGTAGAAGTCGTACAGAATGAACTGACCGTCGGGGTTGGCGACGTTGAGCACGCCGTCGTGCAGCACCTCGGCGCTCTTCAGCGCGGTGGTCAGCTTGGTGCGGTCGGCGGCGGGGGCGTCGGCGGGCAGCGCAGCGAGCTGCGCCTTCACGGCGGCGATCTCGGCGTTGTTCTTCACGCCGTGGGCGGAGCGGAAGAGCAGGTAGTCGCGGTCATACACGCCGCCCAGGTCGCCCACTACTACCAGCGTGCTGTCGTCGGGATTGGGCTTGCCGAAGCGCGGTAGACCGTCGAAGCGGAAAACCCACGGCAGGCCGTTCGGGAAGACGATTTCCTTGAATGGCCGCTCGCCGATGAAATGCTGCGAAGCGGCAATGCCCGCGGCGGGGGCCAGCGCCTGCACCACGTAGGTGCTCACCGCGCCGCCGGGGGTCTGGTAGTTGATGCGTTGCACTTCGCGCACCACGTCGTGGAAAACGCCTGCGGTGCGGCTCTGCCCCTGCGCGCGCATGGAGGCGATCACCGCCGCCACGCGATCCTCGGAATTCGCCACCCAGCTTTCCGTATCCCACACGCGCACCGGGCCGTAAGGGCTCTTGCGCGTCATCCATTCCGGCACCAGCGCGGGCACCGCGCCCAGCGGCTGATAGTGGATGCTGGTGAAATCGAGCCAGGGCAGGAAGGTATCGGTGTTGTCGCCGAAGAGCTTGTCGAAGGTGTTCATGGAGGAGCAGGTGCCGCCGATGAGCACCTGCACGCGGTTCTCTTTGCGCGCCGCCTCGATGCCCTGTGCCATACGCGTGTAGAGTTCGCGGTAGCGCAGCATGTCGGCGCCCCAGCCGGAGATGGAGCGGCCTTCCCACGGCTCGTTCCACAGCTCGATGGCGTTCAGCGGGCCTTTCGGCCAGCCGAAGGTGCCGGCCATATTCTTGATATACTGCTGAAAGTCGTCGTCGGACGACGGCAGCCAGGCCATGTCGCCCTTGCCGTTGTTGGTGATGACGCCGTTGTCGTCCACGTACGGGCGCACTTGCATCCCCATCGGCTGCGGGCCGCCGCCGCCGGAGGTGATCATCACGGTGATGTTGTTTTCATCCAGCGCCTTCATCATGCCGGCGATGCGGGCGAAGTAGTCGAGGTAGTCGGGGCTGGTGGTCGGCTTGTAGCCCATCTCCTTGCGCACGCCTTTGACGCCCAACCGTTTGAAGAGGGCCATCTCCTCGGTGGAGTCGGACTGCAGGTCCATGGCGTAGGAGGGATATTGCACCTTGCCCGGCGCCGCGGCGGGCACGCGCACGCAGCAGGCGGCCATCTGCCGCCCCTGCCCGGGCAGCTCGAGCACCAGCGCGTAGGGGCCGAAGGTCGCGGGGATGGCCGGCTTGATGGTCACGTCCTGGAAGCCATGGGCGGGGATATCCACCGGCACCGGCAGCGTGCCGAGTTCGGCGACCTTGAAGCAGCGCTGCTGGAAGACATCCTGCGGGTTGGTGTCGGTGCCGTAGCTGATGATCGTCACCTTGCCCGTGGTGGTGATGGCGTCGTTGGAGCTGTTGCTGAGCTGCAGGGCGAAGGTGACATCGTCGCCCGGCCACAATGTGTTGGCAGGCACCGAGCAGCCGGTCTGCTTCACAATGAAGGTTTTGGACACCTGCTCGGGCGCCAACCCGAAGGTCTCCGCGTACCCGGTCATCTTGTTGAATGCAGCCCATCCGGGCAGCACGGCCAGCAGCAGCGCCACGGCGCACCACACACGAAACGACATGATTCTCTCCCTTATCGGTGGACAGTAAAGCGGTAGTTTACCCATTCGGCGCCGCAGGGGGAGAATCCTATCGGACGGGTAACATTTTACCGGGAATCGGGGGATGTGTTGCGTTACGGCCTTGCTGGCCGTGTCACCCGCCGTCCTCGGCTGTGGGCACCACATCCCGCGTGTTGTCTTCTACCCCTTTGTCACTTGCGCGGACAACACGGTGCTGATTTCCCGCTGCCTGCTCCCCGACCGCGTGCCGACCGACTACGACATTGTCGCCGCAGGCTTTCGCCCGCGTGGGGAGGGTTTGCGTCGCCGGCTCTTTTCGCAGGCTAAAGCTAAAGCGCAATGCCGTTAAATTAAGCTCACTACGCCGTCCTGCACGTGGCCCTCATCCCCCGCCCTTCCCCCCGAGGGGAAGGGACTCAGGTTTATCCTAACCCAATCGCTTGCTCGACGCGTCCCGTGCCCCTTGGCGGGTAGGTTTTCGCGATTTTCGGCTAGGCGGCGGCGGCCTGCACCAGGGTCTCGGCGTCCAGAGTGACCCCATACGGCGCCGTCACGG
>CAIYQO010000143.1 GCA_903928345.1 uncultured bacterium | reverse complement strand
GGGTAACGGCTCTTGCTGCGCTGCGAACCTACTACGAGCCCGACAGCAACGACGCCTATCTGTATTCGCGGCTCGCGGGTACGCTCGCCCTGAGCAGACGATACCTCTTCTCCCCTGCTCCATCGGATCAGGCGGTCGCAACTAGGCATGGGACGGCGCCCATGCTCTACAACCTCAAAAACCGCACCGTATAACAAAGAGCATCAGGGTGTGGACGAAGCTTACCCCACCGTCCACGTCTCCCCGGTCGCATCGGTCAGCACAATGCCGGCGCCGACGAAGGTCACGCGCAGGTCCACGCCGTCGGCGACCACCTGCCAGCCGTCGCCGTCAGGGGTGACGCGTGCCGTGGTGTCGGGGGCATCCGCGCTGAGCAGGAAGGCGGCGCGGGGGGGGGTGCCGATGTCGAAGGTGATCTCCGTCGTGATCCACTCCTCCTTGCCCGACGCGTGGCGCTCAATCGCGGTGCGGCATGGGTAGTCGCCCAGCGGGAGCAGCGCCAGCCGGCAGGTGTCCCCTATCGCCGCCACGGCACCGCCGTCCACCGTCACCTCTTCCCCGGGCACGTGGAAGCGCACCACCTGCGGCAAAGCGGTGGCGCCGGCATCCACCACGAGGAAAGCGGTGGCGGAGAGCTGCACCACCGTGCGGGTGTGCGCCACCGGCTGCGCCAGCGGGATGGCCTGCTGCGGCCCGGTGGCGACCATGAATACCGGCGTGTAGGCCTGTGCGTAGGGGAAGCGCCCTGCCGCATCATGGCGGGTAATCCACCCGCGGTTGAAGCGCCAGAGGTAGCTGATCGGCTCATAGTCGCGCAGGGTCCAGCGGTTGTGCCCGGCGGGATTCACCTTTTTCGCATACTCCTCCGGCGCTTCGCTGAAGGCGGCCTCGACCAGCACCGACCGCCCGTGCGCGTAAAAGAGCAGGCTGCCGTCGTCGTTGTGGTGGTGCGCCCACGCCGAACCGCCACGCAGCGCCAGCAGGCTCTCGACGCCGCGGGCATCGACGTTGCGGAAGAAATACCCCAACCCCTGCACGTACCCGCTCCCCCACGGCAGCGGCGCGGGCGTCACCGTCAGCGGCTCTTCGCCGCCCATCTCGCGGTATGCCCAGGCCAGATGGGCGGCCAGCGTCGGCGCGTGGGGCGCGAAGGCTTCGGCGTATTCGCGATACAGGTAGCGGGTGCCCAGCACGCCCACCGCGTGGTCGCCGAAGGGCAGCAGGTAGCGGATACCGCCGTACGCGGCGTCGCGCGGCGTCAACTGCGCCAGCGCCGCGCCCACCAGCCGCTGCACCGCCGGATTGGCGAATTCGTCCGTCAACCCGTCCGCCTGCAAGCGCAACAACACCGGCAGCACGGTGATGAGCACGTGCTGATAATACGTATGGCTCTCCTCCCACACGCCGCTCTCCGGGTAGACGTGGTATGCCAACTGTCGGTGCCACATGGCGAGGAACTTCTCGCGCCACGCGGCGCCGGCGGGATGGCGAAAGAAGACCTGCGCCCCGACGCCGAAGACGTTGATCACGTCGGTGTAGAAGTTCTGGTTCGCCATCCCCTCCAGCGTCGGCTCCACCGAGTCGTCCGACTCCACCGGCGTCATGGTGGACAGCCCGGGGTAGTAATTGTCCGAGGCGAAGAGGTGCATGAGGAAGCTGAAGTGCGCCCGGCAGAGCGCCGTCTGCTCCGTGGAAAACGCGCCCTGCCGCTGCAGCCACTCGAAGTAGAACATGTACGGCGCCACCGCACGGCTCACCACGCAGTTGGAATACGCCGCTCCCGAGCCTTCCCAGAAGCCATATACGCGCGCCTGCAGGTAGTCGAGCATCTTCTGCGTCAGCTCTGCTTCGCTCCCCGGGCGCAGTTCCATGCGGAAGACGCCGTGGGGATAGCCGAAGGTGGCCTTCGCCTCTTCCGGCGCCCACGCGAAGGTCATCTCCGCCTGCTCCGCCAGGCCGAACATGCCCTGCTGCACGTGAATGCGCCGCAGCAATCCCTGCTGGGCACGGTAACGCGGGCGGTCGGGTTGCATTTCGAAATGCCCCAGCGCCACCGAGCAACCCTTCGGGTCTTCGTGCGTGTCACACTGCTCCGCGGGCAACAGGCGATCCAGCGTGGTAGCCACCAGCGCGAAGTGCCGCGCGCCATGGCCGATCCAGCCTTCGAAATTGAAGTGTGCGGTGCAACGGCTCACGCCGCGCGCCGGGATCTGCTCGGGGCCGGGGAAGGTATCCGCCTTGGCCTCCGCGGGCACGCCGCGCCGGCTTGCCGGGTCGTCCCCGACCCAGCGGCGCATCCACGCCTCCAGGTGGTTCAGCCGGTTGCCGCGCCACGCCCCGCCGGTCAGCGCCACCACGCCCACCACGTCGTCGCTGTCCGCCATGCGCACCGCGTAGCCGTCGGACAGGTCGAACAACTGCTGGTATTGCGTCCAGGCAAAGAGGCGCGCCATGCGCTGATCCAGGTGGTAGTGCAGCGGGCGCACGGTGTAACCGGCGGTGGAGTCCAGCGCGTACAGGGTGTCCGGCAGGTCCGCGCCGGCGAAATCCCACACCAGTTGATCGCCGGCCCCGGCGGAAAACTCCTCGCTGATGCGCGCGAAGGGCTGCCCCGCGTCCAGCGTCACCTCAGCGGCATACGCCTGCCCGCCGGCCAGCGCAACGCGGTAGCGGAAGACCACCCGCAGCGGGCCGTGCTCGACGAATTCCCCGTGCCGGGAGAGGATGGGCGCGCGCGTGTCGAAGAAGGTCCGCCCGCGCCACGCGCCCTCCCCCACGCGCACCTGCACCACCGGCCCCGGCGTGTCGTCGCCGCCGGGCGCCTCGCCCACCGGCACGCGCAGGGCCAGCAGGCCGTTGCTCACCACGTCATCCGCCACCGTCACGGCCGCCGGCCCATCCGCCGCGCCGTCGACGGGTCGCAACTCGCGCCGTGCGAAGGGGGCGATGTCGAGAAAGAGGAAGCACATCCCGCTATCCTGCGCCGAGCGCTGCATGCACAGGCGCTGCCCGGTGGCGCTATCTTCCAGCACCAGCACCGCCGCGTCGCCCGGCGGCGCCGCCACCGCCAGCACCTGCGCGGTGTGCGCAATACCGCAGGATTCCTGCACAAGGATGCGATACGGCGCCTGCAGCACCTGAAACATCGTGGCGTTGGATGATGTCGAATTCATGTACCTATTTTTCGCGCACGCAAAGCGCTTCACCTCCCGTCCGTCCGCCCCGCCGACCAAGCGAACGCGGGCGCGGGAAGGAGTTCCACGCAACCCTATGGAATCCACATCCCATCATGCGTTCGCGATCTCGCGCCAGGCGCGGGGCGCACGTTGCACCGATGGAGAAGCAGATATGCGACAATCCCTTCACGCCCTGCTACTGGGCATCCTCCTGGCCCTCGCCGTGGTGGCGGCGCAACCGGGGTGGACGCAGGCGAAATTACAGCTCCTCTTGCCGCTGGGCCGCGTGGCGTACCAGACGAACGAGCGCATCGACGTTTCGGTGTTGCGCACCGCGCCGGCGGCGTTGCCCGCGGCGGAGCTGGCCTTCACCGTGACCGGCGAGGATGCCGGCAAGCTGGCGTTCACCTTTCCGCTGATCGCCGTGCCGGTGGTGGGTGCCGATGCCCGCGCCACCGAGCACCTGCACCTGAACGGCGCCTTGCTGCGCCCGGGCAAATACACGCTGGAAGTCGCGGCGTATGACACGACCGCCAGCACGACGATCGAAGTCTACAGCCACATCCGCAACAGCAGCTTCCGCCTGCTCTCCTGGGGCGGTGGGCCGAACGATAACAGCCAGGTATACACCGGGGAGAACGGCGCCGGGCTGAACATGGGCCTGGGGGTCTTTTCCGGCAGCAACCAGAACGCCAACATCCGCGCCGGCCTCGATTACATGCGCGGCGACCTGATGGGCGGCGGGCACCAGATGGATCTGCGCATGGAATGCGACTGGTCGGACCCGTATGTGCTGCAAGGCGGCGAAGCCCGCGTGTCGCACCAGACCCTCTTCGACCGCACTTCGCCCAATACCATCGGCGCGCACTTTTACGATGAGCCGGGACTGACCTGGGGCGGCGATCGCGGTCCGTTCACCGTGCCGTCGCAATTCCGCTCCTACAAGAGCGCCTTCGGCACCGACGCGATCCCCTGGAACACGGTGTCGGTGCAGGATCAAACGTCGCTCGATAAGTGGGAGCACTATCACCGCTGGCGCGAATCCTTCATGGAAGCCGCCTGGAAACAGAGCGCCTTCGAAGTCAAATACATCGACCCGAACTACCTCGCCGCCACGCAGAGCGTCTACGGGTGGTACTGCTACTCCGACGGCTACGACTTCAACATCTCCCGCCCGTTGTCGATTACCTGCGGCCACACCGAATACGACAGCGGCCCGGGTCGCCATCTCTTCAGCTCCTTCTACGCCGAGATGGGCCACGCGCGCGACACGCAGAAACCCTACTGGTGCCTGCCGATCTGGAATAGTGGCTCCCCCTCCGCCTACTATCGCCTGGAGCAATATGCCACCTTCATCACCGACCTGCAAGGCATGGCGGTCAACCCGTATTACAGCTATGCCACCCCGAGCAAGGCGCCCGACTCCGACGGCATCTTCGAATCCAACTACCTGATGCTGCACTTCGGCACCGTCTTCACCACCATGCCGGCCGAACATCAGCAGGTGGCGTTGCTCTGGTCGCTCTCCAACAACCTCTACCATGCCGCGGAATACATCAAAACCGATTTCAACAAGGCGGTGGGCCGCAACAGCATCAACAAGTTGAACAAGGCCTACCTAGCCGGCAAAATGCTGCACGTGCCCCTCGACCCGGTGGTCGATCAGGATATCCTGGACGGCACCGTCGCCACGCACTCCAAGGCGCTGCTGCTGGTCGGCATCGATTATCTGGACGCGAAGATCGTCTCCGCGCTGGAAGCCTACATCGCCGGCGGCGGCACGGTGCTGGTGAGCGATGACTGCGGGGTGCGGATTGCCGGCGCCACGAAACTCGGGATGCCGTGCGACGTGACGAAATTCAACCAGACGGACGCCTCGGACATCCCGGGCCTGCTCGCGGAGATCACCCCCTTCGCGACCGCGCTCAACGCCCGCTTCGCCGCTCTCGGCGTCGCGCCGGTGATGGGCTGCGACAACCCGGCGGTCATCACCAGCCGGCACGCCAAGGGCGATATCGAGTACCTGTTCGCGCTGAACGGGACGTGCAGCTATCGCCATGCCGGGCCGACGGACAAGTTCGACCCGATCACCGCTATCGCCTCGACCGCCACCCTCACGCTGCCTGCCGATGGCCGCCCGGTGTATGACGCGGTACGCGGCGGCAAGGTGAGCGAGCTAACCGAGGGGGCGAAAAGCCACACGCTGAGCGGCAAGTTCTCCTTCGGCGCCGGCCAACTGCGCATCTTCGCCCGCACCGCGCGCCCCATCAGCGGGCTGCAGCTCACCACCCCGATCCTGAATCGCGATTACCTGGCGGCCACCGACCCCATCACCGTGACGCTCACCGCCACGCTGGTGGACGACGGGAAAGCGCCGCTCTGCGGCTCCGCGCCGCTCTTCATCCGCGTGTTCGATCCCCTCGGCGCCGCGCGCTACACGCTCTATCGCGCCACCGACATGGGGGTCTGCAAGCTCACCGTGCCGCTGGCCGCCAACGATCCGGCCGGCAAGTGGCAGGTGGTCGTGCGCGAGTTGCTCGCTAACAAAGAAGCGACCACGAACTTCACCTATCAACCGAGCAAGCAGTGCGGCGCCCTGGCGGGCACCACGCCGCGCGCCATCTTCTTCGGCCAGGACTGGGAAAGCGCCTTCCGCTTCTTCCGCCTGCATCACCAGGTGACCATCGTCAAGGGCACCGGCGCGTACGAAGCCGCCGCAGCCGACCGGCTGGTGGATACCCTGAAGCCGTGGAATATCCAGGCGACGGTGGTCAATGCTGCCGACGTCAATAAGGCGCGCTTGCTGTCGCCGGAAGAGGCGCGCACCTGGACCGGCCTCGACCCCGACGTACGCGCGAAGCCCGGCGACAACGGCCCGGGCATCAGCGGTTTCGACCTGCACGGCGCGGCCATCCTGCTCGGTACGCCGGAGGACAATCCGCTCATCAAGTTCGCCGCGAGTAAGAACTTCCTGCCCTACAAGCCGGAAAACGATGTCTTCCCCGGGCGCGGACGCGGGTACTTGAGCTGGCAGCGCAACGCCATCGCCTACGGCGAAGAGTCGGTCACCCTCGTCGCCTACGACGCCGACGGCATGAATGAGGCCGTGGGCACGCTGTATGAAGCCGTGGCCGGCACCGCGCCGCAGCTCGCCCTCGACCCACCGAGCAAAGCCGCCGTCACCCCCGCCACCGTCGAGCAGGTGATCCCCGAAATGCCGGTCGCCTGGGCGGCGACGCTGCCGGAACGCGCCACCGGGATGACGCTGGCAAAGGACCAGCTCACCGTGACGACGCTCGACGGCTCGGAAGCCAAACTCGACGCCGCCGGCAAAACCCTGCGCCTGACCGCCGCCCCGGACGGCAAAGCCGCCGTAATGGCCTACACCGACCCGAAAACCGTCGCGCCGGAACTGAGCAAGCAGTTCCTGGGCAAGAGCGTGGTGAAGCAAATCCTCACCGCGCAGGTGGGCGGCGTCACGCTGACCGCGGTCACCTACTGGGGCGGCAACGTGCAGCTCTTCGCCGCGACCACGCTGAAATACCAGCAGCGCCTCCCGCAAGACATCGCCCACAGCCTCTTCTGGGGCGACAAACTCGTCATCGCCCTGGCCGACGGCCGCCTCACCGCGTTGAGCATCGGCGCCGTGAAGTAGGCACCGTAATTGGGGGACAGACTACTAATTACAGCGCTTTAATTAGTAGGCTGTCCCCCGAATTATTCTTCGATAACCTGTCCCTCTAGTGAAAGGGTTGTCAGATGTTTTGGTCAAACTTGCGAAGCAACCGAATAGAATCTGATCAGGGATTCACAATAGAGTTTATTGCCGATGGACGAATAGCCTATGTGAAATACAGTGAAGTCGGTATAGATTATTCTCTCTCCTGGGAGCGATTGATTACCGATAATGGAGTCGAGAAGATCAATTTCTATATTGATGACGTTTCGTTGTGGGAAGAAAGTTTCATCAATATCAGATCATTGCCAAAAGAAAAGCAAATGGAAAAGCGGAAACAACTAGGAAACTTAGGTGAGAAGAGGGTTCACATTGATTATACGACAAAATTGCGCATAGTTTCTAATATTAAACGGATGATCGAGAGCCTAGAAGGGAATTTAGTCAACGTGATCGTAATTGGATAGAGGCCAAATGAAGGACGACCGCGCTAGAAAGCCCGGCGTACAGTCCAAGGCAACCGCCTACCCGCACCCCAACCAAGAAAACCAAACCACTCAAATATTCTTACCCCCACAAATGCCACTTTTGGTGCCGATCTCACGGCCCCTGCTCAGTCGCGGCCCATGGCCAGCAGCAGGCCGTGGATGATGCTCCAGGGATGGGGCGGGGCGCCGGGGACGTAGGCGGCGATGGGGAGGTCGGTGGGGACGCCGTTGGCTTCGGCGTAGCCCCCGCGGAAGAGGCCGCCGCTGATGGCGTCGGTGCCGACGGCGATCACCAGCCGGGGTTCCGCCATGGCGGCATAGCAGCGCAGCAAGGCCTCGCGCATGCCGCGCCCCACCGGGCCGGTCACCAGCAAGGCATCCGCATGGCGCGGCGAGGCCACGAAGTGCACGCCGAAGCGCGCCACGTCGAACTGCGCGTTGGTGCTCGCAATGACTTCCAGGTCGCCCGCGCTGTCCCCCGTGGACACTTCCCGCACATGCAGGGAGCGGCGCAACAGCGGTAGCGCCGCCGACGGCGTCCGCGGCCCGGGGTGGTTGCTCAGCAGCAACTCCGCCCGGGTGCGCACCGCCGTGCGCGTGGCACGCTCTTCCGCCAGCGTGCCCGTCGGGCAACAGCGCACGCACTGCCCGCAGCCGAGACACCGGCCACGGTCCAACGTCACCTCGTCCCCTGCCACGACAATCGCCTGCGTCGGGCAGCCGGCCACGCACGCCCCGCACCCCCGGCACGACGCCGCCGTGACGGTCGGCAACCCCGTCGCCTCCGTCGGGAGGTCGGGGAAGGACTGCGTCAGCGTTTGCGTGCCGGCACGGACCAGGGCCAGAAACGGGTTGCGCATCGTCGCCTCCTAGAGGTCATTGCCGCTATACGACAGATTGAAGCTCTTGTTGCACAGCGGGAAGTCGGTCACCAGGTTGCCGCGAATGGCGATGGCCAGCCCGGTCCAGTTGTTGAAGCTGGGGTCTTTGATGGCATAGCGGGCGATGGCGCCGTCGGCATTCGTGGTAACCCAGTGGAGCAGTTCCCCACGCCAGGCTTCCACCACCCCCACCCCCACCGCGTCCGGCGGCAGGGTAGCGGGCAGCGCGACCTGGATGGGCGAGTCCGGCAGCGTGTCCAGCGTCTGCGTGAGGATCGCCACGCTGGAGGCGATCTCCTCCGCGCGCATCTGCGCGCGCGCCAGCACATCCCCCTCGATCCGGCGCGTCGCCGCCGCGGGCGGCGCCCCCGCAGGTGAGAAGACGCGAGCGTCGTACCCCGTGCCGCTCGCGCGCCCCGCCGGGCCGACGATGCTGAAATCACGCGCCAGCGTCGGGGAGAGCCGCCCCACCCCGTCCATGCGTTCCAGCACCCCCGCGTGTTCCAGCACCAGCGGCAGGTGGTCGGTCACCCGCCGGGCAAGGTCCTGTACGCCTTGCAACAGCGCGCGCCGCCGGGCATCGTCGAGATCCCGCGCGACGCCGCCGGGTTGGACGAACCAGCGCTGGCGGCGATTGCCGGTGAGGGTTTGCGCCAGCGCCAGCGTTGCCCCCCGCAACGGCGGGAAGAGCGAGGCGCCGGGACTATAGCCGATATCGCCGGACAGTGCGCCGATATCGCCGATATGGTTCGCCAGGCGCTCGAGTTCCAGCGCGAGGATGCGCAGGGCCGCCGCGCGCGGCGGCGGGGCGATGCCGAGGAGATGTTCGACCGCCAGGGCATGAGCCAGCGCGTTGCCGGCGGCGGTGTCGCTGCTCGCGGACTCCGCCAGGTAGCGCGCCTGCCTCCACGGCACCTCGGTCAGCCGTCCTTCGATGCCGCGGTGCTGATACCCCAGGCGAATTTCCAGGTTGGTAATGATTTCGCCCACACAGGAGAAGCGGAAATGCCCCGGCTCGATGATGCCGGCGTGGATCGGTCCCACCGGGATTTCATGGATGCCGCTGCCCGACACCTGCAGGAAGCGATATGGCTCACGCGGCGTGGTGGCCTGCGCCGCGCCGGCCAGGGGAAACAGGTCCACGGGCCAGCGGTCATTATGCAGCAGCATGCTCTTCCAGCGGGGATGCCCGACTGCGCGCAGGCCGAAGAGATCGCCGACCGCCCGCTCTGCCCAGTGCGCCGCCGGAAGCTGCGCCGTCAGCGACGGGTACTCCGCCTGCCCGTCCGCGAGCGGCGCCGTGAGGCAGGTGACCGCGCCGCGTTGCGTATCGAGCAGCAGCACGTCGATGGCGGTGTGGCGTGCGTCGAGGCTGCGCGCCGTGAGGTGGCCGAAACGCCAGCCGGGTTGCAGCAGCAGCGCCGTGACCTGCGTCGCCAGGTCGGCGGGCGTAACGGTGATATGGGAAAGGGCGGGGGCGCACGGTTGCAGCGTCGTCATCGCGGGCCTCCCCCGATCCGGGTCAGTGCCAGCAGCACCGTCATCACCTGCGGCGTGAAGCAGACGCCGGTGAGCAGGGCCAGCACCAGCAGCGTGGCGGGCACGAAGGACCAGGCGGCCGACGGCGCCGGCCGGTCGACCGCCGCGGCACGCCCGAAGAGCATCCGCCCGAGGTGTGCGGTGATCGCCAGGAAGGTGATGGTGAGCCCGACGATCACCACCCCGCCGGCCAGGTATTCCCGCGCCGCGAAGGTGTCGCGCAACAGCAACCACTCGGTGAGAAAGGTGCCGAACGGCGGACTGCCGGCGATGGCAAACCCGGCGCCCGCCAGCAGCACGCCCCAGGCCGGCACGGTGCGCAGCAACCCGCCGATCTGCTTCAACGCCTTGGTCCCGTAATGGTGCATGATGCTGCCGGCCAGCAGGAACAGGGCGACCTTCACCAGGCTGTGGTTGAGCGCGTGGAGCAGGAAGAGCGGGGTGGCGCCGATGCCGATGGCCAGCGTCAACAACCCAACGTGCTCGACGCTGGAATACGCCCACATGCGCTTCAGATCGTGCTGGCGAACCAGCAGCAGGCCCGCGGCCAGCACGGTGACGGCTCCGGCCGGCACCAGCAACTGCCGCACCAGATCCCCCTGCCCGGCGGCCTGCATCACCTGGGCGAGCCGCCAGATAGCCACCAGCGCGCAGTTGAGCAGCGCGCCGGAGAGCAACGCGGAAGCCGGCGCCGGCGCTTCGCTGTGGGCATCGGGCAGCCAGTTATGCAGCGGGAACAGGCCGGCCTTGGTGCCATAGCCCAACAGGCAGAAGATGAACCCCAGGCGCAGCAGGCGCGGGTCGAGGGCGTGCGCATGGGCGAGCAAGTCGTGCCAGCGCAGCGAAGCCGCCGCCCCGAGCGTATGCTGCGCGGCCACCAGCAGCACCGTGCCGAAGAGAGCGAAGGCGATGCCTACGCTGCAGAGGAGCAGGTATTTCCAGGAGGCTTCCAGCGCGTGCCGGCTGCGATGATAGAAGACCAGCGGCGCGGAGACCAGCGTGGTAGCCTCCATGGCGATCCAGAGATAGCCCAGATTCTGCGCCAGCAACACGGCATACATGGCTGCCAGAAAGACCCCGGCCAGCGTGTAAAACAGACCTAACTGGCGGTCGCTGATCTCCGGCGACTCCCGGCGCTCCGCCGGCAGCAACAGCGCGGCGTGGACGAGCGCGGCCGTGGCCACCAGCGTGGTGATGAAGAGGAAGGCGGCGCCGATACCGTCGAGGCCGAAGTCCGCCGACCCGCTGACGGGTTGCGCCCAGCCGTGCAGGCAGCACCACCCCGCCAACGCCAGTTGCACCGGCATCGCGACGGCCACCGCGCCGGGCAGCCAGCGCGCCGTCTGCCGGATCAGGCCCAGCAGCGCCATGAGCAATGGAATGCAGAACAACACCAGCGCATTCAATGGCGCAACCCCCGTAACTGCGTAACGTCGATATGTTCAAAGCTGCGATTCAAGCGGAAGATCACCACGCCGGCCACCAGCACGGCGATGAGCACGTCGAAGATGATGCCCATCTCGATCACCAGCGGCATCCCGTGGGTCTGGGTGAGGCTGTACAGGAAGATGCCGTTTTCCAGCACCAGGAAGCCGATCACCTGGCTCAGCGCGAGGCGGCGAGTGACCATAATCAGCATGCCGGTGAGCAGCAAGGCCAGCGCCATCCCCGCCGCGCCGGTGTACCCCATGGTCGGCACGGCGATGCGCGGTGCGAGAAAATAGCCGGCGATGAGGATACCGCAGCCAAGGAAGAGCGGGAGCGCGGTGGGGGTCAACACGCCGTCATCCCGCCGCAACTGCAACTGCGTCGCGGCATGGGACAGGTAGACGGGAATCGCCACCGCCTTGACGGCAAAAACCACCAGCGCCAGTACGTAGTAGTGCGGCAGCCCGAAGGTCGCCCCGAGCACGGCGGCCATCACCGCCGATAGCGCCGTCTGCACGCCCAGCAGGCGCAACAACGGCGTCAGGCCGCCGACGCCGCACATCCACACGGCGCACATGGCGGCGCCGGCCGCGAGCAAATCTACAGGCGAGATTGTCATCACCGGGCTCCTTTCAACGTTGTGCCACCGCCAGCAACGCCGCCATGACGCTCATCACGATGGCGATCGCCAGGAAGTGCGGCACCCGGCGCCATTTCAGCTTCACCAGCACACCTTCCGCCACCGCGACGGCGATGCCGGTCACGCCCAACGCCGCCAGGCCGATGCCATACTGCGCCGGCGGCGGGAACGCGTGCAGGGCCGGCCAGGCGTGCAGCAGCGCCTGCGCCGCCAGGCCCAGCAGGATACAACTGCGCAACGCCACGGCATATTCCACCAGCGCCAGGTTGCGCCCGCTGTTCTCCAGGATCATCGCCTCGTGCACCATGGTCAGCTCCAGGTGCGTGGTGGGATCGTCTACGGGCATGCGCGACAACTCGGCCAGCGCGGTAATCACCAGCGCTACGCCAACGAGCAAGGCGACCAGTGGGTGGATGGGCTGCGTGAATACCTCGCTGAGGTTCAAACTGCGGGTCGCCACGGCCAGCGCGCCCAGGCCCATCACTACCGCCGGCTCCACCAGCAGCGAGATGGTCGCCTCCCGGCTGGCGCCCAGCCCGCCAAAGGCCGAGCCGGTGTCCATAGCCGCCAGCAGGCTGACGAACTTGCCCAGCGCCAGCAGATACAGGATCAGCAGCAGATTGCTGGCCGCGGCCCAGCCCGGGGGCAACGTCAGCCCGTACCAGGGCACCAGCACGGCAACCAGCAGCGCCACCGCCAGGTTGATGCGCGGCGCCTGAACAAAGACCCAACTGGCCGTTTCGCTGATCGTTTCGCCCTTGCGCAGCAACTTGGCGACATCGTAGAACGGCTGCAGCACCGGCGCGCCGATGCGGGTCTGCATGCGCGCCTTGACTTTGCGAATGACGCCGACCAGCAGCAGCGGGACGACGCAGAGATTTACCAGCAGCAGCAACAGCATCGTCAGCATCATCGGCACCCCACCCACAGCAACAGGAGCAGCACCAGCGCGATATAAAACAGGTACTGGTGAATGCTGCCGGCTTGCAGGCGCATCAGCAGCATCCCGGCCACGCGTTGCAGGTTGCGCAGCAATGGCCGGTAGACCCGCGTCTCCAGGTAGGGCTCATGCGTCGCCCCGGCATCGATGGCGTCCGGGAAGTGGCGCCGGCGCGTGCCATGCACCCGGATGGCGACCGCGTAGCGGTACAGGGAGCCGAACAGCCGGGAGATGGGCTGCGCAAAACTGGTCGCCGAATACTGCGTGCGTGGCCCCAGCGTGCCGAAGCCGCACTCCCAGGTGATATACCGGCGGGTCGGTTGCCGGGTAGCCAGGGTGTGCATCAGCAGGCTGGCGCCCCCCACCAGGGCGACGAGCAGCGCGGCCAGCAGCGGGATGGGCAATGTCCATACCGGAGCGAGCGCCGCGCCGGCGTTGAGAGGCGCGGTGATGGCGGATAACGGGCGCAACAGCGCGGGCACGGCGATGCCGAATGCCGCGCAAAGCACGGCCAGCAGCACCTGCGCCGCCACCATCCCGCGTCCGGCCTCGCGTGCGCTTTCTGCGGCTTTGCTGCGCGGTAACCCGAGGAAGACCACGCCGATGGCTTTGACGAAACAGGCCAGCGCCAGCGCGCCCACCAGGGCCAGCCAGCCCATCAGCAGCAAGGCGCCCAGGCGAAGGCCCACCGTCGCGCCCGTGGTGGCAAGGCCGAAGAAGCCCGAATACAGCAGCCATTCGCTCGCGAAGCCGTTGAAGGGCGGCAGCGCGCAGATGGCGGCACTGCCGGTGATAAAGGCCGCCGCCGTCCACGGCATCCGGTGGATCAAGCCCCCCAGGTGCTCGACGTCGCGCTGGTGGGTTTGCGCGTCGATGGCGCCTGTGCCGAAGAAGAGCAGGCTTTTGAAGACGGCGTGATTCAGCGTGTGGAAGAGCGCGGCGGCCAACCCGACCTGTGCCAGCAGCGCCAGGTGATATTGCCGGGCCACCAGCGCCACCCCGATGCCCATCAGGATGATGCCGATATTCTCCACGCTATGATACGCCAGCAGGCGCTTGAGATCGTGCTGCAACAGGGCGAAGAGCACGCCCCACAAGGCGGAAATGGCGCCGAGAATGAGGATGAACGGCCCCAGTGCGGGATGCGTGAGGTGATCGCCGAGGACGAAGAGCCGTACCATCGCATAGATGGCCGTTTTGAGCATCACGCCGCTCATTACCGCCGAAACGGGCGCGGGCGCGGCGGGATGCGCGATGGGCAGCCAGAGGTGAAACGGCCAGCACCCGGCCTTCGTGGCCAACCCGATGAAGATGAGCACGGCCGGGAGCAAGGCAACCGCGCCGCTCACGTGCCAGTCGGCGAAGGTCCAACTGCCCGTCAGGCTGTGCATCACCAGGAAGCCGCCCATGAGGAAGGCCGTCCCCACGCGGGTGGCCCCCAGGTAGATGAGGGCGGCTTTGCGGATGGCTTGCTGCTCATGATCGGCGGCGACCAGCACGAAGGAGGAGAGCGCCATCAACTCCCAGCAGACCAGAAAGCTGATCGCGTTCCCCGCCAGTACCACGCCGCTCATGCTGATGAGCAGCACGCAGAGCGCGGCCCAGACGAAGCCGAGGGAGAGCCGCGTGCGCAGGTGCGCCAGGTAGCCGGGGGTGAAACCGGCCAGCGCGCAGCCGATGAGGCCGATGATGCCGAGAAACCAACGGCTCAAGGGATCGATGGTGAACGCGAGGCCGGCATCCCCCAGGAAGAAGGGCAGCGGTAGCGCGAAGCTGGCCGTACCACCGGTCAACGCGAGGTAGAGAAGCACCAGACTGCCGAGACCGGTGAGCAGGGGATGCAGGAAGCTTACCGCGCGTCGGGCGCAACACCCGAGGATAGCCACCAGGCCCCACGCAAAAAGGGCGGCCCCGCACCACAGGGGTGCGTAACCGCCCGAAAGATCTGGAAGAGACATTTCGAGCACCTGAACTATTTCTAGATCGCGCCCTCCCCCAGGGAGTTGGCGCAAGTTGGGCTGCCGGACGGTAGCTCGTTATTAATAGTTCGTGCACCGGCGCGCGCACTCCTCCTTGGCGGCGGAATAAACATACGTGTTAGCAGCCGGCGCGCCCGAGCCACTGCGCCAGGAAATCGTACGTCTTTTCCCCCTGCCAGAGATGCGCGCCGGGGAAGACGTGGTGGTACAACCTCTCGTCATGTCCCAGGAGACGGTACGCCGCGCGGGTAATCTCCACCTGTTCCGTGACATTCAGCACCCCGCGCTCCCCGTTCAAGCTGTCAGCCGATCCCGTTTCGATCAACACTGGCCGGGGGGCGATCAGCGCGCCCAGATCGCCCATATCGACCGCGTGCCAGAGGTGGGGCACATAGTTGCAGGCGCAATTGAACAGCTCCAGCAGGCTGTCTTTATAGCCGTAGAAATACCCGCTGATCACCGCGCACTGCACCCGATCGTCCATCGCGGCCAGCCAGAGCGTCTGCAATCCGCCGCCGGACAACCCCACGCACCCCAGCCGCGTCACGTCGCAGTCACCGCGCGTGGCGATATAGTCGATCAGCCGCATCAAATCCCAGGTCCACATGCCGGTCACGGTTTGCCCCAGCGATAAGGCGATCTGATTGAGTTCGACGCAGGAGCCGCTGACGAAATAGTCATCGGTAGCGTACTGCGAGGCGGATTCGCGCCGTTCCCCGAATCCCCGGGCATCGGGGCAAAAGACCAGATAGCCCTTCCGCACGAGCTGCACGCCATTATCGTAGTTGTACTGCGCGATGGCCCGTTGCACCGCCGGGAATTCCGCGCACCCGGCCACCGCGTACTTCCCGCCACTCGCATGCCCGTGGGCCGCGATGACCGGTATGGCGTCACGCACGCCGACGGGGATGAGGACATAACAGGGCATCCAGACATCCGGTTCCGTCTGGATGACAATCTTCTCGCGCGTATACCCCTCGCACTGTCGCGTCTCCAGCAGCCGCGGCTGCAGCGCACAGGGTTCCATGCGGGAGAGCCCGGTCAGGTCGCTAAGCTTTGCGCGCACGGCGCGCTTCCAGTCGTCATAGGCCGGAACGGTTTCCGCGGTGAAGGCGCATTGCCGCGCCTCGCGCGCGAACACCTGCGACAGGTGCGCCTTGGCGGTGTAAAACGGGATGGTAGTCATGTATGGTCCTCTCAGTCAGCGCTGAGAGAATTCCTTGTCCGCGTGCAATTCCCTTCCGCCCGGCGTGGGTGCCCCGCGCAGCAACCAAACCAGCGACCGGGTGTCACAAGATAAAACGGTTGGTACACCACCGAAGGAGACGTTCCCCATGCTGAAGTTCTGCGCCTTCCTCGTCGTGCTCTTCGTCTGCGCGATGTGCGCCGTCGCGATCGAAGATGAAGCGCGCACCATGTCGCTCAACAGCGAGGTCATGGTCGTGCCGGCGCCCGGCCCGGTAGTCATCGACGGCAACACCGACGACTGGGATCTGTCGGCAGGGGTCTGGAGTTACAACAGCCCGACCATCGTCGACAAGTACAGCGTGTGGACGCATATGATGTGGGACGCAAAGGGCGTCTACTTCCTGGCCCGCTTCGCCGACCGCACGCCGATGGCCAACCCGGTGACGGGGAAAGACTTCGCCAACAGTTGGAAGAACGACTGCTACCAGGCGCGCGTGGTCTTCGACGACCGCAAGCCGGATGAACATGAGATGCACATCAATATGTTCTACTCGGCGCCGGACGCGTGCCCATATCTCATCGTGACGCACGGGGGTTTTATGAACAAGCCGCCGTATGACGCCACCGGCCCGGCGCGGCCCGACCAGTTGGCGAGATACGGCGCGACCATGGAGGCCTTCGGGGGCAAAATCGCCGCGAAGAAGTGGGACGACGGCAAAGGCTATAACCTGGAAGCCTTCTGGCCGTGGACCTATTGCCGCACGAGCGCGCAACCGTTGAAGCCGGGCGAGCAGTTCACCTTCGGCATCGAAGGCCTGTGGGGCGGCCACCGGCTGGCCGACGGCATCAAGGACGATACCGTGAACCGCATCTTCATGTTCCGCGCCCGCGACGGTTGGGGCCGCGCGGTGATCAGCGCGACGGGACACCTGGACATCACCGCCCGCCAGCAGGCCTTGCAGGCCGCACGCTTCAAACGCTTCATCAATTACGACACCGCGGGCAGCATCCCGATTGCCTACAGTCTACCCGAAGACCGCGATGTCACCATCGCCATCGACAACGCCAACGGCGTGCGCGTGCGCAACCTGTTCGGGCAGTATCCGCGCAAAGCCGGTGCGCTGACGGATCTATGGGACGGCCTGGACGACAAAGGCAAGCCCGTCGCGCCGGGGGCCTACACCGCCACCGTGGTGGACCACAAACCCATCTCCCTGCGCCTGTATAACAGCGTCTACAACGCCGGCACCCCGCCGTGGATCACCGATGACGGCAACCACTGCTGGGGCTGCAACCACGGGTACCCCACCGGCGTTGTGTCACGCGGCGCGGTGAAATTAGCCACCTTCGTCGGCTGCGAAGGCACCCCCGGCATCCTGCGCGTCGATGATCAGGATCGCGTGCTGTGGACCGCGGTCGATGAAGTGTGTAACGCGACCCTGGACGATACCACCGTTTACTGCCTCACGCGCAACTACGCGTACAGCCAGTCGGCAATACAGAAATACGCCGTCGAGACCGGGCGAGCCGTCCTCTTTACCGATGCCGTGAAAAGCCCGTATATGCCGTTGCCGGTGGATATCGCCGCGGTGAAAGAGGAGAGCACCATCGCGTGCTACCACAACGTCCTCTACGCGCTGGTGCTGGGCCCGAACAAGCTCTTCCGCATTGCGCCGGATACCGGGGCGATCCTGGCCACCGCCGACAGCGACGACCTGGTGGCGGTCAAGGATCGCAACGGCATCCTCTACGGCTTGTATAAGAACGGCACGGTCGCCACGCTGAAGGACGACGGCACGCGCGACCACGTGCTCTTCATCGCCGCGGGGCTGCAACCCCTGCGCCTGGGCATCAGCCAGGATGCCACCCGCTTCGCCGTCACCACGCGCGGCACGAATCAGGTCGTGGTCTACACGGCCCACGGCAAGGCGCAACAGACCATCGGCCACGCGTTTACCGGGAACGACCGCCCGGCCGGGAAGTTCGTCGAAACCAACCTCATCAGCCCGCTGGGCGTCGACATCGATGCGCAGGGCAACCTGTGGGTGGCGGAAGCGCAGGGGACCTGCCGCCGCGTGACCCGTTGGACGCCGGCCGGTAAGCTGCAGCATTCCTTCTGGGGCGGCGCGGATTACGGCGCCATGAGCGGTTACGCCGTCACCGATGATGCCACGCGCTTCATCTGCTTCGGCCTCGAATTCCAACTGGACCCGCAACCCGACCCGCTGCACAAGGGCACGGCGGAGAAGCCGCTCATCTACCACCCCGACCTGACGGGGCGCGGCTATGTGTATAAGATCGGCAAGTACGAATACGCCGTCAGCGGCCCGGAAGGCTGGGAAGCCGGTGGGCTGAGCATCGCGAAGCGCGATAAGGACGGCGTCTTTCGTCCCTGCGCCTGGCTGCACTTCGCCACCGCCAAAAAGCCCGGCGAAGCCTGGTGCGACCGCAACGAGAACGGCAAGGTGGACCCGGACGAGGTGACCACCAATGTGAAAGGCGGCTCGGTCTACTGGTCCTGCGGCTGGACCCGCCCCGACCTGACCATGATGAGCGCGGACGAGTTGGTCTATCCCTGCCTCGGCTTCACGAAGAACGGCGTGCCGCTGTACGACTTCCACCAGCCGACGCAGCCGGCGAACCGCATCCCCGTCGACAACGGTTCGTCGTCACGCGGCACCATTATCATGGACCAGGCCGGCAACATCACCGATGGCATTACCTTTGCGACGACCGACGGGCGGAAAGGGAGCTATCCCAACCTCTATGGCCGGCACGACGCGCCTGCCGCCCAGCGCGGGGTGCTCATCGCCGTCTTCCGCGCCAACGGCATCCTGGAGAAGGTGCCCGCCGTCGGCAGCGTAGTGGCGGTAGGCGGCGACCGCGGCGAGTGGTACTTCCTCACCACCGACGGCCTGTACCTGAGCAGCATCTGCCAGGACGCCAAGGGGGATGTCACGCTGGACGACACCTTCATCGGGCAGGAGAGCTTCGGCGGGTTCGTCTGGAACGACCCGCAGGGACGCACCTTCGTGCAGTTGGGCGGCCCGTCCTTCCGCATCATGCAGGTGCTGGGGCTGGACACCTGCCGCAAGACCGCCATCAAGCTCACCATCACCCAGGCGCAGATCGACGAAGGCGCGCGGATCGCCGCGGGGCAGCGGACATCGGCACCGGTTGAGCCGGCGATGTTGACCATCGCCCGTGTGGCGAAGCTCCCCGACGCTCCGCCCGCCGCCGGACTCGCCGCGTCGCAGCCGTTGCTGGCCGGCGTGCCCGAGATGCGCGTGGTCGCCGCCGGCAACCCCGCGCGCTGGTGGCGCGCCGTCTTCCTGCACGACGGCACCAACCTGGGCATCCTCTGGCAAGTGGCGGACGACAGTCCGTGGAAGAACGGCGAAGGCCGCTACACCCACGCCTTCATCGGCGGCGACGCGGTGGACCTGAAGCTGGATGTCCCGGGACGCGGCCCCATCCGCCTGCTGGCCGCCCCGATTGTCGGGAAGGACGTCGCGGTCTACTGGCAGCAGAAGGCCACCAAGCAGGACAACCCGATCACCTACCTGGTCAACAACAATCCGGGCAACGGGCGGCCCTTCGACGTGGTGCACCTGCTGCCCAACGCCACCGTGAAGGTGTCGACGGAGCAGACCGGCTACAGCGTCCTCCTCACCGTGCCGCTGGCCGACCTGGGCCTCACCCCGGGGGGTACGCTGAAGGGTATAGCCGGCGTCATCTTCTCCAACCCCGCCGGCACCAACCGCCTGGTGCGCCTCTACTGGCATGACAAAGAGACCGACCTGGTCTCCGACGTGCCCAGTGAAGCCGGGCTGGACACCGCCCGTTGGGGCACGGTGACGGTGCAACCGTAACACCGGGGTTATACGGCTTCGGTCGTAGTCATGCACAAACCGCCTGTGACATTTACGATGCCACAGGCGGTTTGTTTGCATGGAACCCGAGCCGGGCGGCGACGGTATTACCCGTCTGCCTTCGTCAGTTCGAGATAAAACAGCGAGGCGCAGTAGACCAGGAGGTGATTCTCGCCCGGCTGCAGCGTCACGGTGAAACGGTCGGTATCGGCATGCCAGCCGTGCCAGCCGGCGCCGCACCAGACCTGCTTGCCGTTCAACCACACGAGCAGCGGGTTGGGGCCGCCCACGCGCATCGTCATCCGGCACGCGTGCGGCACCGTGAGCGTGCTGCCAGCATAGGCCGCCGTGTCGTGCATGGTTTGCAGGTCGCCGACGGGGTAGATCGCGCCGCGGTCGACCGAGCCGACGCGCCACCAGACACACGTCTTCCGGATGTCCGCCGCGTGATACGGCGCCCAGCCGGCGGCCCGGGGATCGAAGGCCGTCAGGTAGGCGGCGGGCGGCGTGGGATGCTCCTCGCGCTTCACCGTCGGGCTGACGAACCACCCCGGCAACTGGCCGGGATTCGGCGCCACCGTTTCCTGCAGGGGGAGTTTGCCGCCCAACGCCAGCAGCACCGTCTGCCCCATCAGCCGCCACCCCGCGGCGGTGTGATGCACGCCATCCGGTCCGAGCGGCTCCACGCCGGCGGCGATGGCCTTGTCAAAGGCGTCGTGTGCGTCCGCCACCGGGCACTTAAAATGGGCGGCAACTTCACAGACAATAGCGTTCAGTTCGTGCTGGCGCGCGCAGACCACGGGGTCTTTGACCGGCGGCGTGGTGAGCAAGAGCACGCGGATGTGCCGGTCGCGCAGGGTGTGCAGGATGGCCTCCAGATCCGCGCGGTACGCGGCGTCCGTCACCTTTTGAAAGATGTCATTGGTGCCGGAATGCAGCACTACCAGGTCGGGGTGCAGCGCGAGGACGTCCGTCGCCAGGCGCACGCGTAGATCATGATAGGTGTTGCCCCCCACCCCGGCGTTGTACAGTTCCAGATGCCGGGCAGGCGTTTCCGCGCGCAGGGTATTGACTGCCCAGTCCGGCCAATCGGCGCCGTCTGTCAGGCTATCACCGAAAAAGACGATCCGCTGGACATGCTGCAGCATATGCGACGTGCCGGCGCACAGCATCGGCACCATCAGTAACAGCGGGCACAAGACCCACACCATCTTCATCATACGTTTGCTCCTATTGTGACTGTGATCTCTCCCGCGCTTTGCCTATTGCGCGAAGCCCCATTCCGTATCGTTGGAATAGAAGAACTCCCACATCGGGTGGAAGGAGTGGTTGAGCACCGAGACGCTCTTGCGATAGGCGTATTCCAGCGTGTGCTGGCTATCGTTGCGCGTGGTGAAGGCGAATTTGCACGTCGTGCCGGCCACGGGCTTGACCTCCCAGAGCTGGCTCCAGGGAATGGCCACCTCGTAAATCCACACGTTGCCGTCGCGCTTCACCACGCTCTGCGCGCCGGGCACGATACCCTGGTCGTAGGCGCGCGTCGGCGGGTTGAAGGGATACGCATGGTGCCGGAATTGCATCTTCGGATCCCAGAGCCGCCAGACTTCGCTTTCCGGATATTTCCAGGGCGTATTACCCCGCCACAGGCGTTGCATATACGCATCGGCGTGCGCGTTGAACTTCACCGGGTAGATTTCCACCTCGTAGTCGGTATCCGGCCAGGGGTAGACGCGATAGAGCGGATCGCCCGGCATCGCGTAGTTCCACCGCTGCGTATTGTTGTCGTTCGTGTTGAAGCCCAGCGCCAGGTTATCGCCGGTATACCCGGTCATCTCCGGGGGGTCCATGTACAGGTGTTGATTCGGCCACGGGAAGGTGTGCGCGCGCTCACCATAGACGTCGCTCTCCCGCCGGCTTTCGGTCGGGTCGTTGATCTTCGCGGCGAAGTAGAAGTTCCGGTCGTCGTAGGCGGCTTGCACCTGGGCGAAATAGGCATGCGCGTTCCGCGCGGTCGCCGTTTCGAAGGGCAGCTTCTGGTATTCCAGGATGGCGGTCGAGAACTCCTGCTTCGCGTCGAGAAAGATCGGCACGGGGTGCAGCGCGTCCCAGTCCGCCAGGTCGCCGTCGATCTTCACGGTGCCGCGCACGATGACCGCCTGATTGATGCTTTCCGTGAGCGTCGTGACGCCATGTCGCCCGGTGGCGGTCACGGTGACCGGGTAATGGTTCACCGCGTTCAATGTTGCGCTTTTCACGGTAAAGACGGCGGTGGCCTTCCCGCCCGGCGCGAAGTCCAGCGCGACTGTCGGTTGGTCGAAGGTGAGCGCCGCCCCGCCATCCACGGTCACGGCGGCCTGTTCGGCCTCCGGGTAGACGTTCGTCACGTCGACGCGCAGCTTGGTGCCGGGGGCGAGGCGCTCGGTGAAGTCGTGGATCGCCAGGTCGAAGGGCTTGACGCCGGTGAGCACACCCGCCTCCAGCGTCGCTTTCAACAGCGGCAGCGACGGGCAGTCGACGTAGTAGCCGAACCGGCCGACCGGGATGGCGAGGGTGCCGTGCGCGGGGGGAAGCTCATTGCCGAAAACATCGTAGACGTGAAGCCCCTTCACGGCGGTAATCGTAAAGGTGCCGATGGGCGTATACGCCGCGCTCTGCAGCGGCAGCGCCTCCAGGCGGTCGTAGGGTGTGTTGCCATTGGTGGCGCCGAAGCCCGGCCCGCCGTCCGCCAGGGCGATGCTTTGCAGGAAGGCCGTCGCGTGCCGGCGGCCTTCGTAGAGCAGGATCACCGGGCAGTGGCCCTTCATCGCCACCCCCGCGCCGTGCATCCCGTCGAGAAAGCGTTGCGCGGTGATGAAGGTGGCCGCGCCGCTGGTGCAGTGGTTGCCCTCCTCATTGGTCAGGTCCGTGCCGCCCCCCATCGGCTCAATCATTTTGAAGCCGCGATACACCTGGTGCGCGGCCAGCTCGGGGGCGGAATCGTCATACGCCGCCCACCAGGATTCCGTATCCCAGGATTCCTTCCCGAGTCGGCTGGTATAGGCAGTGGAGGGATCGTTGAAGTTAAAATAGGTGTGCACGCTGATGCCGTCCAACTGCGCCATCACGTCGGCGTAAGGCAGGTAAGAGTCCTCGGCGTTCATCAGCGAGCAGGCGGCGATGCAGCGGGCCCTGGGATCGATCTGGTGGATTTTCGGCGCGCCGGCAAGGATAAGGCGGCGGACCTGTGCCCCACCGCCGCACGCCCCGCTGATGGAGCCGTCTTCCCACGGCTCGTTGAAGAATTCGTAGCCGCGAATGGGGCCTTTCATGACTTTCGCGAATTCGCCGCACCAGCGCCCGAACTCGGGCATGCGCTCTGGCGTGGGCTGGGTTTCCGGCGCGCCGCCGCCGTAGGTAATCACCTGCCCGCTGGGGAGCAGCGGCAGGTGGTTGTTGGCATCGTGGCCGATGATGAGGAAGGCGGACATGCCGTTTTTCAGCAACAAGTCGCGCTGTTTCAGGTCACCGCTGAAGTCGAACCGCGTCTCGCTGCGCGGTTGGTAGACCATCTCCGTTTCCCAGCGCACCACCTTGATGCCGGCGCGGGCGATGCGCGCATAGGTCTGCGCGATGCCCGGGGTGGTGTAATTGCCTTGCGGACAAACGGCGAACACCGAGGTCATGGCCGGCACATTGTTGGGCGGCAGCACGTGCAGGAAGTCGGTAAGCTTCACTTCTTTCCCGTCGAGCACCGCCAGCACCCGCAGCGCGCCCAGGCGCGTGACGTGCAACGTAAAGGTGAAGGTGGCATGGGTGCCCGCCATCGCCACCTGCGCCACGCCGTCGCCCACCTGCTCGCACGGAAAGTTGTACGCCTGACCGCTGTTGGCCATCTGCTTTTGCTCCGGGGTCAGCGCCTCGTGGTAATAGGCGCGCACCTGCCGCACAACGAGCGGCACCGTCGCGGGCAGCGGGCCGGGCGCATCCATCGTCACCGTGAATGCCTGCGGCGCCCCCTGGTAGAAGATGCCGAACGGCGCACTCGGGATGACCACGGGCGTGCCCGCCGCGCGCGCGGCGCCACAGGCCGCCAGGGTCAACACGACGCAGACCAGGGTCAAAACATGACGGGAAACTCGCATGGAACTCTCTCTCTACCGCTTTCAGGCGGTTCGCGCGGACGCACGCGCTTCCGCCGGGTGGGTCGTGCGTTGGATAAGCATGGCGCGCGGGCTTTCGACCACCGGGGGGCGGGCATCGGTCATCATGTGACCACACAGCCGTAGATACCGTTGTATCGTAGCGATAGGCGAATAGGCTGTCAACCCATCCCCGGTGTTCCTGCCGGGGGCAAATTCGCGGCCACCGGCCTCACGCCGGCCCTTTCTCCTTCCCTCGACAACTGGTATAATCCCTTGCAGCGATTCGGACGATATTTTGACCGGGGAGTAGCCACATAATGAATTCCACGTTCACGTTTTCCAACGGCCTGCAGCTCGAGCTGGCGTTTGCCGATGCTGCCTTTTTGGGCATCGGCGCCGTGCGGTGGGGCGACACCTTGCTGCGCAGCCCGCGGTTGCCGTGGACGGTCTACACCGAGTCGGACACCGGCGTGCGTTTCGACACCTTCCGCCTGCTGGACGTGGAGGAGGCCGACGGCGCGATAACCCTGGTCTTTGCCGGCGGGGGGCGCTGGCTGCCGCGCATTCAGGATGCCGATGCCATGGGCGACGCGCGGGTGAAGACGCGGCGCCTGCACAACCCCACCGCGACGTTCCGCTGGCGCTTCCAGCCCATCACGGAAGTCATTGCGGAGCACACCTGGACCGGGCTGGCGATGCAGTTGCAGGTGTCCAGCCCCGGCGCGCCGCTGCACTGGGTGCTGGAAGACACCACCTGGGAGTTAGGCGGCGACGCGACGGGGTGCACGCTGCTGCAGCAGGATGTCTCGGCCATCGACCTGGAGCAGACGGTCGCCGCGGACAGCGCTTTCAGCACCATCGAACGCTTCTTCACCGATACCGCGGACGCCTGGGGTGGATCCTTTCCCATGGACATGCTCCCCCGCGCCGCCGGCGCCGCCATCTGCGACTTTCAGATCAAAGACGACCTGGCGCTGTGCCTCTTCGCCGAACACCCCGGCCTGACGCGCGCCCGCCTGGACAAATTCGCCGACGAGACGGTCATTCACTATGCCGACCGCCCCTTCGTCGTCCTCGGCACGGAGATCACGCTGCCCGAGCGCAAGCTGCTGGTCTATCGCGCGCCGCACACGCTGCTCAGGCACGAATGGCGCAACCTGTGGCTGGACTGCTTCCACGAAGTCCGCCGGCGCATCCACGCCGAGTATGGTTTCCAGTTGGAAGTGCCGCTGCCGTCCATCCATGCCCACCTGTGGGACGCCGACCTGCACGCCTTCGGCCCGGCATGGTCGGAGCCGCTGATCGCGGCCTTTCCCGCCTTCGCCAAGTTGGGGTATCCCGAAGTCTTCACCCACGGCGTGTGGGAATCCGTAACGTCTGACCCCGAGCGCCGACCGGAAGATGGGAATATCTGCAGCCCGTATTCGCTGCATTTCGCCGACATGTTCGGCGGCAACCCCAACATGAAGCGCCTGTACGCCGCCGCGCACGCCGCCGGGATCGAAGTGTACCAGTGGTTCGGCATGCAGTTCTCCAAGTTCTCCCCGGTATGGAAAGAGCATCCGGACTGGTTGCTGCGTGAGGCGAACGGCGACCCATGGGACGGCAATTACGGGAGTCTCTACTGTGGACGCATGCGTTCCGGTTATGGAGAATACCTGGAAGCCGGCGTGAAGCAGGTGAAGGACGACACCGGCCTCGACAATATCTTCTGGGATTCCTATCAGAATCTGGGCGTCACCTGCGTGGATTGGCAGGGGGCGGACAAGGCACCGCAGGCGGAAGAGATCTTCCACATGCAGGCGCGGTTGCAGCAATACGGCTTCAAACAGCGCTGCGAGGTGGTCACCATCTTCGGTGTGAGCCAGGTGGGCCTGTTCGGCTTTGAAAACGACAAGTTCCGCCGTCGGCTGTGGACGGACATGGAGGATCAGGACACCGCCTTTGTGCTGCTCGACACCAGCCCGGGCTTCTTCACCGAGCGCTACCCGTTCACGGCGGATCTCGTCAGCCCCGCGCGCTACTTCTGGCTGGCGGGCCACCGGGTGGTGCCCGGCCTCGGCGCCCGTCCGTGGTCCAAGCCGATCGAAGAGGAGCACGCCGGCCCGTCGCTGCCCGGCGGCGCGCTGGCGGAGGCCTACGCGGAGGTGAACCACACCTACCTGGCCGCGTTGCCGCACATGCACCGCCTGCGCGTCACCCCTGGCGGCCACTACACGCTGTGGCTGGATGAAGCCGATCAGCCCGCCGTCGCCTGGGTCTTCACCGCTACCGACATCCCCTTCACCGGTCCGGTCACGGAAGTCGGCGGCGCACGGTTGACCGCGGACGGCACCTTTGCGGCGCAGGCGGGTCGGGTGTATCTGCTGGGGGAGCGATAAGGCCCGCAGCGGGGGCGGTTCAGCGTTTGAAGGCCAGCACCAGCACGCCGGCCGCCACCATCGCGATGCCGAACCATTCGCGCAACAGCGGGCGTTCGCCCAGAAACGCGAAGGCAAAGACCGCCACGAGCACCAGGCTCAGCTTGTCGACGGGGGCTACTTTCGACGCTTCGCCCACCTGGAGGGCGCGAAAGTAGCAGACCCACGACGCGCCGGTGGCCAGAGCGGACAGACCGAGAAACAGCCAGGTGCGGGAGGGCAACGTCAACGGATTGCTCCACTTGCCGGTGAACCAGACGAACCCGAACAACACGGCCAGGATAATGCCCGTCCGAATGAGCGTTGCCAGGTCTGAATCGACACCTTTGATCCCGATCTTGGCGAAGATGGCGGTGAGGGCCGCAAAGATGGCCGAAAAAATGGCGAAGTAGAACCAGGACGACGGTGAAGCCATGCTGTCTCCTTGTATGTTTCCGTGACGCACTACGAGTACCCCATCGCGGCCGATCGCCGTGTGAATCGGAGGCGCGAACTGCGGTTCCCGCCATAGCGCAGGGAATCGCCTCTACCATACGCGTTAGCTTACCATAACAGCTGCTCTGTTCTCCGACCCGACGATAAATCGTCGGGCTACCGGCTGCGCCCCTTGAAAGGGGCTTGTCAAGCTTGCGTGCCCCGAATATTTCATGCCGGCACGCTGAATTCGTGCCCGGAAGGGCGGTTTCCCGACATGAAGTCCGTGCGGTTTTCCCTGCTTAACCATCTCGCGGCCTACCAAAGCCCCATTTATGGGGCGCAGCCGGTAGCCTGACGATTTATCGTCGGGCGGGAAAACAGGCGAACGGTTGTTATTAGCTAACGCATATAGCCGTCTTCGTTTCCCCCACTCCCGACAGAACAAGCTTAGCCGAAACTATTGCGTCTGTCCAGGAACCCCCACCCTGCTCGATAATCCGCCCCGCGTACCGCACTCGGCGGTATCTTGTTGAACTGCGCGCTTTCAGGTACGCTAGAATGCCGGCGACCGCTCATCCGCGGTGCAGGTCGGCGCGCGAAGTTCACTGGAGGTCCGGAATGTTCACGTTCACCCGGCAGATTATGGCCGCCCTGTGCCTGCTGCTCCTCGCCACCGCGTGCGCCGTCGCCGCGGACGACACCACCGGCATCGCCGGGCCGCCGCTGGCGGTGGGCTACGCGGGCGACGGGCCGGTGCGCATCCGCTTCTCGTCGTACCTGGAGCGCACCCCGCTGCCGGACGTGCATCTGCTTAACCTGCCCCCCACCCGCGGGCGCGGGAAGACCAACCTGGAGCAGATGGCGCGCATCGACGCCGACGAGGGGATGGTCTATACCGGCAGGGACGGATTGACAACCAGTTGCAGAACCTGCTGACCACCACGGCCTACGTCACCACGGATGTCAACGCGCGGCACGGTGGGAAGTACATCGCGGCTTATCTCGATGGCCACACCACCCTCACGGCGGACGCGGCAGCACTCGTCCCGGTGTATCTCTATGACTCCTTCACCGGGGCCGACAATACCGGTATGGTCGGCAAGCCCGTCAGCGGCGTCAATACCCTCGGTTCAACATACATTGCGCAGGGGAATATCATGGGCTACGGCGAGCATATCGTGAGCAATACCTACACGATGGGCGCCGATGGCGGCGTGAGCGCCGATATCACCAGGCTGTCCCCGGCCACCTTCACCGTCTCGGCAAAGATGAGCGTCGGTTCGATCACCGGCGCCGACAGCGCCACCAATCCCTATCGTGGCGTGGGCCTGGGCTTTTACCCCGGCGACGGGGGTATCGACAAATTTGTCGGAATTACCGTGCGGACGAATGGGAAACTTGGCCTGGTGGAAAGTGGTACGTTGAAGAACGAGCAGGCGATCGCCGGCTATGCCGCGACGAACTGGTACACGCTGTCCTACGTCGTCAATACCGGCACCGGCAGCATTTCCAACGTGAAGCTCAGCGGCATCGACTATACGTTCTCCACCACCGCCTTCACGAAAGCGGCGTGCGCCCGCGCCGGCTTCCTCTCCTCCGCGGATGCCGGTGGCAAGTTCAGCTTTGTGGACGACTTCGCCGTCTCCCCGTAGCACACGCAACACACCCACACCCTACCGCCCCCGGGATGGCACGCGTCGCCCCGGGGGCGTTGTGCCGACGGGTGAGTGTTGGGATTCACGTCAGGGAGCACGGAGACGCAGAGAAGGGGGCCGGTGCGGGAGGGTGCGGAGCCGGCAGCGCGGACACCTCCGCCGTCTAGTGCGCCACAAAAGTCCCGTCACCTGATACGAATTGTGTGATGTGACGGAGCCTGCACGCGTCAGATCACACAATTCGTATAAGCGCAAGTTGCTTATTTCCCCCGCCCGATAGTGAACATGGCCGAAGCGGGGAGGCCTGCCGGGTCATCCCGGGTCACCGCCAGCGCGCGCACGACGGCACTGGCCTGTAATGTCAGCGGACCGGTGTATTTTGGCGATTGGGGCGTTGGCTGGGTGCCATCCAGCGTGTAATAGAGCGTTGCCGAGGGCACCGGGCTGGTGATCTTCACGGTGACAGATTTGTGAAACGTGCCGCCCATCGGCGAAAGCGCCGGTGCCTGGTGCAAACGCGCATACACCGTATTGGCGATGCGGACCGCCCCCTCGGCATTCGGATGCACGGTATCCGGCACCAGCGCGGCCTGGTTCGCGAAGACCGCCTGCACATCGATCACCGGCGTGCCGGTCTCGGCGGCGATGGCGCGAATCAGCGGAGCGATCTCGGTATTCACTACGGCAGGCTGAATGCCGAAAGCTCCCCCGTACACCGGCACCGGCACACAGGCCCAGACGCTGGGCTTGCTGGGCAGCTGGCGGCAGTACGCGATCAGCGCACGGTAATCAGCGGCAAATGCCTCTTTCTGGCTCCAGTTTTGCGGTTTGCCGTCATTGGTGCCCAGCATGATCACCACCACGTTCGGGAAAAAATTGTCCGAGATCATGGCAAACTCGCCGGTCTGCCAGTAGGGGAGATCGCCGTGCTTCAGCAGCGTGGCACCGCTGTGTCCGAAGTTGCCGACCTGATACCTTGGCCCCAGCAAGCGCCCGAGCACCGCGGGATAACTGTTGTAATCCGCATTCACCACCCCGTAGCCGAAGGTGATGCTGTCGCCGACACAGGCCACGCGGGTGGCCTGTGCCAAACCGCGCCAGTCCACCTCCGGCACGCCCCGGCGTATCCGGACGGGAAAGGTGCGTCCATCGGCCAGGCGGACAGGCTGCGGCTTGTGAGGTGCACGCCCCAGCAGTTGTGCCGTGCCCCACTCGCCTGGGATGACGAAGGCCGAGGCCTTCTCCAGTGTCATGCCGGCCTGGAAGAGATCGCCGGTGGTGAGGCGTGCTCCGTTCGCTAGCGTGAAGTTTGGCTGGACGGTGAGGCGCATGATGGCGCCGGCGACTGGCGCCGGCCCCTCTTTCACCAGCAGGCGCCAGGGAATGGCCAGCTCCTGCACATATCCCCGCTTGTCTGCCGACACGCGGAAGGCCTGCTTCACCCCTGCCGCCAGCGCATCGGCGACGCTTCCCTCGTTGAGCTGCTTGCCGTAGGTGACATCCGCCGCGCTGGTACCACGCTGGTGGACTTTCGCACTTTCCGATCTGACTTCCTGCTGACCGGGGGCTTGTGTCCCGCTCCGGCGTTCACGCAGCGCGGGCCGCGTGGTCGATGAGCAGATCCACGTCGGTCGGATTAATGGCACGAGCGGGGTCCGCG